>JANNBZ010000003.1:0-25831 GCA_031386065.1 Burkholderiales bacterium
GCCGACCCGGCCGAAGTGCAGCGGCTGGCCGGCAACATCCTGGCATCGCCCGACTGCGCGCGCTTCTTCGACAGCGCCGGCCTGGCCTGGGCCGGCAACGAGGTCAGCGTCAGCGACGGCGCCGAGCTGCTGCGCCTGGACCGGCTGGTGGCCATCGACCAAGCTGCGCAGCGCGTCTGGTGGGTGCTCGACTACAAGCTGCAGGGCGCGCCCGACACCGACCCCGTCAACCGGGCTCAACTGCTGCGCTACCGCGACGTGCTGCGCCGGCTGCAACCGGCCGATGCGGTGCGCTGTGCCTTCATCAGCGGCAGCGGCGAGGTGATCGAACTGGCGTGACGGCGGGTCGGCGCGCAGCGCTTGAAAAGCACGGCGATCTCCGGCCTGATCGCCGGTTCGCGGCGGCGCCGCCTCCGCTCCAATCGAAGGCAATTCCATGCCCGATTCGATGACCGCCCACGCCCCGTTCACCGCGCCCTCCGACACGGCGGACCGCCCGCGCAAGTTCGGTCGCTTCGAGCTGCGCAAGCTGCTGGGCAAGAGTGCCGGCAGCATGGTCTGGCTGGCGCTCGACCCCACGCTGGCGCACGAGGTGATGCTGACCCTGCCGCGCGCACAGCCGCACGACGCCGCAGCGCTGCAGGCCTGGACGCAGCAGGTGCGCGCGGCTGCGCGGCTGAATCATCCGCACCTCGCTGCGCCGCTGGACATCGGTGTCCAGGCGCATTGGCCGTATGTCGCTATCGACCGCCGCCTGGGCGTCACCTTGCCCGAGTGGCTGGCCGAGCACTCGTCGGCGCTGCCGCCCCTCGATTCGGTGTGCTGGCTGTGCCAGGCACTGGAAGGCCTGGCCTTCGCGCACGACGCGGGCTGCGCACACGGCGACCTGCAACTACACAGCCTGCTGGTCGACGAGCACGGGGCCGTTCGTGTGGCTGCCCTCGGCGCGTCGTTGAGCGCCGCGCAGGCGGAACTCGCGTCCGCCGGACGCCTGGCTGCAGCCACGACCCCCAGCCTGAAAGCGCAGCGCGACGCCGGCAGCCGCGATGTGCTGGCCTGCGGCGTGTTGCTGCAGCGCCTGCTGACCGGACAACCTGTGCTGGACGAAGCCGACTTGGCCGCGGTGGTTGCCCGCATGGCGCCAAGCGGGCGCGACATCGTGCGCCTGCCGTGGACCACACCGCACCCCATCGCCGAAGGCCTGCGGGCGATTGCCAACCGCTGCACCGCCACGCAGGAGCGTCAGCGCTACCTGAGCGCACGCACCTTGCTGCGCGCACTCGGCGGCTGGCGCGACGCGCAGGCGCAAGACAACGGCGGCCCGCTGGCGCTGCTGATCGACCGCCTGGGCAGCGTCGGCCACCTGCCTGCGCTGCCTGGCGTGGGTGCGCGCGTGACGCGCCTGTCGCGCAAGGAAGGCCAGCGCACCGACGAGATGGCCGAGCAGATTCTTCAGGACATGGCGCTCAGCTTCGAGCTGCTGCGCCAGGTCAACTCGGCGCATGTGCAGGGCACGCAGGTGACCGGCAACGGACCGGTGCTGACGATCCGCCGCTGCATCGCGCTGATGGGGCTGGACGGCATTCGCCATGCTGCGTCGGCGCTGCGCGCCTGGCCTGGCCCGCTGTCCGAGACTGCGGCGCTCGCGCTCACGCGCAGCATGCAGCGGGCGCGCTGGGCCGGCCATGTGGCGCAGGCACTGCGCCCGGCGGGCTACGACGCCGAGGTGGTCTACCTGGTGGCGTTGCTGCAAAACCTGGGCCGCCTGCTGGTTGACTACCATTTTCCGGACGAGGCCGAGCAGGCACGTCAGCTGATGCTGCCGGCACCGTCGCCTGACCCCGCAGCCGGTGTGCCCGAATTGCCGGGTCTGAGCGAGGAGGCGGCATGGTTCGCCGTGCTCGGCGTCAACAGCGAGGATGTCGGTGCGGCGGTGGCGCGTCACTGGGGTCTGGGCGACGCGGTGCTGCACATGATCCGGCGCCTGCCGAAAGGGATTCCGGTACGCACCCCCGACAACGACGACGACCGGCTGCGCGCCACCGCGAGCGCGGCGAACGACGCGGTCGATGCCGCGATCCAGTTGCCCGGCCCGCGCCTCGCACCGGCATTGGCCATCATTGCCCAGCGCTATGCGCGCAGCCTGAACATCAACCTGCGCGATGTGCAGGAGGCGCTCGACAAAGGCCGTCGTGCGCTGCGTGACGGTGGCCGCGTGGCGGACGCCGGCAGCGCCGACGCCAGCAGCGCCGACGTGATTGCCGCGCCGCCTGAAGCGCCGACCGCAGGCCCCACGATGAGCGTCGCCAGCTGAGCCATGCCGAACCCGCAGCGTGACGACAGCATGAACATCACCGCGCCGGGCGACGGCAACGCCACGCTCGATTTCCTGTTGCGCCGCATGCGCCACAAGAGCGACTTTCCGGCGCTGTCGGATTCCATCGCGCGCATTCAGCGCGTCGCCAACTCCGACAGCGAAAACCTGACCAGCCTGTCGAACGAGATCCTGAAAGACGTGGCACTCACGCACAAGCTGCTGCGGCTGGTCAACACAGCGCACTACGGCAGCGCGGGCGGCGGCGCCATCAGCACGGTGTCGCGTGCGGTGGCGTTGGTGGGATTTGCCGGCATTCGCAACATGGCGATCAGCCTGCTGTTGCTGGAGCACATGCACGACCGCGCACAGGCCCAGCACCTGAAGCAGGAGTTTTTGCGCGCGCTGCTGGCCGGCACCGTGGCCGCCGAACTGGGCCTCAATTCGCGCGATGCCGAAGAGGCCTTCATCGGCGCGATGCTGCAGAACCTGGGACGTCTGCTGACCGAGTTCTACTTTCCCGACGAGGCCGGCCAGGTGCGCGCCGCGCTGGCATCGCCCACGCCGAGTACTGACACCGAGGAAACCGCCTCGCGCCGCCTGCTGGGCCTGAGCTTCGAGGAACTGGGAGTCGGCGTGGCCAAGACGTGGGGCTTGCCGGACAAGCTGCAGCGCTGCATGCGCAAGCCCGGCGGCGACCCGCGACAGCAGCGCGGCGAGACGCCCGACGAGCGTCTGCGCTGGCTGACCCGTGCCGCCAACGATGTCGCCGACATGCTGCTGCAAGACGACCCGCACGCCGCCGACGCGCAGGTTGCGGACGCCGCCACGCGCTACGCGAAAGTGCTGGCCATCAAGCCCGCCGACTTTCAAGCCGCCGTGCTGCAGGCGCAGCAGAAGCTGGCGCCGATGGCGCTGGCGATGAACCTGGGCCTGCCCGCGTGCACGCCGCACGGGCGCTTGCTGCACACCCCCGCAGGCGCTGCCGCTCAGGCCGACGACGATGCACTCGGCATGCATGCGCTGCAGGCCACGCTGCCCGATGCATCAACGGCTGCGCCGGTGCACTCCACGGCCGACGTGCTGGCCGCCGGCGTGCAGGACATCGCCCACGCGATGGTCGAAGGCTTCAAGCTGAACGAAGTGCTGCGCATGGTGCTGGAAACCATGTACCGCGCGCTGGGGTTTCAACGCATCGTGTTCTGCCTGCGCGAGCCGAAGAACGACACCCTGACCGGCCGTTTCGGCCTCGGCACCGATGCATCGGCGGTGGCCCTCGTGTTCAAAGTGCCGCTGAAGGGCGGGACCGATCTGTTCTCGGCGGTTTGTGCGAAAGGTGCCGACACTTTGATCAGCGACGCCACTGCACCCGCCATCGCCTCGCGCCTGCCGCCCTGGTACGTGAAGGCCGTTCACGCGCCGGCCTTCGTGTTGTTGCCGCTGCAGATGAAGGGCGCGCCGTTCGCGCTGATCTACGCCGACAAGGCCGAGCCAGGCGGCATCGAACTGGGTGAAAAGGAGTTGGCCTTGCTGCGCACCTTGCGCAACCAGGCGGTGCTGGCGTTCAAGCAGGTGGGGTGACGAGCCTTACCCCCGGCACTGAGTCTGCAGTTAGGGCTGCTTGGTTCCCCATCTGACCCGGTTGGCCGCTTTCCCATGCGGGGAGGCCCGTCACCGGCGATTGTAGGCGAGGCGATTCACGCAGCCCGCTCGCAGGGCATCACAACAAGGCTTCGGGCACCACGGTCGACAGGATGAAGATCTGCAGGCGCTGCCACAGGCTGGCCTCGGGCGGCTCGTCGAGCACTTCGGGGGTGTCGTCGTTGAGCGCGGTCCATTGCAGATTGGTGCCGTCGTCGGCCAGGCTGACCTTGTAAACGCCTTCGAGGCTGTCGACCTTGTAGGCGGTGATGATCATCGCGGCCAGTTCGGGACTGCGAACTGCCACCCCGATCTCGGTGTTGGTGAAGACCGAGCGGGGGTCCAGGTTCATCGATCCGACCAGCACCGTGCGGCGGTCGATGAAGCCGATCTTGGCGTGCAGCCGCGCGCTCGAATTGCCCAGCAAACTGCGCAAGGTCTTCTCACGCTTCAGGCGGCTCGGGCTGACCTCGAACAGCTCCACGCCCATCTGCAGCATCGCCATCCGGTAGCGTTCGTAGCCGGTGTTGACGACGGGCGCGTCGCTGGCGGCCAGTGAATTGGTGACCACGCGCACCGCGATGCCGGCACGGCGCGCCTCGCGCATGTGCCCGAGGCCGGCCTGGCCGGGAATGAAGTAGGGCGAGATCAGCATCACCTCGGACTGCGCTTCGTGCAGCAGTGCGAAGGTGCGCTGCGCCAGCGGGTCGGTCGCGTCCACGCTGCCCACCAGCGCGCCGCCCTTGTTGGGCGCGTCGGCGAAGGCGCTGGTGGGTGCGGCGATGAAATGGAAGCTGCGCCGCGCCAACTCGGCGCTGAAGGGAGGGTGGCCGTAGAGATCGGTGGCGGGTGGTTGCTGCGGCTCTTGCGTGAAGGTGTCGCCGCGCGTCGCGCTGTCGAAGGCGGTTTGCAGCTCGGCGCGCGAGTCGCGCGATCTCGCCAGCCGTCCCAGTTCGAAGGCCTGCTCGCTGTTCCAGTACAGATCGAACAATTGCGCCAGTCGCGGCAGCACGGCGCCTGCGAGCAGCAGGTCGAAGTCGATGAAGTTGGACTGCCGGCTGCGCAGGAAGTACTCGTCGGCCATGTTGCGCCCGCCGACCACCGCCAGCGCGCCGTCGGCGATCAACAGCTTGTTGTGCATGCGCCGGTTCAAACGGCTGAAGTCGGCCGCCAGCGCGAACAGCCGCAGCAGCGGGGCCTCGCGTCCGTGCACGAAGGGGTTGAACAGCCGCAGCTCGACGTGGGGCTCGGCCGCCAGGCCCTGCAGCAGCGGATCCATGCCGGCGGTGTGCATGTCGTCGAGCAGCAGCCGCACGCGAACGCCGCGCCGGGCTGCGTCACGCAGCGCACGCAGCAGCATGCGGCCGGTGGTGTCGTTGCCGATGACGTAGTACTGCACATCGAGCGAGACCTGCGCCTGTTCGATCATCGCCATGCGCGCGTCGAGCGCGAAAGCCGCCTGCGGCAGCGCGCGCACACCCGACAGGGTGGGCGGAATCGACGCGTCGCGGGCAACCGAACCGAGCGGCGTTTCGGTGGCCGCCGGCCGCGCGAAGGAGGGCGCTCGTTCGATCTGCGGCAAGACACCGGCGCAAGCTGCCAGCGCAGCGACTAGCAGCAGGACAGCCCACCGTTGCGCCGCGCGCCAGGCTGCGGTCATACGCGGCGCCCCGGCTTCAGCGCAACTGCAGTGCGTCGTCGCCGAACGTGATGTTCAGCGGCTCGATCAGCAGGCGCTTGGGGCCGGCCTCGACCACGCCGGCAACGATCGCGTCCACGCCGTTCGCCTTTGCAACCGCCACCGTGCGCTCGGCGTCGGCGGCCTTCACGAACAGCGCGAAGCCTGCGCCCATGTTGAGCGTGCTGTAGGCCTCGCGGTCGTCCTGACGCGCGTGTTGCTGAATGAACTTCAGCACCGGCGGCACCGGTGGCAGGCTGTGGATGCGGTAGGTGTGTGCGGCAGGGTGGCGCAGCAGCTTGCGCCAGCCGTGGCCGGTGATGTTGGCGCAGTAGTTCGGTGTGATGCCGGCCTTGTGCAGCGCCTCGGTGACGGGCGAATACAGCACCGTGGGTGCCAGCAAGGCGTCGCCGTAGCTCAGCCCCGGCGACACCTCGGTCAGGTAGCCCTGCGGCAGGCGCTCGACCAGCTTGCGCGCCAGGCTCAGGCCGTTGGCGTGGATGCCGCTGGAAGCCAGCATCACGATGGCGTCGCCGGGGCCGAGCTTGTCGCCCACCGACAGCCGCTCCTTCGGGTTGATGAACCCGGTGCACGACGCCGCCAGGTCGATGCGGCCCTCGGCCACGATGCCCGCCAGCGCCGGTGTTTCGCCGCCGCCCCAGGCCACGCCGCAGACATCGCAGGCGCGCTTCCAGCCGGCCACCAGGGCCTGCGCGCGCTGTGTGTCGCTGAACCAGTCGGAGCCGCCTGCGGCCCAGTAGGCCTGCACCACCAGCGGCGTGGCGCCGACCGTGATGAGGTCGTTGATGGCCATCGCGATGGTGTCTTGTGCAATGCCGTCGTAGTAGCTGCGGCCGGTGAGTTGGTGCATCTCGTCGGCGACCAGGGCTTTCGAGCCCAGGCATTCGACGATGCTGGCCAGGTAGAACGGGCCCACGTCCACCACGTAAGCCGACTCGCCGCGCGAGGCCGCGACCTCGCTGAAGCCGTGCCGCAGCAGGTGCGCGCCGGTGGCTGCCGCAGCGCGCTGCGCGGCCACTTTCAGCGGGTCGATCAGGTCGTAGTTGACGCCCGATTGTTCGTAGCTGAGGGTCGTCGAATCGGACGTGGATGCGGTGGCGGCGGCGGGCAAGGTGTTCATTCGAAGCGACGGGCGCAAGGGGTGGGCAAGCGATTATCCGGCACCGTTCGCGGGTCATCGGTCCCCGTAGAATCGTGGCCCATGAGTTACCTCGTCCTGGCCCGCAAATACCGCCCTCGCAGCTTCGAGGAACTGGTCGGCCAGCAGCACGTCGTGCAGGCGCTGAGCAACGCGCTGACGCAGGGCCGCCTGCACCATGCGTATCTGTTCACCGGCACCCGCGGCGTGGGCAAGACGACGGTGTCGCGCATCCTGGCGAAGTCGCTGAACTGCACCGGCGCCGACGGGCAGGGCGGCATCACCGCGCGGCCCTGCGGGGTGTGCGATGCGTGTCGCGACATCGACAGCGGCCGTTTCGTCGACTACGTCGAGCTCGACGCAGCCTCGAACCGCGGTGTCGACGAGATCTCGCAGTTGCTCGACCAGGCCGTTTACAAGCCGGTGCTCGGCCGCTTCAAGGTCTACATGATCGACGAAGTGCACATGCTCACCAACCACGCCTTCAACGCGATGCTGAAGACGCTGGAAGAGCCGCCCGACTACCTGAAATTCGTGCTGGCCACCACCGACCCGCAGAAGGTGCCCCCCACCGTGCTGTCGCGCTGCCTTCAGTTCAACCTGCGGCCGATGGCACCGACGACGGTGCAGGCGCACCTGGCGCATGTGCTGGCTGACGAACTGATTGAGGCCGAGCCCGGCGCGCTGCGCCTGTTGTCGCGTGCGGCACGCGGCTCGATGCGCGATGCGCTGTCGCTGGCCGACCAGGCCATCGCCTTCGGTGGCGGCAGCTTGCTGGAAGACGGCGTGCGCCAGATGCTTGGCGCGGTGGACCGGGGCCACGCGGTGCGGCTGATCGAATCGCTGCTGGCCAGCGACGGCGCGGCGCTGGTCGACACCGCCGATGCACTGCGCGGGCTGGGTTTGTCGGCCGCCGGCACGCTGGAGGAAATGTCCAACCTGCTGCAGCAGATGGCAGTGGCGCAGGCGGTGCCGTCGGCTGTGGATGCGACCGATGCCGACGCGCCCGAGGTGCTGCACCTGGCGCCGCTGCTGGCGGCCGACGAGACCCAGCTGTTCTACAGCATGGCGCTGCACGGTCGCGCCGAACTGGCGCTGGCGCCCGACGAATACAGCGGCCTGGTGATGGTGTTGTTGCGCATGCTGGCATTCCGGCCGGCAGGGCGCGGCGCGGTGGCCGGCACGCCGGTTCGCAACACCGCCGCGCTGGCGTCGGCAGCTTCGGCAGCGGTGGCCGTCAGCGCCGTGCGACCGCGTGCGGCGGCCGTTCCTGCGCAGCGACCTGCAGCACCTGCGGCGCCGCTGAGGCAGGTTCAGCAGGTGGCCGACGACGAGCCGCCGCCGTGGCTTGACGTGCCGTTCGAGGACGCGTTGCCACCCGAGGCGCGGCCGACTCGCCCAACAGCCGTTGTAGAGGAGGCAAAGGTCTCGGCACCGCCCGCTCTGGTCCCCGACGCGCTGGGCGAGCGCTGGAATCGCGTGGTGCTGGCCATGAACGAACGCGGCGCCATCAATGCGCTGGTGCGCGAACTGGCGATGCAGGCGCAATGCGTTGCCATCGAAGACGCTGGCGCGCCGCCGCTGTGGCGTCTGCGTGTCGACCGCGAGACGCTGCGCGCGCCCGCCCAGCGCGAAAAACTGCAGGCCGCGCTGACCGAAGCGCTGGGCCACGCGGTGCGGGTCGAGGTGGACGCCGGTGCGGCCCACGATTCACCCGCATTGCGCGCCAGCGCCGAACGCGACCGCCGCCAGGCCGAGGCGGAACAGATCATTCACAACGACCCGCTGGTGCAGGCGCTGATGGCGCAGTACAAGACGGCGCGTATCGTGCCGGGCTCGGTGAAGCCGCACTGATTTCCATTCAATTCCAGGAGAACTTCCCATGATGAAAGGCCAACTCGCCGGCTTGATGAAACAGGCCCAGGCGATGCAGGACAACCTCAAGCGCGCCCAGGACGAACTGGCCACCATCGAAGTCGAGGGCCAGTCGGGCGCGGGGCTGGTGAAGATCACCATGACCTGCAAGCACGACGTCAAGCGTGTCGTCATCGACCCCAGTCTGCTGGCCGACGACAAGGACATGCTCGAAGACCTGGTGGCCGCCGCCTTCAACGACGGCCTGCGCCGCGCCGAAGAGGTGTCGTCGGAAAAGATGGGCAAGCTGACCGCTGGCATGCCGATGCCGCCGGGCATGAAGTTTCCCTTCTGAGCCACGTGACCGAACCGCTCTTAGAAGCGCTGATCGAGTCGCTGCGGCGCCTGCCCGGGGTGGGTGTCAAGTCGGCGCAGCGGATGGCGTTCCATCTGCTGCAACACGACCGCAACGGCGCGCAGCAATTGGGGCTGGCCCTGCAGCGCGCCGCGACCGAGATCGGGCATTGCCAGCGCTGCCACACCTTCACCGAGGCCGAGGTCTGCAGCACCTGCCTCGACACGCAGCGTGACAGCCGGCTGCTGTGCGTGGTCGAAACGCCAGCCGACCAGGCGGCGCTCGAGCGCACCGGCAGCTATGGCGGCCTGTACTTCGTGCTGATGGGCCGGCTCAGTCCGCTCGACGGCGTGGGCGCCGGCGACATCGGCTTGCAACAGTTGCTGGCGCGCGCCACCGATGGCAGCGTGACCGAAGTGATCATCGCGACCAACTTCACCGCTGAGGGCGAGGCCACCTCGCACGTGGTGGCCGAATTGCTGAAGGCCCGCGGCATTCGCGCCACGCGGCTGGCGCGCGGCGTGCCGGTGGGCAGCGAACTGGAGTACGTGGACCTGGGCACCATCGCCCACGCGCTCAGCGACAGGCGCTGAGCCGCGGGTTCAGAGCCGCCGGCCGCCTGCAGGTTTCGCGGTGGCCACGCGCGCAGGCGCAGCGCCCGCGCTGCGACGTGTCGCCGAGCGTGCGATGGCGACCTTGGTCCTCGAGCCGCGAGCCGCGACCTGCCGCGTGCTCTTCTGCGCCACGTACACGACCACCACCTGGCCCGGCTTGAAGCCGGCCGCCGCCGTGACCTGGTTCCACTGCGCCACCTGGGCGGCCGGCACGCGGTAGCGCTTGGCAATGCTGGCCACGGTGTCACGCTTGCCGGCCTTCAGCGACACACGCTTGAGCGGCGGCAGGTCGGGTGACAGCGACATGGTCGCGTTGTCGGCAATGTGTTCCGACACGTCGGTCTGGCGCTGCGCGCTGCGCGGGACCAGCAGCGTCGAGCCGGCCTTCACAAGCATGCGCGGCGGGATGCGGTTCACCTCGCGCAGGCCGGCCTCGGTCATGCCGACTTGTTTGGCGGCGTCGGCCGGGCGAAGTGTTTTCGGTGCGACCCAGGCCGTCCAGCTGGCGAGAGGACCGCGGTGAACCGCCAGGCGGCGCACGAACTGGTTCGCGTTGTCGTACGGCAGCAGCACCTGCGGCGTGCCGGCTGCCAGGATCACCGGCTTGTTCATTTGCGGGTTCAGCGTCTTGAACTCTTCCAGCGGCATGCCGGCCAGCCGCACCGCCACGTCGACGTCGATGTCGCGCTCGATCGGCACGCTGAGGAAGTACGGGTGGTTGGTGAGGGGCGGCAGCGTCAGTGCGAACGCGTCGGGCTGCCCGATGATGTTTTTCACCGCTTGCAGCTTGGGCACGTAGTAGCGCGTCTCCTCCGGCATCTTCAGGCTCAGGTAGTCGGTGGGAAGGCCGGCAGCGAGGTTGCGTTTGATGGCGCGCTGCACGCTGCCTTCACCCCAGTTGTAGGCCGCCAGTGCGAGGTGCCAGTCGCCGAACATGTTGTGCAGCCGGCCCAGATAGTCGAGCGCGGCGCGGGTCGAGGCCAGCACGTCGCGCCGGTCGTCGCGAAACACGTTCTGCTTGAGCGAAAAGTCGCGTCCGGTCAGCGGCATGAACTGCCACATGCCCGAGGCCTTGGCCGACGAAATGGCCTGCGGGTTGAAGGCACTTTCGATGAAGGGCAGCAGCGCCAGTTCGGTCGGCATGCCGCGGCGTTCGACCTCCTCGACGATGTGGAACAGGTAGCGGCCACCGCGCTCGGTCATGCGCTGCACGTAGTCGGGCCGCGCGGCGTACCAGCGCTCGCGGTCGCGCACCAGGTCGGTGTCGAGGTCGGGCATGCCGAACCCCTGGCGCACACGCGACCACAGGTCTTTCTGCGCGGTCTTGTCGTTCAGGTCCAGCCGCACGTCGGGGCGCAGCGGATCGACCGGCAGAACCACGACGCGCTCGTCGACCACCGGGGCAGCAACAGCGAGTGGCGGCTGCACCGCGGCGCTGCTGGCCGAGGCCTCGGTCACGGTCGGGGTCGGTGCTGGCGTCGACGCCTGTGCCGGCGCCGACGGGCTGGATTCGACAGGCTGAACCCGTGTGGCGCAGGCCGTCAGGGCGAGCAGCGCGGCCAGTGTGCAGGCGCGCAGGTTCCATGAAGTGGTCAGGATCATCGGAAGTTGTTTTTCCATTGTCGCAACGCGGTGAAGACGTCGGTTTCACCGTCGCTGGCAGCGCCGTGTCGGCGCGCGGCCTGCACCACGGCCGGTTGGCCACAGCGCAGGAAAGGGTTGATCAATCGTTCCCGCCCGATGGCGCCGGGCAGGGTGGGCGCGCCCTGCGCACGCAACGTTTCGCAGCGCTGCGTGCAGGCGGCAAGTTCCTGGTTGTCGGGCTCGGCGGCATGGGCAAATCGCAGGTTCGCCAAAGTGTATTCATGCGCACGGCGGACTCGCGTGTCCGAGGGTAACGACGCCAGTCGAGTCAGCGAGGCGTTCATCTGTGCCGGCGTGCCTTCGAACGGGCGTCCGCAGCCGACGGAAAACAGCGTGTCTCAAAAGGCTGCGGAATGTCATCGTGGGCCGGGCCGTGCATCACACCTTTCAACCACGGGCGCAGCGCGTCGACGCCGCCCACGTGGTCGGCGTGGTGGTGGGTCACTAGAATCCCGGCGAGCGTCGGACCGTTGGCCGCCAGTGCTGCGATGACCGGTGCGCTGTCCCCCGGATCGACGACGATGGCATTGCGCTCATCGTGAAGCATCCAGATGTAGTTGTCGTTGAAGGCAGGTAGGGCGAGCAGATTCATGTCGAACGGTGCGGAGATTATAGGTTTGGGCGAGTGGCTGCAGACCCCGGCCGGCCGCTACCTGCTCGACTGGGAGCAGCAGCACGTCGACGCGGCGGTGGCCGACGTGTTCGGCTTCCATGCGCTGCAACTCGGCCTGCCGCAGCTCGACGCCTTGCGAGCCAACCGCATGCCGCACCGCTGGCTGGGGCTGGACCATGCGGCAGCCACCGACCCGGTGCCGGTTGCGACGGGTGCGGAGGTGCCGCTGGCCAGCGCCCGCGTGTCGCTGCTGTGCGATTTCGACGCGCTGCCGTTCGACAGCCAGAGCCTCGATCTTGTGGTGCTTCCCCACGCGCTGGAACTGGCGCGCGACCCGCACCTGACGCTGCGTGAAGTCGAGCGCGTGCTGCGTCCCGAGGGCCGCGTGGTGATCCTCGGCCTGAACCCGGCCAGCCTGTGGGGCCTGCGCCAGCGCCTGGGTCGGCTCAGCCGTGGGGCCGGATCGGCGGACGCCGGCGCGCTGTTCTTGCCCAACGCCGGCGAGTTCATCGCCTACCGGCGGCTGCGCGATTGGCTGCGCCTGCTCAGCTTCGAAGTCGAGGCCGGTCGCTTCGGCTGCTATCGACCGCCGGCGTCTTCGGCAAAATGGCTGGGCCGTTTCGAGTGGATGGAGCGCGCCGGTGACGGCTGGTGGCCGGTGTTCGGGGCGGTTTATTCGCTGACGGCGGTGAAGCGTGTTCGCGGCATGCGCCTGGTCGGTCTGGCGCGCGCGCAACGTCAATCCAGCAAGGCCACCGCACCGGCGGTGGCTGCACAACAACACACGCACCAATCCGAATGAACCACCCAGCACACGGCGCCGACGCGCAAGAGCGGCCCGCCATCCAGCGGCCGTCGGTCACGATCTACACCGACGGTGCCTGCAAGGGAAACCCCGGCCGCGGCGGTTGGGGTGCGTGGCTGAGCAATGGTGGCCACGAAAAGGAAATGTGCGGGGGCGAAGCGCTGACCACCAACAACCGGATGGAGCTGACGGCGGTGATCGAGGCGCTGGCGTCGCTGAAGCGAAGCTGCGATGTGATCATCTACACCGACAGCGAATACGTCCGCAAGGGCATCACCGAATGGATCCACGGCTGGAAACAGCGCGGCTGGAAGACGGCCGCGCGGCAGCCGGTGAAGAACGCGGACCTCTGGCAGCGGTTGGACGCACTTCGCAACCTGCACCACGTCGACTGGCGCTGGGTCAAGGGCCACGCTGGCGACCCGGGCAACGAGCGGGCCGATGCACTGGCGAATCGAGGTGCGGCCGGCGCGCTGGGCTGAGCCGACGCAGCGAAGCACCTGCGAAGCTGTGCAGCGCAGTCGGCTCAGCTCAGGCCTGCTCTGCGCAGTTGACACAGGCGCCTCGTTCCGGCCTGAGCCTGATGATCACATCGCGCGCAACAACACCACAGCGAATGTGATGAACGCCAGCCATGCCACCGTGAAGATCACGGTTCGGGCAAAGAAAAGGCCGAATCCGCTGATGTGAAGCACCACATGTACCAGGCGCGCATAGAAGTAGATCGCGGCACAACTCACCGTCACCGCGTTGGACACGCCCGTGGCGTGGGCGATCAAAACCACCGCAGCGAAAGGTGCGAAGTTTTCGACCGCGTTGAGGTGTGCACGGTTGGCGCGATGGACCCAGTTAGGCAGTGGCGTGGTGGGCGCCACTTTGTAGCTGGCCGGCGTGAGACGCCGCCCCGAGGACACGTAGCCGATCACGACCGGGATCCACAACACGCCGGTGAGGATGGCGGTCAGCAACAGGTAGAGAAGTTCGGTCTTCATGGTGGACTTCGGTGGGGGGTCGATTCGGGAAACTCGAACACCGCGTCCTGCGTGATGTAGGGCACGTAGCGGAAGTCGCGAATCGTGACCACCCGCCCGTCGCGCCAGCCGAGTTCGATGAAGTAGCGCGGCGGGCTGGCGCCCGGTCCAGCCACCACCGCCAGCACTTCGCGACCATTCAGCCACGCCGGGGCAAGGTGCGAATCCGCGGCCCGTTCGTAGTTCGTGAAATACGTGCCCACGTCACGCCGACCGGCCGACTTGCGCTGTGACACGAGGTCGAGCCGCACGTCGTCTGCGAGCATGGCCCGCACGCCGTCCCAGTCGTGGGTGTTGAACAGGCTGGCGTAGCGTGTCAATGCGGTGGACGGCTCGCACAACTGGGCTACCGAGGTCACCGCGCTCTGCGCCTGCAGGGCGACGCGCCCGCGATGCAGCGCGGCCTTGACCGCCGGGACGGTCAGGCCGAGTTCGACGGCAATTTCGTCGATCGAATGGTCCAGCACGTCCTTCAGGATCACGCAGCCACGCTGCGCCGGAGCCAGCGCGAGAAAGCACGCGATCGCGGCACTCACCGCCTGCTGGCGTGCCAACACGTTCTCGGGCTCGTGCGTGTCTTCATCGGCCATCTCCATCGCCGCGTCCAGAGGCTCACTCGCGCGATAGGCCTCATGCCGCCAGTGATCGATGGCGCGGTTGTGCGCGATGCGAAACAGCCAGGGTCGCAAGGGAGGCATCGCCCGCAGCTGGGGCAACTCGTAGCAGGCGCGAGCGAGTGTTTCCTGGACAACGTCTTCGCCATCGGCCACCGAGCCGGTCATGCGCGTGCAGTAGCGATGCAGTTCGGGGCGAATGTGATGGACCAGGGAAAGGAATTCCCTGCGTCCCTTTTCCAGCAGGCCGATGAGGTCGTCGGGCACCTCAGAACCAGGCTCGGTCGCACTAGGCGTCGAAGAAACCATAGGATCCGACCTCGGTCAATTCCACCATTGCCGGCGGCGTTTCGCAGCGATCCTTGATCCCTTCGGCGAAGGCCTTGACTCAGGCAGGCTGGTCAGCGCATTGCGGCCATCCGTCGCCCGCCCTGCTCCTATGACGAACCGGCCATCCAAAAGGATGCGGTTGCCCGCGAAAAAGCGAATGGGGTGTTGGGCCGGCCCGCCACCAGCGTTAGCAGCCCGGCACGCCGGACGGTACGGCTTTCATTCGGCCACGTACTGATTCCCGTTGGCCTTGTAGCGCTGGACCGCTTTCTTGAGGTCGGTGTACTCGGGACAGCCGAAGGTGCAGGCCTTGTCGAGCGCGGCCAGGCGCTGCTCGGCTTGCGGCAGTTTGTTGGTCATCAGGTACAGCTCACCCGAATACTCCAGCGCGCCGCGGTGCTTGGGGTCGATGCGCAGCGCGGCGTCGTAGTACCGCTCGGCGCCGGCGTAGTCGGGCGTCTTGCCCTTGCGCAGGCTGTAGCCCATCAGGTTGTTCCAGTCGGCGCTGGCCTTGTCGTCGACGCGCTTGAGTTCTTCGATGGCGGGCGCCCATTTCTTCTCGGCGATCAGCGCGCGTGCGTTTTTCAGCGGGCCGGCGGCTTCTGTGGGCGGCGGCGCCGTGTCGGCAGCCAGGCTGGGGCCGGCGGCCATCGCGATCAGCGTCGCGGTCAGGAGGTGGGAAACAGTTTGCTTCATGGTGGGCTTTCGATCAGGGTGGCATTGGAAGGTCGAGCTCGACATTCGGTGGGTGCGCCAACGCTGCATCTCGGTTGCGCGCAGATGCAAATTCTCGCTGAACGACGGGCGCCGTCAGCGCTTTTGCAAGCGCGCGAACGCGTCGGCCATGGCAGACGCTGCAGGCACCGCGCCACCGGCCCTCGGCGCGGCTGCACCCTGGCGCTCGCCGCGACCGGCCGGGCGGAAGGCGTTCGCATCGGCCGACCCCGCAGGCTTGGCGTCAAGCTTCATCGTCAGCGCGATCCGCTTGCGCGCCAGGTCGACCTCGACCACGCGCACCTTGACGATGTCGCCGGTCTTCACCACCTCGCGCGCGTCGGTGACGAACTTGTTGCTGAGCTGGCTGACGTGCACCAGCCCGTCCTGATGGACGCCGAGGTCAATGAAGGCGCCGAACTGCGCCACGTTGCTGACCGTGCCTTCGAGCAGCATGCCGGGCTGCAGGTCCTTGATGTCTTCCACTCCGTCGTTGAAGCGCGCCACCTTGAAATCGGGGCGCGGATCGCGCGCCGGTTTTTCCAGCTCGGCCAGGATGTCCTTCACCGTGATGGCGCCGAATTTCTCGTCGGCGAAGGCCTCGGGCTTCAACGCGCGGATCACGTCGGCGTGGCCCATCACCTCGCGCGCCGGCTTCTTCACCACGCCCAAAATTCGCTCGACCAGGGAATAGGTTTCGGGGTGCACGCCCGACTGGTCCAGCGGGTTGTCGCCGTTGCGAACGCGCAAGAAACCCGCGCTCTGCTCGAAGGTCTTGGGTCCGAGGCCGCTCACGTCGAGCAACTGCTTGCGGTTGCGGAAGGCGCCGTTCGCGTCGCGCCAGCGCACGATCGACGCCGCCACCGCCGGGCTCAGGCCCGACACGCGCGACAGCAGTGGCGTCGACGCGGTGTTCAGGTCCACGCCCACCGAGTTCACGCAGTCTTCGATCACCGCGTTCAGGCTGCGCGCCAGGTCGCTCTGGTTCACGTCGTGCTGGTACTGGCCGACGCCGATGCTCTTGGGCTCGATCTTCACCAACTCGGCCAGCGGGTCTTGCAGCCGCCGAGCAATGCTGACGGCGCCGCGAATCGTCACGTCCAGATCGGGCAGTTCCTTGCTGGCGTATTCGCTGGCCGAGTAGACCGACGCGCCGGCTTCGCTGACGACCACGCGCTCGATGCGCGTGCCCGGCGCCAGTGCCTGAATTCGCTTGATCAGGTCGGCGGCCAGCTTGTCGGTTTCGCGGCTGCCGGTGCCGTTGCCGATGGCGATCAGGTTGACGCCGTGCGTCGCGCACAGCCCGCCCAGCGTGTGCAGCGAGCCTTCCCAGTCCTGGCGCGGCTCCAGCGGGTAGATCGTCGCGTGAGCCAGCACCTTGCCGGTGGCGTCGACCACGGCCACCTTGCAGCCGGTGCGGATGCCGGGGTCCAGCCCCATCACCACGCGCGGGCCGGCGGGTGCGGCCAGCAGCAGGTCGCGCAGGTTCTCGGCAAATACCTTGATGGCCACGCGCTCGGCCTCTTCACGCAGGCGGGCGAACAGGTCGCGTTCCAGGCTCAGGCTGAGCTTGACCTTCCAGCACCAGGCGATGCATTTTCGGATCAGGTCGTCGCCGGCGCGCTTCGCGTGACTCCACTTCAGGTGCACCGCGATGCGGCCTTCCGCCGAGGACACCGAAGGGGTCCCTGACGGTCCCGTGGGCTTGCCCGGCACCACTTCTTCATCGACCGCCAGCTTCGCGTCCAGGAACTCCAGCGTGCGACCCCGAAACACCGCCAGCGCACGGTGCGACGGTACCGTGCGAATCGGCTCGGCGTAGTCGAAGTAGTCGCGAAACTTGGCAGCGTCGGGCTGAGTGCCGTCCTTGCCGTCCATCAGTTTCGATTTGAAGAACGCGTCGCCCCACAGCCACTCGCGCATCGTGCCGACGAGCACCGCGTCTTCGGCCCAGCGCTCGCTCAGGATGTCGCGCACACCGTCGAGCACCGCAGCGGCATCGGCGAATCTGGCGTCGGCGTTGATGAACGCAGCGGCCTCGGCCAGCGGCACCAGCAACGGGTCGGCGAACAGCCGGTCGGCCAGCGGCTCGATACAGGCTTCGCGGGCGATCATCGCCTTGGTGCGGCGCTTGAGCTTGTACGGCGCGTACAGGTCTTCGAGGTCTTGCTTGGTGGCTGCGGCCTCCAGCGTGGCACGCAGTTCGGGCGTCAACTTGCCCTGGTCTTCGATGCTTTTCAGCACCGCCGCGCGGCGCTCTTCCAGTTCACGCAAATACGCCAGGCGTGCTTCCAGTTCACGCAGCTGGATATCGTCGAGTTCGCCGGTCACCTCTTTGCGATAACGCGCGATGAAGGGCACCGTGGCGCCGCCGTCCAGCAGCTCGACGGCTGCGGTCACTTGAGCCGGCCGAACCTTCAGTTCGGTGGCGATTTGCAGAAGAATCTTGTTCAAGAAAAAGGGCTCGAAACCGGCGCCGGTCGAGCACTAAAAAGTGAGTCGCGACGCAGTGTGCCACAGGGGTGGCGGTGCCGATTTCGCGGCGCTGTGTTAGGGCGCAACGGGACGGCTTCGGTGCCGTGGTTGCGCTGCACAGGCTCATGTGCGGCCCCGATCTCGATGCGTCTTCGAGACGCTGCCTCGACGCCGCAGCACCCGCACCGCCGCCGCCACGCTCGCTCTGGCGGCGCCGAATGTCGTCGACCAGGTCGACTCTGCAAGGTGAGCAAGCGCGGTTCAGCCGCACCCGAACGGGTCGGCGACGAACGAGGCGATCAGTCGATTGACGTGCTCTGGCGCTTCTAGCTGCGGAAAGTGACCTACGCCGGGCACGATCTCGATGCGGGCGGACGGCACGCAGCGGCGCACGTTTTGCAGCCACGGTGTGTCGCCCCCCGGCGCGATCGACACCCGCGTCCGATTAGGGTTCAAGTAGCTGCTCTGAATCACCAGCAGCGGCACGCGCCGACCTTCCAGCGCACGCAGCGCCGCGTCCATGTGCTGCGCGTCCCACGCGACCATGCGCGGGAACAGCGCTTGTCCGACCACAGCAGGAAACGAGGCCGCGCGACGCAAAATGTCGCGCTTGATTGTCTCCGGGCTGGTGGAGACGAACATGCCTTCGAAGAACGCCTTCGAGAAAGCTGCGAAGCCAACCGCGTCGATGCGATTGCGTGCCTCGCGTTCGGCTTCTGCGGGGTCCGACGCAGCGAGCTGGCTGCTGTCAATCAGCACCACACCGCGCAGTTTTTCCCACGAGCGCCGCGCGGCTTCCAGCACCACGCGACAGCCCATGCTGTGGCCGACCAGCACAGCCGCACCAAGGTCGGATCGCGTCAGCGTGCCGGCCACGTCCGCAGCGTAGTTCTCGATCGAACATTCGTCGGCCGAAGCCGGGTTGTCACCGTGTCCGCGAAGGTCCACCGCCAGGACGGCGTGGTTCGGTGCGAGGTACCGCAGTTGTGCGTGCCAATCCACGTGCGAGCAACCGAAACCATGTACAAAAACCAGCGCCGTTGGCGTGGCTGAATCAGCAGTGCGGGTCGTCATGGTCTGCACTGTGACACGCAGCCGGTCCGCCGACCGACTGCGCACGTCGGGTCAGCGCGCCGAGGTGGCCGATGCCGGTGATGGCGCCGATGCCGGCGGCTCGGCCGGCAGGATTTGCGTGGTCACGGTTTCGCGCAACACGCCGCCCGCCTGCGCGCTGCCGCTGACCGTGCCGTTGCCGCTTGCGCGCGAAAGGCAGTCCTTCGCTTCGTCTCCGGTCAAGGCCTGGCAGCGCTGCTTTGCGTTGCCTTGCTTGGCTGCGCCCGCGTCGTCGAGCTGTCCTTGCCGCGCCGCATCGCGCGCCGCACCCGCCTCCTTCAGGCACGTGGCGCGGTCCTGGTTGGAAGTGCCACTGAGGCACTTGGCGCGGTCTTGTTGGTAACGCGACTCGACCTCGGCCGAAGCCGACCCGGTGGCAGCCATCGCCGACGACGACAGTCCCAACAAGGCTGCTGTCAACCACGCCCCGCGGCCGCACAACACAGGATAAACAAGCGAACGGGTAGTGGGCATGGCGCTGACCTTCGCAAAGTGACTGAACGTCCCACTCTAGGTCGGCACCCCGCGCTGCAACGTCGGACAGGCCGCCGCACCTGCGCCGCAAACGCGGATGCGGTTGTAGGAGATGTCCGGCGCTCACCGGCTCACTCCAGCGCCAGGTACTTCGCCGCGCCCTCGCCCGCAGCCGCACCGGTCGCGAAGCACGCGGTCAGCAGGTAGCCGCCGGTGGGCGCTTCCCAGTCGAGCATCTCGCCAGCGCAGAACACGCCGGGCTGCGCTTGCAGCATCAAGCCGTCGGTCAGCCCTTCGAAGCGAACGCCGCCGGCGCTGCTGATGGCCTCGTCGATAGGGCGCGGTGCGCGCAGCGTCAGCGGCAGGGCCTTGATTGCAGTGGCCAGTTGCGCGGGGTCGTTCATCGCCTCGCGCGGCAGCAACTCGTGCAGCAGCGCGGCCTTCACGCCGTCGATGCCGAGGCGGCTTTTCAAGTGCGTCGACAGCGACCGCGAACCGCGCGGCCGGCTCACCTCGGCCCGCACGAAGTCGGCGTCGCGCTGCGGCTGCAGATCGAGGTGAACCGTGGCCCAGCCTTGGGCGGTGATGGCGTCGCGCGCGAGGGCCGACGCTGCGTACACCAGGCTGCCTTCGACGCCGCTTTCGGTGACGACGAACTCGCCTTGCTGTTGAAACGTTTGCCCCGCCGCGTTGCTGAAGCTCAGCGCGACGTTCTTCACCGGCTGGCCGGCGAAGCGCGTGCGGAAATGGTCGGTCCAGCCCAGGCCCAGCGCAGCGTCCCTGCCCGTGCCCGCCAACGCAGCGCCAGCGTCGACCCGCGCCACATCGAAGCCGCAGTTCGATGGCTGCAGCGGCGCCACGTCCGCGCCGCGCTGGCGCAGCAGGTCGACCCAGGCGCCGTCGGAACCCAGGCGCGACCAACTCGCGCCACCCAGCGCCAGCACCACCGCGTCGGCGTCAACGTCGATGTCGCCGGCAGGGGTTCGAAAACGCAGCGCACCCGCATCGCCCCAACCCAGCCAGCGATGCCGCATGTGAAAGCGCACGCCCTGCTCACGCAGGCGATGCAGCCAGTGCCGCAACAGCGGCGCGGCTTTCAGGTCCGCCGGGAAGACGCGGTTCGAGCTGCCGACGAAAGTGTTGACGCCCAGGCCCAGCGCCCAGGCGCGAAGCTCGCCGGGCCCGAAGCGGCGCAACAGCGGCTCGATCTGCGGCTGGCGCGCGGCATAGCGCTGACCGAAACGCTCGAAGGCCTCGGCGTGCGTCAGGTTCAGCCCGCCCTTGCCGGCCAGCAGGAACTTGCGGCCCACCGAGGGCATGGCGTCGAACAGGTCGACACGCGCACCGCGCTGCGCCAGCACCTCGGCCGCCATCAGGCCCGCCGGGCCACCGCCGATGACGGCGGCATGCAGGGTCCGCGGGGTTGGCATGGTGTGGGTCGATTCGGCCATCGAGACGGTCAACGACGCGGTAGAAAGTTCATCCATCCAGGCTGATGGTCAAGGAGATTCGAGGCAGCCCAGCAACGACCGCTGAATCTCGACCCCACCCCGTTGCAACGCCATTGAGGGCGAGTACCACGAATGAAGTGAATTCCCGATCAGAGATCCGGATCTGCCCTTGTCCAGCGTGTGCCGCAACGAAACGAATTGCCTCCAGCCGTGGCAAGAACGCGCCTAGCTTCCGATGAACATCGACTAGCAAGTGATCGGCCGAAAAGTAGCGATCAACTACCTCCTGGAAGCGAACGACATTCAGTCCAGCTGACTCGCACACGTTGATCCAGCCGTGCGCGGCGAGATCAACCGGCGGGAAGTTCCAGCGCATCAGCTCGTGGACGCGACGCGGGTTCATTAGGTGTTAATTCGGAGGCACTTAGGCCTCACCGGCGCCGCCCGGTGGTTTGTGATTGGGGTAGAAGACTTCGTTCCCGGCTACCGCCCATGCGAAGTGAATGGCGCGGCTCGCTTGATATGGATTGTCTTGAGAACCCGACGCTCCGCATACCCTTTGTATGCCAGTTACGAAGGCTGCATTTTCTCCTGAACTCTCCGACTTCAGATGTGCCTCCTTGGAATTGTGCGTAATCTTGAAGACTGGCACACCATACCCATACGACATGTAGAACTGCGGCTTCTCCTCGGCTCTCGCATAGGCCTCTTCGAAGGAGCTCACGCACGCTGCTCGCAGTGCTTTGCTTTGCCGACGAGCCCAGACAATGTATCCGGCTGACGCCGCGATGAGGACAAATCCGCTGAGTAGGATTGGCTGCATGAAGCTGTGGCGAGTGGCGGGAGAGACGGTTTTTTATGCGACCTAACTGCCAGAGATGGCGCAGCAGATCGGCATTTAGTGACCCTAACGCGAACTGTGCTGCGTCACGCCGAACGGGAACACCAGCGACAGGTCGACCACGTTGCTGCTGAACGGCCCGCGCAGCGCCTTCACGCGG
Source organism: Burkholderiales bacterium (assembly GCA_031386065.1). Classification (GTDB taxonomy): domain Bacteria; phylum Pseudomonadota; class Gammaproteobacteria; order Burkholderiales; family Burkholderiaceae_C; genus JANYJJ01. Next base: position 21,881 of record JANNBZ010000003.1, read on the forward strand.
CCCAGGGCCAGCCGCAGGGACAACGAGCGGCCCAGGTCGGTGTCCACATAGGCCATCGGCTGCAGCAGCGCGCCGCCGCGGGTGTCTACCCCACCACCGCCGGCCGCACCGGCCAGCGCCTCGGCGCCGACGCGCCAGCCGGTGCCCACGGGCATCTGCAGGCCGACGCCGAACAGGCCCACGGTGTAGCCGCCGGCACCGCCGCTGAGCGCGCTGTGCGCTTGGCCCGTGAGGTAGACGTTGTCGGCGACGAAGCGGTTGATCTTCAGCGTCACCGCGTCGAGGTTACGCTGCGTGCCGTCCTTGCGCGCGGCCTTGTAGCGCGAGGCACCGGCCACCCATTCGGTGCGCGTGCTGCGCGCACCGGCGGTCGGGTCGCTGGGGTCGTCGAGGATCCAGTTGAGCGCCAGCGTGCCGTGCAGTGCGCTGAAGTTGCCTTGCGGCGCACGGGTGTAGCCGCCCTCCACCGACAGCCCCAGGTCGCGCGTCAGCCGCACGATGCCGTACAGCGCCGCCTTTGCCAGCAGGCCACCGCCGACGCCGATGTCACCGCCGCCGCCCATGCCCAGGGCCACGCGGCCGCCGAGCGTGAGGCGGTCGCCCCACACCGCGCGTTCGGTGCCCAGCGTGGCCAGGTACTCGGCGTAGCCGGCCACGCCGCCGCTGCCGGCACCCGCAGCTTCGACGCCCCAGTAGACGTTGTCGTTCAAGGCCTGTTCCAGCCGAATGCCGACCAGGCCGATGTTCGCCGGCAGCGGCCCACCGCTGAGCCGCGTGGCCTTGGCGCGCGGCCGGTACACGCCGACCACCGCCTGCACCCGGTCGAAGCCCACGCCGGTGCGTCCACCGACGTAGTTGTTGGCTGAGGTGTTGGCTGAGCTGCGCGTCCCGATGCGGTCTGGCGCCAGGTAGCGAAAGTCGGTGCCGGTGCGCCACACCAGACCGAGCTGCTGGCTGCTGATCGCGCCGTTGGCAAAGCGCACTTGCGACAGCGACACGCCGGCGCGGTAGCCGCCCAGGTCCCACAGCAAGTCGAGGTGCGGGCGCAGCATCAAGCCGCCACCCACAGGCGCCGCGCCACCGCCACCGCCGCCCGCATAGAAACCGGCCTCGACGCCAAACGGCCCCGCCAGTTGCCGATGCCACGCCGCCTCCACACCCACCGTGAAGAAGCCGCCGCGCTGGCCGGTGATGGCACCGTAGGCCGCCGGCCCGACCGACACGCCGGGCGCCACTGCGAGCAAGTAACTGGTGCCCACCAGGCCCATGCGTTCGTTGTCCGGCAGGCGAATTCGCTCGGCGCTGATGCGCACCGCCGCCGGCACCACTTTCAGCCCGCCATCGTCCGGCGCCGACACTTGCGCGGCGACTTGTGCGGCCGAAGCGAACAGCAACGCGGCCAGCGCGCCGTTCATACAAGCACGTTCAGCGATGGTGAAACTCGGTGTAGGGCGCAAGCGCAGCGAGGGCACGAGGGGCATGGGGACGGCGAGCACAAATCGAAGAGCCCGGATCGTAACCAGTCGCCGGGCCACGACGAGGCCATGACCCGGTAGAAACGCACCAGTGTAAGAACCGTGCTCGCGAATGCGACCATGGCTTGACGACTGCCGGAGTGACCGCATGACAACTGCCCACCGATTCAACCCTGTTCTGCGCGTTGTGCTGCGCGCGTTGACTAAGCCGCTTGCGGTGCTGACCGCCGCCGTGGTCACGGCCTTCGCCGCCGCGACCGCTGCGCTGGCCGCAGACCCTGCCACGTGCACGGCGCGCAGCGGGCCGACCGTGACGCCGGTGGTCGAGCTGTACACCTCGGAAGGCTGTAACTCCTGCCCGCCCGCCGACCGCTGGTTGTCGCGTATCGCGTCCGAGGCCGACACGGTGGCGCTGGCGTTCCATGTCGACTATTGGGACCGACTCGGCTGGAAAGACCGCTTCGCCAGCGCCGCCCACACCGCGCGCCAGGGCCAGCAGCAGGCGGCCAACGGCGCGCGCTTCAGCTACACGCCGCAGGTCGTGGTGGACGGCGCCGACCGCAAGGACTGGTCGGGCGTTCGCCTGCCGCTGAAGGCGCAGGCGCCGTCGCAAGTGCAGGTGACGCTGACGCGCGAAGGCGAGCGGTTCGTGGCCCGCGTCGAGCCCTCAACCGGCGGCCCGGCCCGGCTGGCGGCGTACTGGGCGGTGACCGAGGCCAACCATGTCACGTCGGTGAAGGCCGGCGAGAACGAAGGCGTGACGTTGAAGCACGACTTCGTGGTGCGGGAGTACCGGCCGGTGGCAGCTTGGGCGGTGCTGGCTGGCACTGCGGTCAGCCTGAGCTTCATGCCTGCTTCGTTGCCCGATCCGTTGCATGCGCGACAGGTCAATTTGGTGGTGGTGAATGCGGACACCGGGAGGCCGGTGCAGGCGGTGAAGTTGGGGTGTTGATCGTTGTTCTTTCGATTTTTTGGGCTAAGAATGGGGAGGTCACTTTCACTGCGCGAGTCGGCGTGGGAGTGTCCGAATTTCTGTGTTCGAGGCGGATTGTTGAATTCGTCTTCGCTTGAAGTTCTTTGAACCGAGGCCCCTGCCGGGCCGCCGGAGGCGCCCCCGGTTGAGCCATGTATTTCATGGTTCAACCCAAGGTCCGCGCGGGCTGAGTGAAGCGCTCCTCGTAGAGTATTGCGAACTGATTCATCGCCTCCTTCCAGTTGTGCGCCGCTCGGCCCCAGTCGGCCGTGATGTTGCGCAGCGCCAGCCAGATCAGCTTGGTCGCCGCGTCGTCGCTGGGGAAGTGCCCGCGAGACTTGATGATCTTGCGCAGGCGCGCGTTGATGCTCTCGATTGCGTTGGTCGTGTAGATCACCCGGCGCACCGCCGGCGGGAACGCGAAGAACGGGATCACGCGGTCCCAGGCGCGGCGCCAGGCGGCCACCACCGTGGGGAACTTGCGGCCCCAGGGGCCCTGCTCGAAGGCGTCCAGTTCGGCTTGCGCCGCCTCGGCGCTGGGCGCCGTGTAGATCGGTTTGATTGCCGCGGCCAGCAGCTTGCGGTCCTTCCAGCTCGCGTAGTCCAGGCTGTTACGGATCAGGTGCACGATGCACGTCTGCAGTGTCGTGGCCGGGTACACCGCGCCCAGCGCCTCGGGCATGCCCTTCAGGCCGTCGGTGACGGCGATCAGGATGTCCGCCACACCGCGCGTCTTCAGGTCGTTGAAGACCTTCATCCAGAACTTGGCCCCCTCGGTGCCCTCGATCCACAGCCCCAGGATGTCGCGCGTGCCGTCGGGCAGCACCCCCAGGGCGAGGTAGATCGCCTTGTTGCGCACCACCGCGTCTTCGCGGATCTTGACCCGCAGCGCGTCGAAGAAGACCACCGGGTACATCGGCTCCAGGGGCCGGGCCTGCCACGCGCCGACCTCGGCCATGACGGCGTCGGTCACGCTGCTGATGAACTCCGGGCTGACATCGACGCCGTACTGGTCGGCCAGGAAGCCCTGCACCTCGCGCACGGTCATGCCGCGCGCGTACATGGCGATGATCTTGTCGTCGAAGCCGGTGAAGCGGCGTTCGTGCTTGGGGATGAGCAGCGGCTCGAACGAACCATCCCGGTCGCGCGGCACGTCGATGCGCAGCGGGCCGTCCTCGGTCAACACGGTCTTGCCACTCGTGCCGTTGCGCTGGTTGCTCACGGCCTCGGGCTTGACCGCGCCGTTCGAGTAGCCGAGGTGGTGGCCGAGTTCAGCGCCCAGCGCGCGCTCAATCAGCGCCTTCTTGAACGCCATCGACGCGGCGTTGACCGCCTCGCCGGTCATCGGCCCGCTGACGAACTGGTCAAGCAGTTCCTTGGGGATCTTCGGCAGCGCCGCGGACTTCGCCGCGATCGCCGCGTTCTTCATCTTCGTCTTGCTGATCGGCATACATGCTCCTGATGATCATGCTATGCCTCGCACACAAAATTCAGGACAGGCTC
>JANNBZ010000045.1:0-7600 GCA_031386065.1 Burkholderiales bacterium
GCGCCGCGGGGAACGTGCCAACCAGCCGCTCGTGGCCAGCGTGGCCACGGTGCAGAACATGCCCTTCAGCCAGCCGCAGCGACGCGACGGCAGCCTGCCGGTGCATGCGGTGGTTGCGGGTTTGCCGCCGCACCAGATGCGGGTTCGCGTTCCGCTCGGCAAGCTGCTGCGCCTGGCAGCCAATTGAGCCGACGCAGCGAAGCACCTGCGAAGCTGTGCAGCGAAGTCGGCTCGCGAAGGCCACGGAAGAGGCTTCGATCAACCGCCGGCGTGCGGGCCTGAGCCGACGCAGAGCAGCTTCAGTCGGCCATCAACTCGGTGAACACGGCCTCGTGCTGGCAGCGCGGGCGGTAGCGGCCGACGCGCTGGGCGATCTGCGCGATGTGCTCGGGCGTCGTGCCGCAGCAGCCGCCGGCGATGTTCAGGAAGCCGGCCTTGGCGAACTCTTCGAGCAGGCTGCCGGTCACGTCGGGTGTTTCGTCGAAACCGGTTTCGCTCATCGGGTTCGGCAGCCCGGCGTTCGGGTAGCAGCTGATGAAGGTGTCGCCCGCCACCTTGGCCAGCTCTTCGATGTAGGGGCGCATCAGGGTCGCGCCCAGCGCGCAGTTCAGGCCCACGGCCAGCGGCCTGGCATGGCGCACGCTGTGCCAGAACGCGCTCACCGTCTGGCCCGACAGAATGCGGCCCGAGGCGTCGGTGACGGTGCCCGAGATGATCACCGGCAGCCGTTCGCCGGTGCTTTCCATCAACTCGTCGAGCGCGAAGATCGCGGCTTTCGCGTTCAGCGTGTCGAAGATGGTCTCGACCAGGAACAGGTCGCAGCCGCCTTCCAGCAGCGCGGCCGCCTGTTCGACGTAGGCGTCCTTCAATTCGTCGAAGCTCACGTTGCGCGCCGCCGGGTCGTTCACGTCGGGGCTGATGCTGGCGGTGCGCGGTGTGGGGCCCAGCGCGCCGGCCACGAAACGCGGCTTGTCGGGCGTGCTGTATTGGTCGCAGGCCTGTCGCGCCAGCCGGGCCGCCGCGACGTTCATCTCGCGCGCCACGTGCGCCAGTTTGTAGTCTTCCTGGGCCACGCGGGTGGCGCCGAAGGTGTTGGTCTCGACGATGTCGGCGCCCGCCGCCAGGTACTGCTCGTGGATGGCCAGAATCACGTCGGGCCGAGTGAACTGCAGCAGTTCGTTGTTGCCTTTCACATCCGACGCGTGGTCCTTGAAGCGCTCGCCTCGGTAGTCGGCCTCGCTCAGCTTGTAGCGCTGGATCATGGTGCCCATCGCGCCGTCGAGGATGACGATGCGCTGATTCAGGATGGCCGGCAGGCGGCCGCCGCGGGTGTAGGTTGATTCGGGTTTCGCGCTCATGTCACCATTGTAGGAACACCGCGAACCGCGCGTCATCGCGCCGCCATCCATGCAACACCTCGAACCCAAGCAGGCCTGGGTCTATTTGCGCCAGCACCCCGAGGCGCTGCTGATCGACGTGCGGATGGAGATCGAATACCTCTACGTCGGCCACCCGCCCAACGCGGTGCACATTGCCTGGTACGAATACCCGGACATGCAGATCGACCCGCCGCGCTTTGCCGCGCAGGTGCTGCGCGAAGCGGGCGACACCGCGCGGGCGGTGCTGCTGTTGTGCCGATCGGGCCAGCGCACGCTGGCGGCCGGGCAGGCGCTGGAGGCGGCCGGCTTCGCCAACGTCATCAATGTGCTGCACGGTTTCGAGGGCGATCCCGACGAACACTTTCAGCGCGGGCGGCTGAACGGCTGGCGTTTCGACGGGTTGCCTTGGGAGCAGATGTGAAATAAGGCCCCCACGGTCGCTCGCGCTCCCTGCCCCCCGAGGGGGCGCCAACGATGCACCCGGGAGACCCGTCTGCCGTTGTTGCTTGAGGGGGGGCACTTCGCTTCGCTTGTGGAGGGGCGCCAACGATGCAGCGGGGAGACCCGTCTGCCGTTGTCGCTTGGTGGGGCACTTCGCTTTGCTCGTGCCGGTTGAGATTGCGCGCTACGCGACGGCGGTTTCGGAGGCTTTGAAGAGGGAGTCGCGGAAGTTCAGCGTCCGGGGGCCGACGTCGTCCATCGCCCACAGCGCCAGCGCCTTGGCCGACATGGGCTTGGCAAACAGGAAGCCTTGCAACTGGTCGCAACCCATGTCGCGCAAGATCCGGTTCTGCTCCTCGGTTTCCACCCCTTCGGCCACCACCTTCAGGTCCAGCGCCTTGGCCAGGTTGACGACCGCCGAGGCGACCTTGCGGGCTTCTTCGCTGGTTTCCAGGTCGAGCACGAAGCTGCGGTCGATCTTCAGCTCGTGCGCCGGCAGCTTGCGCAGCAGCGACAGGCTGGAATGGCCGGTGCCGAAGTCGTCGATCGAGATGTGAACGCCGAGCCGGGACAACTCGCCCAGCACCCGCATGGTGACCTCGGTGTCGTCCATCGCCGACGATTCCGTGAGTTCGCAGGTGATCAGGTCCGGGTTGATTTGGTGGCGCCCCAGCGCCGCGCCCACGCGCTCGGCGAGGTCGACCTGGCGCAGTTGGTGCACCGACAGGTTGATCGCCACGCGCATTCGCAGTCCGCCATCGCGCCAGGCGCGGGTCTGCCGGCAGGCTTCGTCGATCACCCATTGCCCCAGCGCACCGATCAGGCCGTAGCGTTCTGCGATGGGGATGAACACCCCCGGGCTGACCATGCCGCGCTTCGGGTGGTGCCAGCGTAGCAACGCTTCGGCACCGGTGATCTCGCCGCTGGGCGCGTGAATCTTGGGCTGGTAGTACAGCTCGAGCTGGCCGCGTTCGAGTGCAACGCGCAAATCGCGCAGCAACTCCATCTGGTCACGCGAGCCTTTTGCCATGTGGGTTTCAAAGAGGATGTGGCTGGCTCCGCCCGCTGCCTTGGCGGCACGCATCGCGGTGCTGGCATGACCGATCAGGGTCGACATGGCGCCGTGCTCGGGATACATGGCGATCCCGATCGAGCAGCAGATCGATGTTTTACGGCGCGCGATCGTGAAGGGCCTGGCGATCAAGGCCAACAAGTCGGATGCCAGGTCGGAGGCATCCTCAGGCTGAGGATCGCCCGTCAGCAGCATCAGAAACTCATCGCCGCCCAGGCGTGCCGTCATGTGCGGCTGCGACAGTGACCGCAGGCGCGTCGCGATCGTGCGCAAGACCAGGTCGCCGCCGGCCTGGCCCAGCGACTGGTTGATCGGCTTGAAGCCATCGAGATTGATGAACAGCAAGGCGAGTCGTTGATGACCCACATCGGCTTGCGAGACGGCTTGCGTCAGCATGCCTTTGAACAAGGAGCGGCTGGGCAAGCCGGTCAACGGATCGTGCAGTGACTCCATGCCTTGTTCGCGCTGAAGCCGGACCCGCGCCGTCTGCGCTCGCAGCTGCCGTCGCAGCGCGCCTCGCAGCGCCAGCAGCAGGCCGGCCGACCCCAGCGATGCCAGGGCGGTCAAGGCAGCGCCGGGAACCTCGCCGGCGAACGCGGACGGCGTTTGCGAGGGCAGTGCTGCAACAGCTGTCACCAGGTACTGACTCGACACGATCACGCTGCCCAGCAGCAGGCCAACAGCCGGCCGAAGCCACGCCATGACGCGGTGGCTCGTTGCACGCAAGCTGTGGAAGAGCCCAAATGCCAGTGGGCAGCCCGCCAGGCAAATCAGCCAGGCCAGCAGCAGCGGCCCAGCGCGCCATTCGATGCCGGCATGCCAGCCACTGGCCGGCATGCCCATCATCTGCAAGGCGACGATGAACGAACCCAGGCCAATCGACCCGGGCAGCCAAGGCGGAACCCGGGGGTAATTTGTTGCTGACCAGCCCAGGGCGGCCGAGCTGGCGGCGACGGCCAGCAGCCAGACCGTCAGTTCACCGGCCGCGTTGAAGCCGGCCGGGATTCCCGCTGCGGCGAGCCCGTGTGCGGACCAAATGCCGGTGCCCAGGCTCAGGCCGCCGCCGAGCATCCAGCGCCACCGCGCCGGTGCCCCCTGGATGGGCGCGCGCTCAAGCCAGGCCACAGACAGTTGGGCCGCCATGGCAGCAATCGTCAGACTCAGACCCATCCACAGCAGCGGGGTCAGCGCCGGGTCGGCGAGGGTGTTCATCGGCAGTTCAGGCCTGCACTGCGATGGCGCGAGAGGAACGCAGCATCGCAATGGGAGTGGCCAATGGTCATCTGCCTATTGTCGGCGCCGGACCCCCGGAATTGAGCCAGGCTGCGGCGCAGACGGCCCCGCAGACCGAGCCCGAACGCACGCTGGCGCTTGGTTTCAGTGAACGAAGCCGATGCCCCGCTGCTGCCGCACTTCGGGTTTGACGCGGTGCTCGGCTTCCAGCTGCGAGAGGAATTCGTCGGGCTCGAAGCGTTCGTCGAGCACCTCGGTCTGCCGCTTGACCGACGCGAAATCGCCCGGCGCCAGCGCATCGAGCTTGCGCAGGCGGCCGCGCTGTTCGGCGGTCAGGCGCTGTGCCTCACCGCCCAGCGCCTCGACCACGAACATGCGCTCGCGCTGCTCGGCCGTCAGCGGCTTGAAGCGGATCTTGAAAGTGAAGCGGCGCAGCGCGGCTTCGTCCAGTTCGTCGAACAGGTTGGTGGTGCAGATGAACACGCCGGCAAAACGCTCCATGCCCTGCAGCATTTCATTCACCTCGGCGACCTCGTAGTTGCGCTCGGCCATGCGCCGGCTGCGCAGGTAGCTGTCGGCCTCGTCGAGCAGCAGCACAGCCTGCTCGGTCTGCGCTTCGTCGAACATGCGGGCCATGTTCTGTTCGGTCTCGCCGACGTACTTGCTGACGATGTCGGAGCCCTGGCGCACCATCAGCGGCCGCTGCAGCTGCTGTGCAATGTGCTCGGCCAGCGCGGTCTTGCCGGTGCCCGGCGGGCCGTAGAAACACAGCGTGCCGAAGCCCTTGCGGCGCAGCGCCTCGACGATCTTCGGCACCTCGAAGCGCGACTCGGTGTTGACCAGGCCCAGGTCGTACGACGTGACGACACGCCGCGCCCCGCGCTCCTTGCTGGTGTTGCCCAGCGCCTTGTCGGCGTTGCCGATTTGCCGCTCGATCAGCGCCTCGACCTGCTCGGCCAGCGGCGCCGCGTCGTCGCTGGCCAGCCGCGCGAACTTGACGGCGGTGCGCACCTGCGCCGGCGTCAGCCCTTTGCGCTCGGCCAGCCGCGCCGCAAAACCGTCGGACACCGCCACACCGCGCAGCGCGCGCGTGACCAGCGCCTCGCGCGCGCCGGGCGGCGGGCTTTTCAGTTCCAGGTGGTACTGGAAGCGGCGCCGGAACGCCGGGTCGATCTGCTCGATGCGGTTGGTGACCCAGATCACCGGCACCGGGTTGGTCTCCAAAATCTGGTTCACCCAGGCCTTGCCGCTGACGCTGCCGCTGGGTCCGCCGTTCGACCCGCCGTCGGTGGTGTCGAGCCGTGCCATCAGTTGCGCGGCGTCGGTGCTGATGGGCGGAAACACGTCTTCCACTTCGTCGAACAGCAGCGCCACCTGGGCGCTGCCTTTCAGGAACACCTGGCTGATCTGCAGCGAGCGGTAGCGGTCGCGCCCGCTCAGCGAATTGCCGTCGCGGTCTGCGTATTCGACCTCGTACAGCTCCAGCCCGGCGGCTTGCGACGCCACCTTCGCGAGTTCGGTCTTGCCGGTGCCGGGCGGGCCGTACAACAGCACGTTGACGCCGCATTCCTTCTGCGCCACCGCGTTGCGCAGCAGCGCTGTCATCACCTGCTGATCGGCGCCGACGAATTGAAAGTCGGCCGGCGTCAGCTCGCTGCGCTTGGCCGGCCGGGTGAACACCGCCATCAGGTCCGACGGGCCCTCGTAGTGGCGCATCAGCACCGGCGGCAACTGTTCGCTGACCTTCATCAGGTCGGCCAGATCGGTGATGTTGTGTTCGGAGATCAGGTTCTCGACCATGCCGATGCGTTCCAGCCGCGAGCCGGCGCGCAGCGCATCGGCGACTTCGGTCTCGTTCACGCCGGCCACGGTGGCGATGGCGGCATAGGCCTCTTGCGCGTTCGACACCTTGAACTCGACCAGCAACCCGCGCAGATCGCGCTGGTAGCGGGCCAGTGTGCCGTACAGCAGCAGCGCGCGTTCGGCCGAATTCAGTTGCAGCAAACCGCCCAGCGCGGCGATGTTCTTCTCGACCAGGGTCGACTCTTTTTTCAGGCTGCGGTCGAGCCAGTCGGCGGTGGCGCCGAGCACTGCGAGCAGGTCTTTCGGTGCGTCTTTGATGTATTCGTCGACATAGAAGAACAGCGTGGCTTCTTCGTACGGGCCGCGCCAGCCGCCGTGCCGTTCCATGAAGGCTTCATGGCTGAGCGCGTCGTGGCCGCGCCATTGCTCGTTGGCCTTGCAGCGGGTTTTCAGAAACTGGCGCAGGCGCGCCAGCACCGTGACCGGCCACACCAGATGCCGGCCGGTCAGCGACAGCAGGCTGTTCCAGTCGCGCCGCAGGTTGAAACGCCCGACATGCCGCATCGTCAACGTCAGCACGAACTGCGAACACATGCGGTCGAGCACCGGCGCTTCTTTGAGGCCGGGTGACAGCAGCACGCGAGCGTCGTCGGGGGTCTTGACCACGGGCACCTCCTGGGGGAGACCTTGTCGGCAAAAACATCTTGGCTCAGAGCCGGGCCAGCGGCAAGCCCTTTTGTTCGGCAGGAAGTTGCGGTGCTGCGCAGTGTTGGCGGGCGGACAGGGCCGCCGCGCCCGGCTTCAATGAAGCACGACGGGCTGTTGCATCAGCGACGAAAAGCGTTCGATGTATTCGTCGATTTCCTCGACCGAGGGTTGGGTCAGGATCAGCGCCTCGACGCCTTCCTTGAAGCTTTCGGCCAGCGCGCCTTCGATGAAGATTTCCTTGCGCGCGAACTTGTCGACCAGCTCGTAGCCGCCGCGCGTCAGCGCGTCGTCGCGGGTGCCGGGGAGCTTGTCGGCGGGCACGTCGAACAAGACCACCGCGAAACTGTCCGAGTTGTAGAGCATTTGCATCACAGCGTCTCCTGGACTAACACCTTGGGCCCATTAACGCAAATTTCAAGCCAGCGGACGACAGCGCGCGCTCCCGCAAGTCAGGGGGTCGGCTTGATGTCCTGCAGCAGCAACTCCAATGCCTCGCCGTCCGGCGAATTGCTCAGCCGCGCGCGCACCGGCAGGTGGTGGCGTGCCGGGTCCAGCCAGGCTTCGACCTGGGTGTCGTGCAGGCCGCGCGGTTCGCGGGCGAGCTTCACCGCCGCCACGCTACCGCCGCCGGTGGCCACGGCTTCGTGCGCCACGTAACGAAACACCCACAGGTCGGCATTGCCGCGCGCACCCACCACGTACAACGCCACCTTGCCGCCGGGCGCCAGCCGCTGCGGTTCGGCCGCCGCCACGGCCGCCAGCTGAATCATCCAGCTCAGACGGTCCTGCGTGCCCATCAACAGCGGGAATTCTGTCGACGGACCCGAGAAGGTGATCTTGCCGACTTCGCGCTGGAAGTTCGCCGCCTTCACGTCGCGCCGCATGCGCTGGTCGGTGAAACGCAGCGGCGCGATGCCGGCGTCGTCGAAGCCGCCCTGGCTGGTTTGCACCAGCACGTTGATGC
>JANNBZ010000081.1:0-28034 GCA_031386065.1 Burkholderiales bacterium
GGGCACGTTCCGATATATTACTCACCCGTTCGCCACTCGCCACCAGGATTGCTCCCGTGCTGCCGTTCGACTTGCATGTGTAAGGCATGCCGCCAGCGTTCAATCTGAGCCAGGATCAAACTCTTCAGTTCGATCTTGATAAATTACTCAAAGAATTGATAGGAACTTCACTTGCATGAAATTCCAATTCAGTGAGCGTTTTAGGTCCATGAGACCTTGACTCCCCAGGTTGCCCTAGTTTGTCTTGGCACTCGCCTTCAAACGCCCACACTTATCGGCTGTTAGTTTTTAAAGAGCTGCAACTTTCATTGCGCCGTTTGATTCAATTTCTTGTTTCAACCGGGAGAGTGATTCTGACATGTTTTTCTAAACCCTGTCAAACACTCGGTTTTTGCAAACCCTTCGCCGTTGGTTACTTGCGGGCTTCTTGCGTTGCCTGCTGTTTTCAGCGAAGAGCGCGACTGTAGCATCTTTTTCGCAGTGCCAGCAAGCCGGTCGGCTGAAAATCTTCTCAGGCGGTCGACTCGTGTTGGGGGCCCGCAGGCGCATTTGCCAATCCCCGCTGCACCGCCATGCAGGTCTGCTGCGGATCGTCCGCGTTCAGAAGCTGATCGAGGCTCGCAGCCCATCGCCGCGCATCTGTGCGCAAGACACGTTGCTTGACCGCCAACACTTGCGACGGGTGCATCGAAAAGCTGCGCAGGCCCATGGCCAGTAGCAGCTCGGTGAAGTTCGGGTCGCCCGCCATTTCACCGCAGACCGAGACGTCTTTTCCCGCTGCCGTCGCTTGCGCAATGGTCTGCGCGATCAGTTGCAGAACGGCGGGATGCCAAGGGTCGTAGAGGTGGGCCACTGCCTCGTCTGCTCGGTCAATGGCCAGCGTGTACTGGATCAGGTCGTTGGTGCCTATTGAAACGAAATCGAACAGCCGCAGCAGGCTCGGCAACATCAAGGCAGCGGCGGGCACTTCAACCATTGCGCCCACCTGAATCTCGGTGAACGGACGGCCCGCTTCGCGCAGTTGCTGCTTGGCTCGTGCCACCGATTCCAGCGTTTGCCGCGCCTCACCCAGATGAGCAACCATCGGGATCAGCAGCTTCACCTTGCCGAACGCACTGGCGCGCAGGATGGCGCGCAACTGTTGGCGGAACATGCCAGGCTCCGAAAGGCTCCAGCGTATGGCGCGCAGCCCCAAGGCCGGGTTCAACGCGTGCTCGTGGCGCAGTTCGTTCACCGACATCCTCTCAAGCGGCTTGTCGGCGCCGATGTCGACCGTGCGGATCGTCACCGGCAAGCCTTTCATCGCCACGACGGCTGCTTTGTAGGCTTCGAACTGCTCGTCTTCGCCTGGCAGTTCGCCTTCGCGATTCATGAACAGGAACTCGCTGCGAAACAGACCCACGCCGACTGCGCCCGCCTCGAGAGCCGCCGGCGCGTCACCCGGCAGCTCGATGTTCGCCAGCAACTCGATCCGTTCTCCATCCAGCGTGATGGCCGGCGTGTGACGCAACCGCGACAGCCGCGCTCGCTCCAGTTCGCTTTGTCGCTGCCGGAAGCGGTACTCCTCAAGCAGGATTGCCGACGGGCCGACGATCACGATGCCGGCATCGCCGTCGATCACGACCCAATCGTCCTGCCGAATGATGCGACTGGCCTCGCGGGCTCCCACCACTGCCGGTATGTCCAGGCTGCGCGCCACGATCGCCGTGTGCGATGTCTTGCCGCCCACATCGGTGATGAAGCCGGTGAAGACGCTGCGCTTGAACTGCAGCATGTCGGCGGGCGCGATGTCGTTCGCCACCAGCACCAGCGGGTCTTCGCCGGCGAAGTCGCGTTGATTCGGCGCCATCGCGGGCCCGTCTGACGGATGCGCCAGCGCAGCAGACGCCACACCGCGCGCCATGACACGCAGCAGCCGCTCGACCACTTGCTCCAGATCGGCCTTTCTCTCGCGCAGGTACTCGTCCTCCATCTCGTCGAACTGGCGAGCCAGAACTTCGAGCTGGGCCGACAGCGCCCACTCGGCGTTGTAGTGGCGATCGCGAATCCAGTTCTTAGTGGCTCCGGTGAGGGACTCGTCGTGCAGAAGCATCAGATGCACATCCAGCAACGCCGACAACTCGGCCGGCGCTTCGGCGGGAAGGTCCCGTTGCAGAGTCGTCAGCTCGGCGGCCACCTCGTCGCGTGCGACACGCAGACGGGTGATTTCGTGGTCGACGCCGGCCGCCTCGATGAAGTAATGCGCAACATCGACACGACTCGATGCGACCAACACCGCACGGCCAATCGCCACGCCTCTCGACACGGGCAGACCGAAAAGTTGGATGCTCATTTGTCGATGCTAGCAGCGGCAACCGCCGGGCGGCATGGGGTTTGTCGCTCTGCAGCTAGGGCCACCGCACGCGTCATGCACGGGTCACTGTCGGTTCACGCACACGTCATCTTCAAACCTCAGGATCGCTGGCATTGACCGAGGAAAATTCCGTGCGCGATCTGCCATTGCCCTTCCAACCGCTGTCGGACCTGCGGATTGCCATCGCACCGCACAGGACGGCCCATTCGAGACCCCTCGCTGCGATTGAAACCGTTGAAGACACGCGCTCGTTCGACGTGCTCTGGGCTCGCACCGACGCTGAAGTGCGCGAGGCGCAGCAGCTGCGACACCTCGTGTTCGCCGACGAAATGGGCGCTCGCCTCTGCGTGCCCAGGGGCAGCCCGGCTGGCCACGACATCGACATGTTCGACCCGCACTGTGAGCACCTGCTAGTGCGCGCCCCGGGGCATGGCGGCGCACCCGGGCCGGTCATCGGAACCTATCGCGTACTCACGCCCGCCGCTGCGCAGCGTGTGGGAGGGCTGTACGCCGAAACCGAGTTCGACCTCACCCGGCTGCGTCCACTGCGGGCCAAGATGGTCGAGCTGGGGCGCTCATGCGTGCACCCCGACTGGCGATCCGGCGGCGTGATCATGGCGCTGTGGGGCGCCCTGGCCGAGTTCATGCTGCGCAATCGGCTGGACACCATGGTCGGCTGCGCAAGCGTCAGCATGCGCGACGGCGGTCACGTCGCGGCCAGCCTGTGGGAGCAACTGCGAAAGACCCATCTTGCCGCCATTGAATGGCGCGTCGAGCCGCGTTTGGCGTTGCCGGTGCAAGACCTGCGTCGTGACCTGGTGGTCGAAGCTCCTGCCCTGATCAAGGGCTACCTTCGATGCGGCGCCAAGCTGCTGGGCGCGCCGGCCTGGGACCCGGATTTCAACAGCGCGGACCTGCCCATGATGATGCGCATCGCCGACCTGCCGCCGCGCTACCGAAAGCACTTTCTGGCTGCCTGATGCCTGGCGAAGCGCTCACTGACCCTCGCCGAACTTGTCGTTGATCAGAGTCAGCAACGCGGCCGTCGCGGCCTGCTCGTCGTCGCCTTCGACTTCTATTTCGACTTCGGCGCCCATCCCGGCGGCCAGCATCATCACGCCCATGATGCTTTTCGCATTGACGCGCCGACCATTGCGGCTCATGAAGACCTCACTGCGAAAGCCGCCGGCCAGCTTGGTGAGCTTGGCCGACGCGCGTGCGTGGAGCCCCAACTTATTGCTGATGTTGATGGTGGTTCTGATCATTGGCGCCCGGTTTGACCGTTTGATTTTGCGGCCTCGACACCGCCACCTGCATCACACCCTCCTTGGCCCCGGTCATCGCTCGTGCGACCAAGGCTTCGAGCGGCTCGTTGGCGTAGCAAAGGCAGCGCCACAACATCGGCACGTTGACGCCGGCAATGACCTTGATCTGCGACACGTCCATCGAACCGGCCAGGCGCTGCGCGACATTGCAGGGCGTGGCACCGAACACGTCCGTGAAGATCAGAGCCTCGGGGTTGCGCGTGCGCACAAGCAGGTCTCGCGCACGAACTTCGATTTGCTCGATCGGCATGTCGGCCGGCACATCGAATGCCTGCAGCACGCCTGCGCAGTCGGGAAAAGCGTGCTCGGCCACCGCCTTCAGCGATGAAGCCAGTGGCGCGTGAGCAATGATCAGAAGTCCCGGCATGGTCAGCAATTATCAACACTTGACTCGTGGAGCAACGTCGGTGCGGGCTGCGCTGCGTCCCCGCATCGCAAAAACCACACATAAGCGAGCAGGCAGCCTGTAGCCATCAACGCAAATGCCCCCTCGTACGATGACTCGACGCTCCAGCCCCCCGCCCGGAAGGCGTCGATGGCCAGGCCAATGCCCCACTGCAGCACGAAGATGCCCAGGAAGATCACGAGGTTGTAGGCCGACAAGGCGCGGCCTGCCAGACTGGCCGGGAAGGCTTGGCCGATGGCCGGCTGCGAGAGTGATACGACCGTGCTGGAGACGCAAAACAAAGCCCACACCCACGCGGTGGCGCGATGTCCGAGGCCGATCGCCACCAGCAGCACCAGCAAGGACAGCGGAACGCCCAGCGCGATCAGCCGCTGCGCGTTCCAGCCCTTCGCGTACAGCCTCGGCACCAGCGCGCCCCACAACCAGAACGCCGCCAGCATCGCGAGGTTGATGCCGAACAGCCCGAACGCCGCCTGCCCCGGCGTGTGGCCAGCGACCTTCGACAGCCACGGCCCCGCCCAAAGCGACTGCACTGCCACCAGGCCGCCGTAGTGAAAGAAGCCCATCGGCGCGAAGCGCTGAAACGTCGGGTGCCGAAACACGGCGGCGTAGCCCGCATCGGTGCTGGGCGCCACGGGGCCGGTCGGCGCCGGACTGGTGTCGTCCTTCGGCACCCAGCGCGCGGTCATGGTGATCGCCAACACGAACATCAGCGCCAACACCCAGAACATGCCGCGCCAACCCAGGGTCGGCAGCAACCACTGCACCGGCAGGGTCGATGCCAGCATGCCGAGCGAGCCCGTCATCAGCATCCACGAGTTGGCGCGTAACTGGGCGCTGACGCCGAAGCGGTGCCTGAACAATGTCAGCGGGGCCATCAGGCAGGCGCTGACGCCCATGCCGATCAGCGCGCGCGCCAGCGTCAGCCAGACAAAGCTGCGCGCGATCGCGAACGCCGCGCAGCCCACCACGGCCAGCGCCAAAAAACCCATCAGTACGCGCTGCGGCCCGAACCGGTCGAGTGCGCGGCCCAGCGGCAGTTGCATGGCCGCGAAGCCGACGAAATAGGCCCCGGCCAACAAGCCCAGGTCACCGGCGCCCAGCCCCATCTCGGCGCTGAAATCGGGGGCCAGCGTGGCGGTCACGCCGCGCACCAGGGCCGAGAAAAAATAGGCGAACGCGAAGCACAGGAACGCGATCACCGCACGCCGCGCCGGCAGCAGCGTCATGACGGGAGACGCAAGCCGGTGAAGAAAGTGTCCGTGCCTTGCGGGTCGAGCTTCTCGCCGATGACGGTCGCCTGGTAGACCCGCAAGCCGCGCGTGAAGACGCCGACCTCCGCCTGCAGAACGCGGCCTTCGCTGCCGCCCTTAATCGCCAGGCGCTCGGCCAGGCGGCTCGGCGTCATGCCCGGCACGTTCAGCGGCGACATCACCGTTGCCTGGCCGCCGATGTTCGACGCCGCCAACGCGCGCAGCACTTCCAGTGCTGCCGCGATGCGCGTCGGGTCACTCAGTTCGGCATGCGACAACGCATAGGTGACGCCGTCGGCCGAACAGGACGCGAGGTGCATCTGAACCGTCTGTTCGGCCAGCGTCACGCTGCGCACGAAGCGGTCGGGCTTGCAGGGAAACATCACGACGGCGCCGCTTTCAGGCGGCTGGATCTCGCGCCAGTCCAGCGCCGGCGAGCACGCCGCCAGGCTCAATGCCAGCCCCACACCGCACCCCGTCTTTGCCCATTGCATCACCCGATTATGGTGACCGCACCACAATTCGCCGATGCAACCCATTGCCACCCCACCCGCCCAGAGCCTTGCCGGCGTTCGCGTGCTCGACCTGTCCCGCGTGCTCGCCGGGCCCTGGTGCACCCAGACGCTGGCCGACCTCGGTGCCGACGTCATCAAGGTCGAGCGCCCCGGCAGCGGCGACGACACCCGCGGCTGGGGCCCGCCGTTCCTGAAGGACAGCGCGGGCACCGACACCGCCGAGGCCGCCTACTACCTCGGCACCAACCGCAACAAGCGCTCGATCACGGTCGACATCGCAACGCCGCAAGGTCAGACGCTGATCCGCCAACTGGTGCTGCAAAGCGATGTCTTCGTCGAAAACTTCAAGGTCGGTGACATGGCCCGGTTCGGCCTCGACGCAGCAGCGCTGTGCACGCTGAACCCCAGGCTGGTGTACTGCTCGGTGACCGGCTTCGGCCAAACCGGCCCCTACCGCGAACGGGCCGGCTACGACTACGCGGTGCAGGGCATCGGCGGCCTGATGAGCGTGACCGGCGAGCGCGACGATCGCCCGGGCGGCGGCCCGCAAAAGGTCGGTGTTGCGGTGACGGACCTGTTCACCGGCATGTACGCCACCGTGGCCATCCTGGCCGCACTGCGCCACCGCGACGCGGGGGGTCAAGGCCAGGTCATCGACATGGCCCTGCTCGACACCCAGGTCGCGATGCTCGCCAACCTGGGTGCCAACTACCTGGCCACCGGTGTGGCACCGGCGCGAATGGGCAACGCGCACCAGAACATCGTGCCCTACCAGGTGTTTGAAGTCGCCGACGGGCACTTGATTCTGGCGGTGGGCAACGACAGCCAGTTCGCGAAGTTCTGCGCCGTCGCCGATGTCCCGGCGTTGGCACTCGACCCGCGGTATGCCCGCAACGCCAACCGCGTGCGCCACCGCGAAACACTGGTGCCGCAGCTGGCGGCGCTGCTGCTTCAGCGCAGCAAGTCGGACTGGCTCGCGGCGCTGGAAGCCGCGAAGGTTCCTTGCGGCGCGATCAACAACCTCGACGAGGTGTTCACCGACCCGCAGGTGCGCCATCGCGGCATGGCGGTGGCCATGCCGCACCCGCTGACCGACGACTTGCGCCTGGTGGCCAGTCCGATGAAGTTGTCGGCCACGCCGGTCGCCTATACGCGCGCGCCGCCAACGCTGGGACAGCACACCGACGAGGTGCTGGCCGAAGCCGGGCTGAGCAGCGTGCAAATTGCCGATCTGCGCGCGAATGGGATCGTGGGGTGACGCTCCCCACGCCGACCCGCCGCGGCCTGCTGGTCGCATTCGGGGCCTGCTGCAGCGTTGCGGCGAGTCCCCGGTCGGCGCAGGCGCAGGAAAGCGCGCTGCCGCGACCGGCGTCGCTGCCCGACGCGGCAGCCGCCGCAGCGCGCCGCAATGAACCGCTGGTGGTGCTGGTCAGCCTGCGAGGCTGCCCGTTCTGCGAGCGAATCCGTCGCGCCCATCTGTTGCCATTGCAACGCGAACAAGGCCCCGGCGTGGTGCAACTCGACCTGGGCACGACGACTTCGGTCGTCGACTTCGACGGCGTGCTGCGCAGCCACACCGCGGTGGTGCGAAGCTGGCGCGTGACCATGGCACCGACGGTGCTGATGTTCGATGCAGCAGGTGCCGAGATCGCCGAACGCCTGGTCGGCGCCGGGCTGGCCGACTTCTACGCCGCCTACCTCGATCAGCGCTTGCAGACGGCCCGCGCCGCACTAGCGCGGCCCCTGCCGCCCCGGTCGTGACCACAAGGTCGCAAGCCCACCACGAACTTCGCCACAAAGCGTGAACTCCTCACTCCCCAACTCCGGGGGAATCGGTGATCCACCGTTGGCAAGGGGGCGCGGTACGAACAAAATTCTCGTTGTCTGAAAGCGCAATCGTTCGCGTCGCATCTGATCGCCGTTCGCGCACGTACACATGCGCAGGAAGGCCACACGGCATGCATCGCAAACGCGTCGACCCGCTCACAGCCTCAAGAAAGCACCGCATGGACCTGTCCGACCTCAAACACTCCGCCGCGCCTTCGGGCAGCCACCCGCACACCGACCTTGCCGACGCCGAACGCTGGCCCGAGGTGGTGTCGGCCATCGGCTCCGAGATCGCCGGCCCGCTGACCGCCGCGCTGGAGCGAATCCACGCGCTGATCACCACCGGGCGAATCGACCGGGCCAGCCTGCGCGCTTTGGGTGACGAAATCGCGTCGGCACGTCAGGTCGGCATGAACGCGCAGCAACTGGTTCGCTTTTCATCCGGCCGCTTGCGCCAGTCGCACGAGCGGCTGCCGCTGGCCGACACGCTGACCACGGTGCTGACCCACCGCGCCCGTGAAACCCAGGCGCGCGGCATCTTTCTGAAGCCGGTGCTCAAACCGGCTGACGTGATCGTCGACGCGTCGCTGCTGTTCAGTCTGCTCAACACCACGCTCGACTGGGCGCTGGACTGCGCCCGCTCGCAGATCGAGTTCACCATCGACGTCAAGACCTGGCCGCCGCATGCGCGGCTGGTGTGCCGCTTCGCGCACCAGCCTGCCGACCTGGCAGACGACGCCGCCGCAGCGGCCCGCAGCACCGGCGCTGCGCGCGACTCCCTGACCTGGCGCCTGCTGGAGCAAACCGCCGCAACCATGGGCTTGCCGATGACGCGGACCGAGCAGCACGGCGAGATCACGCTGAGCTTCGAGTTCCCGCGCACCGCCAACGACGCGATGGAAGGCGTCAGCACCATCGAGATGGACGACGGCTTCAGCGACGCCTCGGCACTCAATTCGAGACCGCTGGCCGGCAGCCACGTGCTGGTGGTGGCGTCCCGGCGCGACGTGCGCACGCAGGTGCGCGACGCGATCCGCCACATGGGTTTGATCGTCGACCTGGTGTCGTCGGTCGAAGAAGCGGCCGACTTCTGCCGCGACGGCCTGCCGCACGCGATCATCGTGGAAGGCATTCTGGACGGCGAGCGCCTGTCTCAACTGAAAAACGAGATCTCCACCGAAGTGCCAGGCTTCGCTTTCATCGAAATCGTCGAGGAAGGCAGCGCCTTCCAGATGTCGGGCTTCAGCGAAGCCAGCATCGCGCGCGTGGGGCGTGGCGCCCTGCTGTCGGCACTGCCTTCGGTGCTGACGTTCGAGCTGTCGAAAGCGCTGTGAGGCGCCTTCTTCAGTACGGCGCAGGCCAGCCGAAGCGGTCGCAGATCCGCTCGTAGCGCGCACGCAGATCGGCCTCGTCGCGCCCGGGCATGTTGAGCACCGCCCAGCGGTGCGAGCCCAGCCACTTGATGTCCCGCTGCAGCGACGCGCCCTTCTTGGGGTACAGCTCCAGACGCGCCTCGGGATATTCGTGCGCCAGCCAGTCGAGGTCGGCACGGGTCGGCAGCCGCGGGCACGAGGTGCCGTCGAAGCTGCGCCAGACGAAGCTCGCCGCCGCCCCGAATCGGGGTGATTGCGCAAAGGGCAGCGGCCGGTCGAGTGCCATCGCGAAACCCATCTCGTAGGTGTCGATGCCGAGCACCCATTCGTAGAACTGCGCCAGTTGCGCGGCCAGCCGCGGGTTGACCTCGATCAGGCTGAGCTCGCCGCTGTCGGAGACGAAAAACTCGAGGTTGAAGAAGCCGTGCATCAGGTCGAAGCCGCGCAGCACGCGCTCGCAGGCGTCTTGCAGCCGTTGCGTCAATTCGGGGTTGGTGGTGCCAGGGAAGGCGAAGCGTTTGAACGCCATCGTGCCTTCGTACATGACCTCGTCGGTGACGCCGAACAGGTGCACGCGGTCGGCGTGCACGAAGCCGTCGACATTGACTTGGCGCCCGCTCAGCAGTTGCTCGACCACCATGTTGTCCGAGCCGACGCGGAACTGCGGGTAGCGCTTCAGCGCCTGGTTGTGCGGCTCGATCAGCCGCTGAATGATGTGCTTCTCCCAGGGCTTGAAGCGCAAATGCTGGATCAGTTCTTCGGGCGTGTCGCAGCGGCGCGCCAACACCGAGAACGTCGCCTTCACCGGCTTCACGAACATCGGGTAGCGCAGTGCACGCGCAGCCTCGGGCGTGATGGTGTACGGGATCAGCTCGAATTCAGGGCACAGGTCGGGCGCCACTTCGCGCAGGCGCAGGCGCGCCTCGTACTTGTGCTGCGCCCGCAGAATCGATTCGGGCGTGGGGCCGGGCAGCCCCAGGCGCTGTGCGATCAGCGCAGCGGCCAGTGCGCCGAATTGCTCGTTCGAGCTGAACACTGCGTCGATGCGACCGCGGTAGCGCTCGACCATGCGGTCGACAAAGCGCCACACGTTGAACCACATCAGGCGGGCATTGCTCGGGAAACTGAACAGGTCGAAGCCATGTTCGTGGAAGCTGTAACGTCCGCTGCGCTCGTAGCGCGGCAGGTGCCGGTCGTCCCAGTCGGCACCGAACAACACCAGCACGCGGGCCGGGTCGTGTCGCTCAAGCGGGGCTGCGACGGCAAAGGGTGCGCCGCCGGCCACCGCGCTGTCCACAAAGTGCGCCGGCGAGTGGATGGTGCTGTTGATGCTCATCGGTGCAAGTACGTGGTGTTTTTGGTCTTGGATGCGAACGCGCGGTCCCGGCTCACTTGAGCGAGCCGAACACCTTCTTCAGAATCGCGCTGCCGGTGCCGACCGGGTCCTGACGGATCTTCTTTTCTTCTTCGCCGATCATCAGGTACAGCCCGTCCAGCGCCTTGCCGGTGACGTACTGCTGCAGGTTGGCGTCGTCCTTCTTCAGCAAGCCCATCGCCGAGGCCTTGCCGGCCACCGCGTTGTACTTGTCGGCCAGCGCGACCTTCTCGGTCGCCTTCGTCACGATGGGCAAAAACTTCACGCCCAGCGGTTCGCGGGTCTTGCCGGCAAAGAATTCGGTCACCGAGTTGTCGCCGCCGCCGAGAATTCGCGTCGCATCGCTGACGCTCATGGATTTCACGGCGCTGACCAGCAAGGTCTTGGCTTCGGGCACCGCCGCTTCGGCAGCCCGGTTCATCGCCAGCACCAACTCGTCGACCCGCTTCTGCTGGCCGGTCAGCTTGAGCAGCTTGGCCGCTTCGTTCAGGAAACCCGGCAGCGGGATGCGCACCTTCGGGTTGCCCATGAAACCATCAGCCCGGCCCAGCAAACCGACGGCGGCGACCGCGCCACGTTCGAGCGCTGCGCGGATGCCCGAGGTCGCCTCGGTTTCACTGAGTGCGGCGTGTGCGTCCAGCGCGAGTGGCCCCAACGCCGCAGACGAAACAAGCGCTGTCGTAAACTTTCGTCGATGCATGATCGCTCTCCGATGAAAACTCTGCCCTATGTTGCCGGTGCAGCGCTGGCCTTGGCAATCGGGGTGGGTGCCTACCTGTCGCACACCGGCACATTGGCTGTCGACCGCGCCCCCGAAATGGCGCCGGATGTGGCCTACAGCCGTCTCGACGGCTCGAAAACCAGCACCGGTGCGCTGCGCGGCAAGGTGGTGCTGGTGAACTTCTGGGCCACCAGTTGCAAAGAGTGTGTGCATGAAATGCCCAAGATCGTTGCCACGCACCGGCAATTTCGTGCGCGTGGGTTTGAAACGCTGGCCGTCGCGATGAGTTACGACCCACCCGCCTATGTCGTGGATTTTGCGAATTCCCGACAACTTCCTTTCACCGTGGTGATCGACAACACCGGTCAGGTGGCGCGGGCGTTCGGTGGGGTCAAGCTGACCCCGACCACCTTGCTGGTCAACCGCAAGGGCGAGATCGTCAAGCGATACCTGGGCGAGCCCGACTTCGACGAGCTGCACCAGCGGGTAGAGCGGCTGCTGTCCGAGACCTGAAGCAGCGCGTCAGGCGGGCGCGCTGACCGCCAGCGCGTTGGTCACGCCTGCGGCGTGCGCCTGTTCATCGGCGTGGTAGCTGCTTCGCACCATCGCGCCCACGGCCGCGTGGGTGAAGCCCATCTTCGCGGCTTCGGCCTCAAACATGCGGAAGGTGTCCGGGTGCACATAGCGGCGCACCGGCAGGTGGTGGCCGCTGGGTGCCAGGTACTGACCGATGGTCAGCATGTCGATGCCGTGCTCGCGCATGTCGCGCATCACCTGCAAGATTTCCTCGTCGGTTTCACCCAAGCCCACCATCACGCCGCTCTTGGTCGGCACACCGGGCGCAAATTCCTTGAAGCGCTTGAGCAGGTTCAGGCTGTACTGGTAGTCGGAGCCGGGACGCGCCTCCTTGTACAGGCGCGGGGTCGTTTCGAGGTTGTGGTTCATCACGTCGGGCGGTGCGGCCTTCAGGATCTCCAGCGCCCGGTCCATGCGGCCACGAAAGTCGGGTGTGAGAATTTCGATGCGGGTGGCGGGCGACAACGCGCGGGTGCGGCGAATGCACTCGACGAAATGCGCCGCACCGCCGTCGCGCAGGTCGTCGCGGTCGACGCTGGTGATCACCACGTACTGCAGCTTCAGCGCCGCAATCGTTTTCGCCAGATTCTCGGGTTCGTTCGCGTCCAGCGGGTCCGGGCGGCCGTGGCCCACGTCGCAAAACGGGCAGCGGCGGGTGCACTTGTCGCCCATGATCATGAAGGTGGCGGTGCCCTTGCCGAAGCATTCGCCGATGTTCGGGCAACTCGCCTCTTCGCAGACGGTGTGCAGTTGGTGCTCGCGCAGGATTTTCTTGATCTCGTAGAAGCGCGTGCTCGGCGAGCCGGCCTTGACGCGAATCCAGTCGGGCTTCTTCAACGTCTCGGCCGGCACGATCTTGATCGGGATGCGCGCCGTCTTGGCCTGCGACTTTTGTTTGACGGTGGCGTCGTAGCCGCCGGCCGGGGTGGCGGTGGTGGCGGGGGTGGCGTCTGGGGTCACGTGCGTGGTGCTCATTGGTGTCGCGCAAGACGCGCGTCGATCACGGGCTCAGGTGGCTTTGCAGTGTGCGGCCGAAAATCTCGGCCACCTCGTTCGGCAACACCCTGACGCCGATTGTAGAAAGGTCGACCGCTTGCAAGCCGGGGTAGCCGCAGGGGTTGATGCCGGCGAAGGGCTGCAGGACCATCGCCACGTTCAGCGCCACACCGTGGTACGTGCAGTGGCGGCTGACCTTGATGCCCAGCGCGGCGATCTTGCCGAGCCCGTCGAAACCGCCCGTCGCCGACCGGCCCAGCACCGCGTGACCGAACGGGTCGCCCAGCTTCAGGTAGATGCCCGGCGCCCCCGCCACCCGGTGGCCGGTGACGCCGAAGTGTTCAAGCGTCTTGATCACCGACTGCTCGACCCGGTAAACGTATTCCTTGACGTAAATGTTCAGCCGCCGCAAATCGATCAGCGGGTAGGCCACCACCTGCCCAGGCCCGTGGTACGTCACCTGCCCGCCGCGGTTGGTTTGCACGACTGGAATGCCATGCGCGTTCAGCACGTGCTCGGCTTTGCCCGCCAGGCCTTGCGTGTAGACGGGCGGGTGCTCGCACAGCCAGATTTCATCGGGCGTGTCGGCGCTGCGTGCTTCGGTGAAGGCACGCATCGCGGCGAGGGTCGGAGCGTAGGCGACGCGACCGAGCGGGCGGACGAGTGGACACACCAGCGCGCTCATGCCGCAAACACGCTGCTCGGCGGCGGCGTGTCGAACAACGCCTCGCGATTGAGCGTGTCGAGATAAGCGATGTACCCATAGACCCGGTTGCGGCGCTTGCCCGTCAGCTCTCTGACCATCCCGAGGCTCTCACCGAGCCGGCCCAATGCGCTGGCCACCGTCACCGCGCTTTGCCCTGTCTCGGCGCAGATATTGGGAATGCTGCGCACCGGGCGACGAGTCAGGGCGGCGAACACCAACATGGCACTCGGCGCGAGCCGGCCCAGCGTGGCGATGCGTTGGCGATCGGCAGCCACCAGCGCCGTGATGGCTCGCGCCGTCTCGACAGCCTGCGCGGCGCTCAATCGCACGGCGTCGGCAAAGAATTCGAGCCAGGTCTCCCAGTCGCCGGTGTGGCGCACATGGGTGAGCAAATCGTAGTAGCGGGCGCGATGCACTTTGAAGTAAAGGCTCAGGTAGAGCAACGGCTCCTGCAGCACCTTCTCACTCAGAAGCAAAAGCGGAATCAGCAAGCGGCCGACTCGGCCGTTGCCGTCAAGGAAAGGATGAATGGTCTCGAACTGAACATGCGCGAGAGCTGCCTTGATGAGTGGTGAATGGCGTGTGGGCAGGTCGTTGAGAAACCGCTCCAGGTCGGCCACGCACGGCTCGACAAACTGAGGCGGCGGCGGCACCAGCTCAGCCGCCGACGGCGTGGCCCCACCGACCCAGTTCTGGACCCGGCGAAACTCGCCTGGTGCCTTGCCCGCTCCGCGTCCGGAGTGCATGAGCTTTTCGTGCAGTTCTCGAATCAGGCGCGACGACAGCGGCAGGCCTTCGTGCAGACGTTTCACCCCGTGGTCGAGCGCTGCGACATAGCAGGACACGTCGGTCACGTCGTCAATCGGCACGCCGGGCGCGCCGTCTGCTTCGAACAGCATCAGGTCGGCCAAAGATGATCGCGTGCCTTCGATCTGCGACGAGAGCACCGCTTCTTTGCGCACGTAGCTGTAGAGAAAGGTTTGCGCGTCGGGCAGGAGCGTGGTCAAGCTGTCCAGTCGGCCCAGCGCAAGGTGGGCCTGATCGAGCTTGTCTTGAAGTTCGGCGCTGATTGCCAGCGGTGGTGACGGCGGCAGGGGCTCAGGAACAAAGCCTTTGCAGGCCATGCCGGCAGCAATGCTGGGCTCATAGCGGCCGGTTGGCGTTCGATTCATGGTCTGAATTGGATTAACGGAAGTCACTAATCCAATTCTCAGCCATTTTTGGCTTAATGACACGGGCTGTTCACAAATTCGCGCTGAATTTCACCCAGTGACTCACAGCACCATCTTCACCATCGGGTGCGTGCTCAGCGTGCGGTACAGCTCGTCGAGCTGCTCGCGGCTGGTGGCGGTGACAGTCAACGTCACGCCCAGGTATTTGTCGGCCTTGCTGGGCCGCAACTCGACCGTTGCGGCGTCGAAGCCGGGGTCGAACTGGCGGGCCACGCTGACCATGGCGTGCACGAAACCGTCCACGTTCAAACCCATCACCTTGATGGGAAAGCGGGACGGGTACTCGATGAGGGACTGTTCGGGTGGGATCTCTTGCATGACTGAAAAAATGGGGGCGTCGGCAACGAAATCAAACTCGCATCAAATCGACTGCAGCGCCTTGGCGCGCTGGTAGGCCGCGTGCAGCCGCGCGTACACCGGGCCGGGTTTCCCGCGCATCGCGCCGTGGCCCACCGACTGGTTGTCGAGCGTGGTGATGGGCAGCACTTCCTTGGTGGCCGAGCTGAGCATCAGCTCGTCGGCCGCCAGCACCTCGGCCTCGGCAATGGGGCGCAGGTTGAAGGCAATGCCCTCTTCCTCGCACAGCTCGCGGATCAGCTCGTAGCGAATGCCTTCGAGCACGTGGCTGCTTTTCGGCGGGCCGAGCACCGCGCCTTCATGCACCACCCACACGTTGCAGGCCGAGGCTTCGGTCAGGAAGCCGTCGCGGAACATCACGGTCTCGACCGCCCCGTGGTCGGCCGACATCTGCCGCGCCAGCACGTTGCCCAGCAGCGAGGTGGACTTGATGTCGCCCCGCTCCCAGCGGAAATCGCGCGCGGTCACGCAGGCCACGCCGCGATGGCGCTGCTCGGCCGACGGCGGCTTCATGGCGTTGGTCATGATGAAGACTGTGGGCGTGATGTCGGTCGGCATCACATGGTCGCGCAGCGCCACCCCGCGCGTGACCTGGATGTAGACGAGTTGGTCTTCGCTGGGCAACGCGGCGGTCAGCGTGCGGCAACGCTCCAGCCACTCGGCGCTGCTGAGCGGGTGCGCGATGTGCACCTTGTCGAGCCCGCGGCTCAGGCGCGCCATGTGCTCGTCGAAGCGAAACAATTTTCGCCCGTAGACCGGCACCACTTCGTAGATGCCGTCACCGAAGATGAAGCCCCGGTCGAGCACCGACACCTTGGCCTGGTTCAGCGGCAGGTAGTCGCCGTTCAAATAGCACGGGGTGTCGGGAATCGTGGTCATCGAAGCCTCCGGAAAACGCAGGTTCAGCTTACTTGATCCACAGCCGCATGGCATCCCAGGCGCGGCCCAGAATGCCGGCCTGTTCAACACCGTCCATCGCCACCAGCGGCACATCGGCCACCGGTGTCCCGGCCGCGGTGGTGACCTTCAGCGTGCCCACGCGCTGGCCTTTGGCGAGCGGCGCCACCAGCGGGTCGGTGCGCTCGATGCGGCTTTGCAGCTTGCCGCCTTCGCCCTTGGGCACGGTCACGTACACCGCCGCGGCCGCACCCAGCCGGGCGTCGGCGGTCTTGCCCTTCCAGACCGGCACCGTGGTCATGGGCTTGCCGTCGTCGAAGAGGCGGATCGCGTCGAAGGACTGGTAGCCCCAGTTCAGCAGCTTCTGGCTTTCGTCGGCACGCGCCGCCATCGAGGTGGTGTTGAGCACCACGCTGAGCAGGCGTCGCTTGCCATTCGGGAAGTCACGTTGCGCGCTGGCGATCAGGCAGTAGCCGGCCGCTTCGGTGTAGCCGGTTTTCATGCCGTCCACACTCGGATCGCGGCGCAGCAGCAGGTTGCGATTCGGCTGTGTGATGTTGTTGTACTTGTAGTCCTTGATCGCGTAGTGCGTGTAGAACTCGGGGAAGTCGCGAATGATGTGGGTGGCCACCACCGCCAGTTCGCGTGCCGTGCTCTTGTGGCCGGCTTCGGTCAGGCCGGTCACGTTCTTGAACACCGTGTTCTTCAGGCCCCAGGCCTGCGCTTGGCGGTTCATCATGGCGACGAATTGCTCCACCGTGCCGGCCACGCCTTCGGCCAACGCCACCGCCGCATCGTTGCCCGAGGCGACGATCTCACCGCGCAGCAGCTCGTCGACGCTGGGTGTCATCGTGGTGTCGATGAACATCAGCGAGGCGCCGCCCTTGCGTTCGTCCCAGGCGCGCTTGGACACCGGCAGCTTCTGCTCCAGCGCCAGCTTCTTGTCGCGAATGGCGGTGAACACCACGTAGGCGCTCATCAGCTTGGTCAGCGACGCCGGGTCGGAAGGCGCATCGGCGTCGCGCTCGGCCAGCGTCTGGTTGCTGGTCAGGTCGAGCAACAGGTAACTCTTGGCGGCCAGTTCGGGCGGCAGCGGCGCCTGCGCGAACGCGGCACCCGCAAGCGCGATGGAAAGGACAAAGGCAAACAAACGTTTCATGGCGGAAGCAATGGAAAAATGGTGAGGTGTAGGAAGGCATGGGGCGCTGCGCGGGCGCAGCCGTCACGTCATGCGCCGGGCGGCAACAGCTGTTGAACCACGACGCTTTTCAAGCGTGCGAGTTGTCCGTGAAAGAAGTGGCCCACGCCGGGAAAAACGATGACCGGCAGGCCTTGCGGACGCGCCCAGTCAAGAGTTGAAGACAGCGGCACGACCTCGTCGGTCTCACCGTGAATGACCACCGTGTCGGCCGGCACGTTCGGCATCGCCTGTTTCTGGGTCGACGGCCCCACCAGCACCAGGCGCTGCGGTTTCGCATCATCGGGCCACTGCGCGGTGGCTTGTGACGCGACGTAAGCGCCGAATGAAAAACCGGCCAAGATCCAGGGTTGGCCCGCAACGCCAGCCTGTGACCCAACAAAATGGCGGATCACCGCCGCCGCATCGTCGACCTCGCCGCGGCCTTCGTCCCAGCTGCCGGTCGATGCCCCGACACCGCGAAAATTGAAACGCACGCTGCGGTAGCCCAGTTGCACGGCGGCGCGCGCCAGGGTCTGCACCACCTTGTTGTCCAGCGTGCCGCCGTGCTGCGGGTGCGGGTGGCAGACGATGGCCACGCCGCGCAGCGAACCGGTCGGCTCGTCGACGGCGCACTCGATGCTGCCGGCCGGGCCAGCGATCAGTTCACGCAGGGTGCCGGCGTTCATGCCGATCAGCGGCCCACGTCCGGCGGCAGCATCAGGCGCTCGACGGGCTTGCCGTGCTTGAGGTGCGATTCGACGATCTCGTCGATGTCGTGCTCATCGACAAAGGTGTACCAGACGGCTTCGGGATACACCACCGCCACCGGCCCGCCGGCGCAGCGGTCCAGACAACCCGCCTTGTTGACCCTGACACCGCCCGGCCCCGCCAGCTTTTCGCGTTTGACGCGCGACTTGCAATGGTCGAAGCCGGCCTGCGCGTTGTGCTTGGCGCAGGCGTCTTCACCGTTCTCGCGCTGGTTCAGGCAGAAGAAGATGTGCCGCTCGTAATAGCTCATGCAGGGATTCTACGGAGGGCGCCACCCCTGCCGTGCCGGTCAGGCTTCTGCGGGTGCGGCGATGCGTCCCAGCAGGTAGGCCATCGCCACATACGGCCAGGCCCAGCCTATCCACTGCGCGGCACCATGAAAGCGTATGAAGCGCCCCTGCTCCCAGGCTTGCAGGCTGTCGGCGAAATACGGATCGGCCGGGGCCTGCGCCACCAACGACACCAGCGCGGTCAAGGCCATCAAGCCCAGGCCGGCGGCGGCGCGGCGCGGCACCCACGCCAGCAGCAGTGCCACCACGCTGCCTGCCACGAAGGCGGCCACGGCGGTGTCGGTTTTCCAGGCCAGGGCGTGCTCGGGCCCGAAACTGAGCGCGGTCGACAAGGTGGTGGCTGCGAAGCCCAGCGCGGCCGCGCCCAGCACCAGCACGCCGCGACGCCAGCCCGGCCGGCAAATGCTGAAGGCCAGCAGGCAGGGCGCAAGCAGGCCCACCGCCACCGCCGCGAATTCGCTGCCCTGTGTCAGCGCACCGGCGAGGGCATCGTCGGCACCTTGCAGCCACGGGGCGGCCAGATCGGCCACCGCCGTGCCGTCGAGTGCGTCGGTCAAGGCGTCACGAAGGCGCTGCAGAACCTGGCCCAGCGCCAGCGGCACCGGCGTCGGGAACAACAGGCCGAGCGGCCACAGCAACAGCAGGCTGAGGCCACCGGCACTGCTGCCGATGAACCAGCGGTCGCGTACCGATTGCCAGCGGTCGACGGCGCCGGTTCGGTGCAGCAGGGCAGCCAACGCAATGCCCAGCCCCGCGCCGACCCCATTCAGTGCCAGGTCGACGTTGGACGACACGCGCCTGGGCAGGAAGTTCTGCAGCAATTCCATCGCGAACGACAGGCCCAACGCCACCAAGACTGCCATCCCCGCCGACGGGCCGGCGCGCCAGCCCGAGCGAACCCGGGAGCCGAACACCAAGGCGCCCAGCGGCAGGTAGCCGAGCAGGTTCGCGACCAGATCGAACCAAGTCCAGTAGGGCGGCCACGGCAGCGTCAGAAATGCCAGCAGTCGCACCCCCGGAACGCGCCACCCGGTGAACGGGTACAGGCTGGCGTAGACGATGACCGCGGCCAGCAGCCACGCGAGCGGCGTGGCAGAACTGCGGTGGCGGGCCATCGGCACTTCAGCTCAGAACGGCTTCACGACCACCAGCACCACGATGGCCGCGAACAGCAGCACGGCGGATTCGTTGAAGATGCGGAACCAGCGCTCGCTGCGCCGGTTTGAAAACTGCTCGAAGCCCCGCAGCAATGATCGGCACACATGGTGGTAGCCCACCACCAACACCACCAGGAACAGCTTGGCGTGCAGCCAGCCGCCGGCGTAGCCCTTGAGGTTGGCCAGCCACAGCCACAGCCCTAACCCGAGTGCAGGCACCATCAACAGGCTTGAGAAACGGTACAGCTTGCGCGCCATCAGCAACAGCCGTTCACGCTCGGCGTGGCTGTCGACCGGCACCATGGCGAGGTTCACGAACAGGCGCGGCAGGTAGAACAGGCCGGCGAACCAGCTGGCAACGAAGACGATGTGGAAGGCTTTGATCCAGAGCATGGGCGGATTATCACGATGCCCGGGCGACGCGCCTTCGGCGCTGTTGTCCAGCAACCCTCAGCCCGCCGGACCCAGGCTGGAAAACCTTCCCGCTATCATTCCCCCCGACCAATTTGGCAGACGCTGCGCAACGCGCAATTTCACCTGGGATTCGTGATCCGTGCACACACCGCCCGCCTTTCCTTCAAGCCGTCCGCGCCGCCTGCGCCGCGATGAATTCACGCGTGCCCTGGTGCGTGAAAACCACCTGCATGCCAGCGACCTGATCCTGCCGGTGTTCGTGCTGGCCGGCCGCGCACAAAGCCACCCGGTCGACTCGATGCCCGGCGTGTCGCGGCTCAGCCTGGACCGGTTGCTGCCGGTGGCAGAAGAGTGCGTGCGGCTGGGCATTCCGGTGCTGGCGCTGTTCCCGGTCATCGACGCCGCGCTCAAGCACGAAGACGGCCGCGAGGCGCTGAACCCGGAAGGCCTGGTGCCGACGGTGGTGCGGGCGCTGAAGAAAGAGTTTCCCGACCTGGGCGTGCTGACCGACGTGGCGCTCGACCCGTTCACCAGCCACGGCCAAGACGGACTGCTCGACGCCAGCGGCTACATCGTCAACGACAGCACGGTCGAAGTGCTGACGCGACAAGCGCTGGTGCAGGCCGCAGCGGGGGTGGACATCGTGGCGCCCAGCGACATGATGGACGGCCGCATCGGTGCGATCCGCAGCGCGCTCGAAAGCCACGGCCACATCCACACCCGAATCATGGCCTACAGCGCCAAGTACGCGAGCGCCTTCTACGGTCCGTTCCGCGACGCGGTGGGCTCGGCCAAGAACCTCGGCAAGAGCAACAAGAAGGTCTACCAGATGGACCCGGCGAACACCGACGAAGCGCTGCGCGAAGTGGCGCTCGACCTGGCCGAAGGTGCCGACATGGTGATGGTCAAGCCCGGCATGCCTTACCTCGACATCGTGCGCCGCGTGAAGGACGAATTCCGCGTGCCCACCTTCGCCTACCAGGTCAGCGGCGAGTACGCGATGCTGAAGGCCGCCGCCGCCAACGGCTGGCTCGACCACGACGCGGTGATGATGGAAAGCCTGCTCGCTTTCAAGCGCGCCGGCGCCGACGGCGTGCTGACCTACTTCGCGCTCGATGCGGCACGGCTGCTGAAGGGCGGCTGACGTGGCCGAGGCGCGCCAGCGACGATGAGAATCTTCCACATCACCGGCGACCAGTTCACCGAGCTGGACGCTTTGCCCGAAGCGATGCCGGCCGCCGGCTACCTGTGGGTGGGCACCGGACGCCGCGAGTTCGAAGTCCAGAGCGCCGACCTGCAAAACGCCCTGCAACGCTGGACGGGCGGACAGCTGGTGGACCTGCACGTCACCGACCTGCTGAACAACCAGCTGCCGTCGCACTACGAATACACATCGTGGTACGACATGCTGGTGTTCCGCCGACTCGCCGCCGGCGAAGGCAGCGCGGCGATGTTCATCGACGACAGCAAGGGCACCGTCAGCACCGCACGCGCTGCGCTGGCCGCGATCGACACCAGCCCGGTCGGCTTCGCGCTGTTCGACCGCGTGCTGCTCACCGTGCACCCGACCGACTGCCAGGTGCGCGACTTCTTCGCGACCCGGCTGCAACAGCAGGCGCAGCCCGGCGACGCGCGTGCCGGTGTGCGGCTGCCCAACAGCGCGGCCGACCTGATGCTGCGCATGGTCAACCACATGGTCGACAGCTACCTGGAGCTGCGTCGCCTGCTGACCAAGCAACTCGGCTATTTGCAGCAGGAACTGTTCAACCCGCGCAGCGGGTTCGACAGCTGGCAGATGTTGCTCGAATCGCGCAACACGCTGCACCTGCTGGAAGAAACTTGCGAGGACCAGCGCAGCGCGATCACCGAATGGATCGACGCGCTGGACGAATGGCCGGACGAGCCCGACGCCGCAGCGCGACGCGAACGGGAGTTGCTGCGGGTTCGCTCGCGCGACGTGCTGGAACACATCGAACGCGTGCTGAGCCACGTGCGGCGTCTCGAATCGTCGGCCGAAACGGCGGTTCAAATGCACTTCTCGGCACAGAGCAACCGCACCAACGCGATCATGCGAACGCTGACCGTGCTGACCGCGATTTTCATGCCGTTGAACCTGGTGACCGGGTTCTTCGGCATGAACTTCGAAGGGCTGCCGCTGATCCACAGCATGACCGGCTTCTGGGTCACCTTCATCGTGATGCTGATCCTGGGCGTCGGGCTGAGCGTGTTCTTCTGGCGCAAGCGCTACCTCGGGTCGCACCGCTGAGACCGGGCTGCGCCAGCAGCGCCGCCGCGTCAATCGCGGTACGGATCGGGGTAACCCAAAGCGACGACGATGGCGCTCTCGATCGCTTCCATCGCCACCGCCTCGGCCGGTGACTCATGGTCATGCCCCTGCGCGTGCAGCGCGCCGTGCACCAGCAGGTGAGCGTAGTGCGCGTCGAGCGCCATGTCAGCCTGAGCGGCCTCGCGCGCCAGCACCGGTGCACACAGCACCAGGTCGGCCACCACCACCGGCTGCTGCTGGTAATCGAAGGTCAGCACGTTGGTGGCGTAGTCCTTGCCGCGGAAATCGCGATTCAAGGCCTGACCTTCGGCCGCGCCGACGACACGCACGGTGATTTCGGCCGGGCTCTGCAGCGCCGCGCGGATCCAGCGCGCGACCTTCGCGCGCGTCAGCGTCGCACGGTGCGTGCGCACCAGCGGGTCGCGCGCGAATTGCAGCGACAGCGTGAGCGCAGGGCGAACGGGGCGCGGCATGCGTGCGCGCTCAGCCGCTCGAGTGCGCGGCGTCATATGCATCGACGATGCGCGCGACCAGCGGGTGACGCACCACGTCGGCCGAGGTGAAGCGGGTGGTGGCGATGCCGGCCACGCGACGCAGCACGCGCTCGGCGTCGATCAGGCCGCTCAGCTCGCCACGCGCCAGGTCGATCTGGCTCACGTCGCCGGTGACCACGCACTTGCTGCCGAAGCCGATGCGGGTCAGGAACATCTTCATCTGCTCGGCGGTGGTGTTTTGCGCCTCGTCGAGGATCACGAAGGCGTGGCTCAGGGTGCGCCCGCGCATGAAGGCCAGCGGCGCGACTTCGATGATGCCTTTTTCGAACGCGCGGGTGACCTTGTCGATGCCCATCAGTTCGTACAGCGCGTCGTACAGCGGGCGCAAGTACGGGTCGACCTTTTGCGCCAGATCGCCGGGCAGAAAGCCCAGCCGCTCGCCGGCTTCCACCGCTGGCCGCGTCAGCACGATGCGTTGCACCGCGCTGCGCTCCAACGCGTCGACGGCGCAGGCCACCGCGAGGAAGGTCTTGCCGGTGCCCGCCGGGCCGATGCCGAAGGTGATGTCGTGCGCCAGGATGTTGTCGAGGTACAGGTGCTGGTTGGGTGTGCGCCCGGCCAGGTCGGCGCGCCGGGTGCGCAACACCAGCGGTCCGCTGCCGTCGGCGGCCGGACCGGCTTGTGGGCCAGCCTTTGCGCTGGCTTGCGCCAGCGACTCGACCAAGGCGAGCCGGAATGCATCGGCCGCCAAGGGACGCCGCGCCCGGTCGTACAGAGACTGCAGCAACACCACCGCGCGCTCAGCGTCCGGCTTGGCACCTTCGACACGAAATGACTCGTTGCGGCGCCGAATGGTCACGTCGAATGCCGACTCGATCTGGCGCAGGTGCGCGTCCATGCTGCCGCAGACACGCGACAGGCGCGCGTTGTCCAGCGGAATGAAGGCGTGGCTGAGAATCACGGCGATTTGTTGGCAGGCTTCGGGGCGTGGATTGTCGCCGCATCCTGCACAATCATCGCCCATGCCTTGCTGTACGCCCTGCCCGTCGCCTCGTCTCTCATTCGGAACGTTGTGCCTTGGCTGGGTGGTGGCACTGCTGTTGTTCGGCTGCGGCCTCGTGTCGGCGCAGCCCATCCCCTTGGTGATACGGCAGGCGGTGTCCGTCAACAGCGCGGCACCGCACTACCCGGCGGATCGGCAGGCTCAGCCGGTGAGCCTGCCCGACGACTGGGCCGAAACCCGGCCACGTCATGACGGCAGCGTCTGGTACCGCGTTCAATTCGACCTGCCGCCCGGCACCGCGCCCGACGCGCTGTTGGCGTTGTATGTGGCGCGCGTCTGCACCAACCTCGAAGTCGACCTGAACGGCAAGCGCATCCACAGCGGCGGCAGCATGAGCGAGCCCGTAACACGCAACTGCCACCGCCCGCAGTTGGTGACCTTGCCGGCTGCGCACTTGCAAGCGGGCCGCAATGTGATCGACCTGCGCGTGCAAGGCATGTCGCTGCAGCGCGTGCTGGCGCGACAGCGCGCAGCCGGGCTGTCCGAACTTCGGATCGGCAGCTTGCCGGAGATGTCGGCATTGAACGACACCGCCGAGCTGTGGAACATCGGGGCGGTTCAGGGCATGGCCGTCACGCTGGCGGTGCTGGGTTTTTTCCTCGTTGGCCTGGGCTGGATGAACCGGCGCGAGGTGTACTTGTTGCACTTCGGGTTGCTGTGCGCCGGCTGGGCGGTGTTTTCGGCCCGGGTCTGGTGGCGCGACCCACCGCTGAGCGGCTCGGCCAGCGAGCTGCTGATCGCCGCGCTGTTCCCGCCGGTGGTGGCGATGGCGGTGCAGTTCCTGCTGAGCTATGCGGGGCGCCGCTCGCGCATCATCGAACGCGCCCTGATCGCGCAGTGCGTGCTGCTGCCGCTGAGCCTGTGGCTGTCCAGTTCTGGCCACGTGTTTGCGGTCTCCTCTGCCTGGTATGCGCTGGTGGCGGCCGAACTGCTGGCCGCCACCGCGCTCTACCTGCGGCTCACCTGGCAATCACGCCGCGCCGATTTCTGGCCGATGGCATGGATCCTCGGCATCGCGATGGCGCTGCTGCTGATCGAATTGGCCGCGCAGATGCGCTGGTTGCCGTTGCCGCCGGTGCATATTCTTCACCTCGTGCTGCCGCTGATGTTCCTGTGCATCGGTGCCCGCCTGTTGCAGGTGTTTGCCCGCGCGCTGCGCTCGGCCGAGGCGAACCGCGTGTCGCTCGAAGCACGGGTGCACGACATCACGGCCGAGATCGAGCGCAACTTCTCGCAGCTGGCCGAGCTGCGGGTCGAGCAGGTGACCGAGAAAGAACGCAAGCGCATTGCCGGCGACCTGCACGACGACCTGGGCGCCAAGCTGCTGACCATCGTGCACACCAGCGAGTCCGAACGCATCTCGACGCTGGCGCGCGAGGCGCTCGAAGAGATGCGCCTGTCGGTGCGCGGCCTGACGGGCAAGGCGGTGCGACTCGCCGATGCACTGGCCGACTGGCGCGCCGAAATCGTCTCGCGCCTGGGCCAGGCCAACATCGAAGCCGACTGGCGCGGCCCGACCGAAGACATCGAGCAACTGCTGTCGGCGCGCTCTTACGTCCAGACCACGCGCATCCTGCGCGAGGCGGTCAGCAACATCATCAAGCACAGCGGCGCATCGCATTGCAAGGTGCGGCTGCTGGTCGGCGAACGCGACTTCGGCGTCACCGTGCAAGACAACGGCAAGGGCATTCCGCTCGAGCTCGACGGCAAGCTGGACCGTGGCCACGGCATGTCCAGCATGAAGCACCGCGCCAAGCAATTGCAGGGGCAGTGCCTGGTGGAATCGGGCCCAGGTTACGGCACCGTGATAAGGCTCACGCTTCCCCTTTAGTTCCGCGCTTCAACGCAAGACTTCCGCAGTTACATTGAATCGAGCGCTGTGCTGCGCTGCCTGAACGGAGCTGCCATGCAGAACATTTTGTTGCTCGAAGACCTGCCCGAAATTCGCGCCTGGATGAAGGTGCTGGTGATGCAGGTGTTCCCCGATTCCATGATTTCAGAAGCCGCGCGCGTGCACGATGCGCTGGCGCTGATCACTGCCGTGAAGTTCGACCTGGCGCTGGTCGACCTCGGTCTGCCCGACGGCTCGGGCGTCGACGTGGTGGCCGCGCTGCGCGAATCGCAACCCGAAGCGCAGTCGGTGGTGGTGACGATTCACGATGACGACGACCACCTTTTCCCGGCCCTGCAAGCTGGCGCGTTCGGCTACTTGCTGAAAGAGCAGGCGCGCGAATTGATCGCCGAGCAGCTCAAGCGCATGAGCGGCGGCGAGCCACCGCTGTCGCCCTCGATCGCGCGCCGCGTGATCTCGCACTTCGCAGCGCAAACGCGCCAGCAGGAGCGGCCGCAGAACATGCCGCATGTGGCGCTGACCGACCGCGAGAACGAAGTCCTGCTGCGTGTGGCCAAGGGCTTCACGCTGCCCGAGATCGGTGTGCAGCTGAACCTGTCGCGCCACACGATTGCCGACTACGTGAAGCAGATCTACCGCAAGCTGAACGTCAGTTCGCGCGCCGAGGCCGCGCTGGAAGCGCAGCGGCTGGGCCTGTTCCGTCGCGCATGATCGTCACGGCGCACGCCGTGATCTCGGCTTTCTCTCGCGACCGCGTGAGGGCTGGATAATCTGCCGATGATCGGACGCCTCACTGGCCTGCTCGCGGAAAAGTCGCCACCGCAATTGCTCATCGACGTGAACGGTGTCGGCTATGAAGTCGACGTGCCGATGAGCAGCTTCTACAACCTGCCCGGGCTCGGCGAGCGCGTCACGCTGCTGACGCATTTCGTGGTGCGCGAAGACGCGCAGGTGCTGTTCGGATTCCTCACCCACGACGAGCGCGCGACGTTTCGCATGCTGATCAAGATCTCGGGCGTCGGCCCGCGCATGGCCTTGTCGATCCTGTCCGGCCTGAGCGTGAACGAGCTGGCTCAGGCGGTGAGCCTGCAAGACGGCGCCCGGCTGGTGAAGGTGCCCGGCATCGGCAAGAAGACCGCCGAGCGGCTGTTGCTCGAACTGAAGGGCAAGCTCGGCGATGCGCTGGCCGCGCCCGCCAGCGTGAACAGCGGCGCGCAGTCCGACATCCTGCAAGCCTTGCTGGCGCTGGGCTACAGCGACCGCGAGGCGGCGGCCACGCTGAAAACGCTGCCGGCCGACGTGGGTGTCAGCGACGGCATCAAGCTGGCGCTCAAGTCGCTGGCGCGCTGATCGCCGGGCCGACCTGCATCAGTGCTTCATGTCGTGCGACATCGCGGCCGCAGCGGCAGCCGCTGCTTCGATGTTCACCGTCACCGTCACCTCGCCGGCCTTCTGAAACTTCAGCTTCATTGGAAAGCTGTCGCCCGCCTTCAGCGGCGCCTTCAGACCGACGAACATGATGTGCAGCCCGCCGGGCTTCAGCTCGACCGTCTTGCCTGCCGGCAGCGCCACGCCGTCGAGCTGGCGCATGCGCATCACATCGCCCTCCATCGACATGCTGTGCAGCTCGACGCTGCCCGACACCTCGGCGCTGGCCGACAACAGCTTGTCGTCGGCGCCGGCGTTGTCGAGCTTCAGATAGCCGCCGCCGGTCGATTGGCCGGCCGACGTGGCGCGGGCGTACGGATGGGCAATCTTGATCTGGCCGACCGTGAATTCATGGGCTGACACGGCCGATGCGGCGGCCAGCGTCAGGGTGGCAAGAATCGAAATCAGTTTCATG
The DNA here is from genome assembly GCA_031386065.1 of Burkholderiales bacterium. Classification (GTDB taxonomy): domain Bacteria; phylum Pseudomonadota; class Gammaproteobacteria; order Burkholderiales; family Burkholderiaceae_C; genus JANYJJ01. The sequence continues at coordinate 27,261 of JANNBZ010000081.1, forward strand.
GTGGACGGTGCTGAGAATGAATGGCAGGCCGGTGGGCCCGAAGCCTGCGCAGTATGCCAAAGCCGCGTGCCCATAATGCGGCATGAGCATCCAGACCGATGATTTCGAGGCGCCGCGGCGTGTGCTGAGCGCCGCGCCCGCTTCGCCCAACGAAGAAGCCATCGAACGTGCGTTGCGGCCCAAGGGCATGGCCGATTACGTCGGCCAGAGCAAGGCGCGCGAGCAGCTCGAAATCTTCATCGGTGCCGCCAAGATGCGCTCGGAAGCGATGGACCACGTGCTGCTGTTCGGCCCACCCGGCCTGGGCAAGACCACGCTCAGCCACATCATCGCCAACGAGTTGGGCGTGAACCTGCGTTCGACGTCGGGCCCGGTGCTCGAGAAGCCGAAAGACCTGGCCGCGATCCTGACCAACCTGGAACGCAACGACGTTCTGTTCATCGACGAGATTCACCGGCTGAGCCCGGTGGTGGAAGAGATCCTTTACCCCGCACTGGAGGACTACCAGATCGACATCATGATCGGCGAAGGCCCGGCGGCACGTTCGATCAAGCTCGACCTGCAACCCTTCACCCTGGTCGGCGCCACCACCCGCGCCGGCATGCTGACCAACCCGCTGCGCGACCGCTTCGGCATCGTGGCGCGGCTGGAGTTCTACACCGCCGAGGAACTGGCGCGCATCGTCAACCGATCGGCCGGCTTGTTGAAGGTGCCCACCGACGCCGAAGGTGCGATCGAGATCGCGCGCCGTTCGCGGGGCACGCCGCGCATCGC
>JANNBZ010000171.1:0-9542 GCA_031386065.1 Burkholderiales bacterium
ACCGACCACGCCACCGACCACGCCACCGACCACGCCACCGATAGGCGCCGACGCGGGCGGTGGCTAGCGCGGCAACGAATTCACTTCCTTTTCCCAGCGCTCGATCAACCGCCGCCGCTCGATGGCCCGGCCGTACTTCTAGAAGTCTTACTTGATCAAACGCACGTCGTCGAGGCGCGGAATGCGCGGGTCGGCGGTGAAGGTCTTGTTCGCCGGGAGTTGCAGCGAGTTGGCCTTGGCGCCGAGCGACTGGCCAGCCGGGCTCATCAGCCAGTCGTAGTATCTGCGCGCGGATTCGCGGTTGCGCGCGCCCTTGATCAGCGCGATGCCGCCGATTTCGAAGCTCGTGCCTTCGCAGGGCGCGGCGCTTTTCACCATCGTGAAGCCCTGCTGGCGTTCGTTGTCGAAGCCGAAGATGAAGCTCACGCCGATGCCCACCTCGCCCTTCGCCACGCTCTTGGCCTGGGCCTGGCCGCTGCGCGTGTACTGGGTCACGTTGCGGTGCAGCTTTTTCAGGTAGTCGAAGGCCGCATCTTCGCCCATCAACTGCACCAGGCCCGCCAGGATGGTGTAGCCGGTGCTGCTGGAGCCCGGGTGCGAGGTCTCGATCTCGCCCTTGTACAGCGGGGCGATCAGGTCGGCCCAGCACTTGGGCGGCGGCAGCTTTCGCTTCTTCAGCACGTCTTCGTTCCAGCCGAAGCCGATGGCGCTGGTGTAGAAGCCGCCAACGAAATTGCCGCTCATCGCGTACTGGCGCACCGCCCAGCCGTGCAGGTCGTTCAGGTAGTCGGGCCGGTAGGCATCGAGCAGGCCCACTTCGGCGGCCTGCAGGTAGGGGTCGCCGGTGCCGCCCCACCACAGGTCGGTTTTCGGATTGGCCGCTTCCGCACGCAGCTGCGCCAGCGCCTCGCCGGTGGCCTTGTGAACTTGCAGCACCTTGATGCCGCTGCTCGCCTCGAAGGCCCTGGCCGCGCTTTCGCACCAGCCCTGGTCGGTCGAACACCGCACGTTGACCTGCTGGGCGCGGGCGGGCGAGACGCCCAGCGCGGCAGCCAGTGCAACAGCCAGGGCGCCGGCCAGCGCCAGCACGCGCCGCAGGAATGAGGGGGTGTTCATCGACCGCCTTTCATGCACGGAGTCACGCGATTATCCGGACGCACGTCCTGCAATCCCGGTTGACGACCCCGCCCGCTTCGGCGACCCTGCGCGACCGAAACCCGTGCCCCACCGATGACCGCGATCACCCCTTTCGCCCCGCCCCTGGACCGCTTCACCGCCATCGGCGAGCTGATCCGCAGCCACGCCGTGCAGCAACCCGCGCGGCTGGCGCTGGTCGACGGCCGCACGCAGCTCGACTACGCCGCGCTCGACACGCTGATGGACCGCATCGCTGCCTCGCTGCAGCGTGACGGCGTGCAGCCCGGCGACGTGATCGCCTTGTGCGCTGCCACCTCGACGCGGCACGCCGCCGTGTTCCTCGGCGCACTGCGCGCCGGCGTGGCGGTGGCGCCGCTCGCACCCGGCGGCAGCGCCGACAACTTGGCCTCGATGCTGCGCGACGCAGAGCCGCGTGCAGTTTTCATCGATGCGCTGGCCGTCGACGCGACAGCGCCGATCAAGGCGCTGCGCTGCATTTCACTCGACGGCGCGGCGCCGGGCATTCCGTTCGACGACTGGCTGCTGCCCGCCGGCAGCCGGCCGCAGCCGGTGGCGGTGCAGCCCGATTGGCCGTTCAACGTCATCTATTCCAGCGGCACCACCGGCACGCCGAAAGGCATCGTCCAATCGCACGCGATGCGCTGGTCGCACATCGTGCGCGGCGGCCAGTACGGCTACGGCCCCGACACGGTGGCGCTGCTCGCCACGCCGCTGTATTCGAACACCACGCTGGTGGTTTTCTTCCCCACGCTGGCGTTTGGCGGCCGCGTGGTGCTGATGCCGAAATTCGATGCGGCGGGCTATCTCGCACTGGCCGAGCAGCACCGCGTGACGCACACGATGCTGGTGCCGGTGCAGTACCAGCGCATCATGGCCGTGGCCGATTTCGAACGCCACGCGCTGGGCTCGTTCCGCTTCAAGTTCTGCACCAGCGCGCCGTTCGCCGCCACGCTGAAGGCCGACGTGCTGCAGCGCTGGCCTGGCGGCCTGGTCGAGTTCTACGGCATGACCGAAGGCGGCGGCACCTGCATCCTCGAAGCCCATGCGCACCCGGACAAGCTGCACACCGTCGGCCGCCCCGCAGCCGGCCACGATATGCGCCTGATCGACGACGACGGGCGCGAGCTGCTGCCGGGCGCCACCGGCGAAGTGGTGGGCCGCTCGCCGGGCATGATGACCGGCTACCACCGCCAGCCCGAGAAGACGCGCGAGGCCGAATGGTTCGACCCCCAAGGCCAGCGCTTCATCCGCACCGGCGATGTCGGCCGCTTCGACGACGACGGCTTTCTGGTGCTGCTGGACCGCAAGAAAGACATGCTCATCAGCGGTGGCTTCAACCTCTACCCCAGCGACCTGGAAGCCGTGCTGCGCGAGCATGCGGCGGTGGCCGACGTGGCCGTGGTCGGCGTGCCCTCCGCGCGCTGGGGCGAGACGCCGGTGGCCTTCGTGGTGCGCCGAACAGGCAACACAACGGGCGCAGACGAACTCCGGCACTGGATGAACGCGCGCGTCGGCAAGAAACAGCGCCTGGCCGACCTGCAGTTCATCGCCGAGCTGCCGCGCAGCGCCATCGGCAAGGTGCTCAAGCGCGCGTTGCGCGCCGGCTATGTGGCCTCACGCGCCGACGTCGAATGATCTGCATCGTCTCACCGCACCTCGACGACGCCGCACTGAGCTGCGCCGACCACGCCTTGACCTGGCGCGCGGCCGGCGAGGAGGTGCTGGTGGTCAATGTGTTCACGGCGGCCGGAACGTCGCCGCAGCTGTCGTCGTTGATGCGCCCCATCCTGCAGGCCTCGCAGGTCGACGACGCCGAACAGTACGTTGCGCTGCGCCTGCGCGAGGATGGTCGGTGCCTCGATGCGCTGGGTCTTCGCGCGTGTCAGCTCGGCTTCACCGACGCCGGTTTTCGCGGTGCCAGCAGGCCCGACTATCCAACGCTGGCGGCCTTGCGCACTGGCCGGCTGCTGGCGCGTGAGCTCGACCTGGTCGCTGCAGTGGCCACCGCGCTCACCCAGGCGCTCCGCGGCGTCGATGAGGTCCGTTTGGCCGTCTCTCCGCTCGGCATCGGCCGGCACGTCGACCACCTGATCACGCGCGCGGCCTGCGCGCGGGTTTTCGGCGCCGACCGCCTGTCCTTTTACGCCGACATGCCGTACGCGCGCGCGCCCTGGCGCTGGTCAAGCGCCGACCTGCGGCAACTGGCACGCGCGCGCAGGAGCATCAAGCCGATGACGCCGGCCAAGCGCGCCGCGCTGGCGCACTACGCATCGCAGATGCCGCTGATGTTTCGCGGCACGCCGCGCTATCCGGAACTGGTGCTGCTGCCGAGGCGATGAGCGGCGGTCAGGGCCGAACGCCCGGCGTCTCCCAGCGCAGACCCGCCGCTCGCTGCGCCAGGTAAACCTCCAGCTCGGTGAACTCGACCGCGCCGTAGGCGAATGGCTCGGCGCGCATGCCGGTCATGCAGTTGCGCAGCCGGCGCTGCAGCGAACCCATCGTTTGCCATTCGAGGCGATAGACCGGGTAGCCGGTGGGGTGCGCCTGCGGGATCACGCTGCTGCCCAGGCGCCCGCCAGCGTGCCGGTCGTGGCACAGCGCGCACGACAGGTCGAGCTGGCCCATGCGACGTTCGTACAGCGTCTGGCCGCGTGCCGCGACCGGCGCCAGGCGCGCATCGGCGCCGGCCACCACCGGCAGCCCGCGCGACTGGTGCCCCAGGTAGGCCTCCAGCGCCAGCAGCTCGGTGCTTTCCGGTTTCAAGGGCGCGGCCTGCTGCTTGGTTTCGCGGCAGTGGTTGATGCGCTGCACCAGCGTGAAGGGCTGCTTCGATGCGCTGTCGAATGCCGGGTAACGCACCGCGACACCACGCATGCTGACGGCCGCATCGGCATGACAGCCAGCACACGACGCCGCGCCCGGCGTGGGCACGCGCGCCCACAACGCCTCGCCGTCGCGCACCCACAGCATGCCGGGGTTCAGCGCGTCGTCGCGCTGCATGGCCTGCGTCGGCGGGCTCATGAAGTCGAAGCCCGAGCGGCGCGTGTCGGGTGCATCGGGCGAGGCGTCTGCGGCGCGCAGCACGGGTGTCGACAGCGCCAGGGCCAGAGCAAAGCCAAGCCACTTCATGTGACCGTGATCGCCACGCTCTCGGTCTGCGTGAAACCGCGGTCGCCTTCCCAGGTAAAGCTGAGCGTGCCGCTGACGGTGGCCAGGGTGCTGAAGGCGATGAAGGGATTCGCGGCGATGGCGGGGAACAGCTCGGCGCTGAAAACTTCTTCGCCGTTGTAGCGGCAACTGAAGCGCCGCACGATGTTGCGCGGCTGCACCTTGCCGTCGTCGTCGGGGCGGAAACCGGTTTCCATCGGGTGCGCGATGAGGGTGCTGATGACCATCACGTCGCCGCGCCGGTGCACGGTTTTCACGTCGATCAGGGTGCGCGCCATCGTGCGGTCTTCGTGAGGTTGTGCCAGCTCATTCGATGCAGGCGGCCAGCGTGACGATCACGTCGACGCTGTGCGACCAGACGCTGCCGTCGTTGAAGCGCGCCAGCGCCACCAGTTTCTGCGACGTGGCCAGGCGGATGCGCGTGGACACGCTGGCGCGGCCGGCGCGCGGCCCCAGAGTGAAGATCGCCACGTCGCGGCCGGGGTTCAATTCGTTGAACACCGCCATGCTTTGCACATGCTCGGCCGCCGTCATCGGCGAGGCCACGCTGACCGTGATGGGCACGGTGTTGCCGTTCTCGACCAGCGGCGCGATGTCGAGCAGCACGCGGCCTTCGCGCACGGTCGCCGCGCCGGCGAAACTGCGAATCGCTGCGGCCAGTTCGTCGGGCGTGGCCCCGGCCGGTCGCACGACGACCCAGGCCACCATGCCCAGGCCGCAGTTCAACCACTGCCGGCGGCTGGGATGGGAAGCGGGAAGGGTCATGCGCGCGAGCCGTTCAATCGCGCAAGGTCAGCAAGAACGCGACCACGTCCTCGATCTGCTGCGCGCCCAACACCGGCTGCGCTTGCCAGGCCGGGCCGACGCGCGTCAAGCCGTCGACGCGGTGGTAGGCCGGCATCAGCGAATCGGGGTTGACGCGCCGCGTGTCGACCACCCGCAAGCGCAGTTGGCCGGCCGACCAGCGCGCGCCCGCGCCAGCCAGGTCGGGCGCCAGGTTGCCCTGGAAACGCTCTTGCGGAAACGGGCCGCTGTGGCACAGCAAACACAGGCCGGTTTGCCGGCTGACCACAATGGCGCGACCGCGCGCGGCGTCGCCCGGAATGGGGGTCAGCGGCTGGGCGATGGCGTCGCCCGATACCTCGAAGGCGACCACCGGCGCCGCCCGCGCCGGCGACGCCAGCAGCATGGCGCAGCACGCGCTCCAGACCAGCCACGCGGGCCATGCCAACCACGCGGGCCACCCGGTCACGCCTTCGCCAGGCTGTGGTTCTTCAACGGCAGCTCGCGAATGCGCTTGCCGGTGGCGGCGAAGATCGCGTTCAGCACCGCCGGTGCGGCCACCGCGATGGTCGGCTCGCCCACGCCGCCCCAGAAGCCGCCCGAACCCATGGTGATGGTTTCTACCGCCGGCATCGCGTCCATCTTCAGGACCTGGTAGCTGTTGAAGTTTTCCTGCTCGATGCGCCCGCCCTTCACAGTGCATTCACCGTACAGCGCCGCCGACAGGCCGTAGACGAACGAGCCCTCGACCTGGGCCTCGATCTGCTGCGGGTTCACCGCGTAGCCGGGGTCGGTGGCGGCGACGATGCGGTGCACTTTCAGCACCCCCGCGTCACTCACCGACACCTCGGCACAGGCCGCCACGTAGCTTCCAAAACCCATGGTCTGCGCCAGCCCGCGGAACACGCCCTTGGCAGAAGGTTGACCCCAGCCGGCGCGCGCGGCGGCGGCGTTCAGCACCGCCAGGTGCTTCGGGTGGTTGGCCATCAGCTTGCGCCTGAAGGCCAGCGCGTCATGCCCGCTTGCATGCGCCATCTCATCGATGAAGCATTCGAGGTAAATGGTGTTCTGGTTCAGGTTCACACCGCGCCAGAAACCCGGCGGCACGTGCGGGTTGCGCATCGCATGGTCGATCAGCAGGTTCGGGAAGGTGTAGCCGATGGACGCCTCCGGCCCGCTGGCGTTCAGGCCCTGGAACACCACCGGGTCGCGGCCCTCGCGAATCGACTGCGGCGCCACGCTGGCCAGGATCGACTGGCCTGAGATGCGCATGTGCAGCCCGCTCACGTTGCCCTGCGCGTCGAGCCCGGCGCGCAGGCGGCACTGCGTGGTCGGGTGGTAGCGGCCGTGCAGCATGTCTTCCTCGCGCGACCAGATCAGCTTCACCGGCGTGCCCGGCATCTGCTTGGCAATCTCCACCGCCTGGCGCACCCAGTCGGTGGCGCCGCGGCGGCCGAAACCGCCACCCAGGTGCAGCTTGTAGACCTCGCATTGCGCCGGCGGCAGGCCGGCCGCCTCGGCGGTGGCGGCCAGTGCGGCCTCGCCGTTCTGCGTCGGCGTCCAGACCTCGCAGCGCTGCGCGGTCCACAGCGCGGTGGCGTTCATGGTCTCCATCGTCGCGTGGTTCTGGTACGGGTACGAATACACCGCCTCGACCTGCCGCGGCGCGGCGGCGATGGCGGCGCGCGCGTCGCCGTTCTGGTTGCCGACCACGGCGTCGGTTGCGTCGAGCCCGGCCTTCAACCAGGTGGCGATGCTGGCGCTGGAAACAGCCGCGTTCGGCCCTTCGTCCCACACCAGGGGCAGCGCGTCGAGCGCCGTCTTCGCGCGCCACCAGGTGTCGGCCACCACGGCCACCGCGCTGTCGCCCACGCGCAGCACCTTCTTCACGCCGGGCCGCGACTGGATCGCGGCCGCATCGAAGCTTTTCAGCTTGCCGCCGAACACCGGGCAGTCCTTGATGGCCGCGTTCAGCAGGCCCGGCAGCTTCAGGTCCATGCCGTAGACCTGGGCGCCGGTCAGCTTGTCCTTGGTGTCCAGCCGGGCCACGCGCTTGCCGACCAGCTTCCAGTCTTTCGGGTCTTTCAGGCTCACGCTGGCGGGCGGTGCGAGCCGGCCCGCCGCAGCGGCCACCTTGCCGTATGTGGTGCTGCGGCCCGAGCCGGCGTGCGTGATCACGCTGGCGGCGGCGCGGCATTCGCTGGCCGGCACTTGCCAGTCGTCGGCCGCCGCCTGCACCAGCATCATTCGCGCTGCGGCGCCGCCCTTGCGCACGTAGTCGTGCGACTCGCGGATGCCGCGGCTGCCACCGGTCGAGAAGTTGCCCCAGACCCGTTCGCGCGCCAGGTTCTGGCCCGGCGTGGGGTACTCGGTGGTCACCTTTGCCCAGTCACATTCCAGCTCTTCGGCCACCAGCTGCGCCAGGCCGGTCAATGTGCCCTGGCCCATCTCGGAGCGGGCAATGCGGATCACCACCGTGTCGTCGGCCCGCACCACCACCCAGGCATTGACCTCGGGCAGCCGGGCCGCGCCCTGGGCCTGCGCCAAACCGGCGAACGGAACGTGAAACCCGAACACCAGTCCGCCGGCCGAGGCGGCCGAGGTGCCGAGGAAGCGGCGGCGTGACAAGCCGCGAGATGGGGCGACGGACGGGTTGGTGGCAGTGCGCACGGCGAGCTCCCGATCAGGCACGTGGCGCGGCGGCCATCTTGATGGCGGCGCGAACCCGGTTGTAGGTGCCGCAGCGGCAGATGTTGGTCATGGCGGCGTCGATGTCGGCGTCGGTGGGCTGCGGCTTGGCGTCCAGCAGCGCCACTGCGGCCATGATCATTCCAGACTGGCAGAAGCCGCATTGCGGCACATCCAGCGCCGCCCACGCCTTCTGCACCCGGTGCATGCCGTCGGGCGACAGGCCTTCGATGGTGACGATCTTCTCGGCAGCGCCGACGCTGGACACCGGCCGCACGCAAGACCGCGTGGGAACGCCGTCGATGTGCACCGTGCAGGCACCGCACTGCGCCACACCGCAGCCGTACTTGGTGCCGGTCAGGCCGAGTTGCTCGCGGATGACCCAGAGCAACGGTGTGTCGGCTTCGGCGCTGAATTCGCGCACTTTCCCGTTCACGTTCAATGCGGCCATGCTGCTGCTCCTGCGATCAATCCGGGGGGTCGCCGCAGTATGCGCATCGGCCGCAGTGCGTCAAGCACGGGGCTTTCAGCGCTGCCAAGGAACCGCACCATCGCGCCGGGGGCGCGGCCCGCGCCGATGCCCTTCAGACGGCCGGAATCAGCCGCAGGTGGGTGATCTCGCTCGGCGCGCCCAGGCGCTTGGGCGGGCCCCAGTAGCCGGTGCCCCGGCTGGTGTAGACCCACAGCTGCTGCCAGCGGTGCAGGCCGGCCGTGAACGGCTGCTGCAGGCGCACGAAATGATTCCAGGGCCAGAACTGGCCGCCGTGGGTGTGGCCCGACAACTGAAGCTGGAAGCCCGCCTTGGCCGCCGCCTCGGCGCTGCGCGGCTGGTGCGCCAGCAGTACGCGAATCAGCGTGGCGGCGGGCGCGCCGTCGATCGCGGCCTGCGGGTCGCTGCGGTGCGACGGGTCGAAGTGGTGCGCGCTGTGGTCGGCCACACCGGCCACCAGCAGCGAGGCCGCGTCGTGCTGCAGCACCACGTGCTCGTTCATCAGCACCCGCACGCCGAGCCGGCGCAGCTCGACGATCCAGTCGTGCGCGCCCGAGTAGTACTCGTGGTTGCCGGTGACGAAGTAGGTGCCGTGGCGCGAGGCCAGGTCGGCCAGCGGCGCCACGTGCGGCGCGAGGTCGCGCACGCTGCCGTCGACCAGGTCGCCGGTCACCGCCACCATGTCGACGCCGAGCCGGTTCACCGAGCGCACGATGGCATCGAGGTAGCCGCGCTTGATGGTCGGGCCGACGTGGATGTCGCTGATCTGGGCGATGCTGAAGCCGTGCAGCGCTGCCGGCAGGTTGTGAAGCGGCACGTCGACGCGCACCACCGTGGCGGTGCGCCGCGCATTCCAGAAGCCCCACAGCGTGACACCGCCGCTGAGCGCGAGCACCGCCACCGCCGTCCACGGGCCGACCGGCCAGGCGCCCGCCGCCGGCACCAGCGCGGCGACGATGGCCGCGACCAGCAGCACGATTTCGCGCACCAGCGTCAGCACGAAAACCGAAGAGAACCAGCCCATGCACAGCGCGCCGGCCCAGGCCAGCCCGTCGGACAGCGGCTGCCTGCGAATGCGCCGCGCCATGAAGGCCAGCGGCATCAGCACCAGGCTGGCCCCCAGCGCGAGCGCGAGTGCGGTTTGGGCGGCCGGCCAGGCCGACAACGCGGGCCACAGCCGCCAGCCGACGAAGCTGTGCAGCGCGAGCAGGATGAAAAGAATCGGCATCAGGGGGTGCAGCCCGGGGCTCGGCAA
>JANNBZ010000175.1:0-23179 GCA_031386065.1 Burkholderiales bacterium
TATCAGGACGCGCTGTGCGTGCTGGCGACGGGCGGCGGCTATTCGGCCCGAACGCTCTACACGAACGCCGAAGAAACCATCATCGAACTGCGCAAGCCCATCGTGCTGAACGGAATCAGCGTGATCGTGACGGCGCAAGACTTGCTGGACCGCTGCCTACATATTGACCTGCCCAACATCGAAAGCCGGCTGACCGAAGCCGAGCTGGAAGCCAAGTTCGAGGCCGCACAGCCGGCGCTGCTGGGCGCGCTGCTTGACCTGTTCGTCAAGGTGCTGGCGATGCTGCCCAGCGTATCGATTCCGCCCGAGCATCGACCCCGCATGGCCGACTTCGCGGCGCTGGGTGAAGCGGTGTTCAGGGTTCACGGTAAGGCGGCCGGCGCTTTCCTGGCCCGGTACAGCGACATGCGCAAGGACGGCGTGCTGCGCACCATCGATGCGTCACCCGTAGGCGCGGCGCTGGCCGCCTACCTGGCGGACGTGTCCGGCGGCTTCAACGGCACGCTGTCGGAACTGCTCGACCGCCTGGACCGATACCGGCCGCACGGCGAAGCCTGGCCGCGATCCCCGAAGGGGCTGGGCGACGCGCTGCGGCGGCTGGCACCCGCGCTGCGCCTGATCGGGTTCGAGTGCAAGAACCTGCCCAAGATCGGCGGCGTGATCCGGTGGCACATATTTTCCAAGCCCCAGCCGGCAGACCCATGTCCTGCAAGTCCTGCAAGTCCTGCCCGGCCGGCGACCACCGCGCCCAGGCCGGCAGGATCGAGCGCAGCTGCAGGACATGCAGGACGTTCAGGAGGTGGTGTCGGCAGCCAGGTGCCGGAAAAGGGTATGCCCGCGCCCCAGGACGGCGGGCAGGCCGACGACGGCGAGGTCTTCTGATGGGTGCGCCCGAGCTGCTGCACCGCCTGCGCGGCGTTGGCTTGGTACTGACACTGACGCCGGCAGGCGGGCTACACGTCGCACCGCGCAACGCTTTGACCGACGACCACCGCACAGCGATCCGCGAAGAGCGCGATGCGGTGGCGTTGGCGCTGCAAGCCGAGGCATCGCTTCCGCCACCGCCACGGCGCAGCGGCAACCCGCTGTTGACGCCGGAGCAAGGCGACGAATGCCACGCTGGCGGCTGGGAGGATGCCGAAATAGACGCCTTCACGGCGCGGCAAGCGCGGTTCACCCGATTGGGCCGCGCCGACGCCGACGACCTGGCGGAACGGCTGACGCTGCGCGACCGTGACGGCGACGACCGGCGGATATGCCTGGAATGCACATGGCTGGGCGACACGGGCCGGTGTCTCGCGGCGGCGACCGGGCGCATACCCGGTGCGGATCGACGGCTTGAGCCCGTGCAAACCGTCTTGCAGCGGTGCGGGGCCTTCGGGCTGCGCAAGGGCATGGTCTGAGCGGCAATAACTTTCACGAACGGGGATCGAACATGGCACGGAAGAAGCAACAGGAACTGATCCGGGGCAACGCGGCGCACCGGCGAACTGAAGGCGATTACATGGGCGTACTGCTTGAAACAGTCACGCTCAATGACTGGCGGGCGGTGGTCAACAGCGCACGGACGCTGGCCCAGGCTGGCGATGCCCAGGCGCGTGCATGGCTGGCCCAGTACCTCATGGGCAAGCCGGCCGGCAGCGCACCCACCCCGTTGACGGTGGTGGTGCAGCAACTCAACGGCGTTGATCCGCTGATCGACAGGCTGGCGCAGAAGGCCATCCACTCAGTGAAGTTTCCAGACTCGGAAAGCGGCTGGAAGGACGGAATCAAGGCGCTGGTGGCTGCTGAACTTGCCGAAAAGGTGCGCGACGTCGAAACCATCGAAAACCTAGCAACGGCGAGGGTTAGCGGGCCATCGGCGGCGGATTAGCGCAGCAAGAATTGTTCAACTTGCCGGATGATTTCGGTAAATCTTTGAGGACGGAAAGCATGGGGGGATTCGGCAGTGGAAGGCAAGGCGGCGTGCGCTGCACCGACGACCTGCGGCCGCTGGACGTGCGCAAGGTCAACCGCACCGGGTTGCTGACGCCGGGCCGGTGGTTCAACTGGCAGTGGACGTGCAACGACGAAGTCACGGCCACCATCGGCCTGCGCGTCGAAGCCGACCGCGTGGTTCTGGACTACCGGAACCAGAACCGCCACCACAATGGCGGCGAGTGGGAGCCGATGAACTACGCGGTGCGGCTTGAGTGGACAAGCTGCGGATTCGGCGGGCGGCGTGTCTGGTGGCAGTGCCCGGCTGTCGGCTGCGGCCGGCGTGTGGCGGTGCTGCACGGTGGACGGGTATTCGCCTGTCGCCAGTGCAACCGCCTGGCCTACCGCAGCCAGCGCGAAGCCGACGACGACCGGACTACCCGGCGAGCGGACACGATCCGGCTGCGGCTGGGCTGGGAACCTGGCATCTTGAATGGCAATGCCCTGAAGCCGAAGGGAATGCACTGGCGCACGTTCGAGCGGCTGCAAGGCGAACACGACGCCCATGTCAATGCCGCGCTGGCGGGCATGGCGACGAAGCTGGGCCTGCTGGGCGAGCGGCTGGACAGGATCGGCGGTTTCAAACCTCAGCGGCGGCTGACAGCAGGCCAAAGGCCACCGCAGCGAGGAACGCCTACAAGGGTGGGCACCGGCAGCAGTTACGCAAGTTGTCGCGCGAAGTGAACGCCTAGATCAGGTCGGCGCGGTCTATGCTGGCAGCCGCCGCTAAGGTTTGAAACCGCCGATCCTGCCGTCAGGCGTTTGCACCCTTGCGCCGCGCAACAGCAGAACCGACGAAGCCCAAACCAACTACCATCAGAGCGTAAGTGCTTGGCTCAGGAACCGGAGCCGTTCCGTCAAACGACTCGGTTTGATATTGGTTGAACCAACCCAGTTGATACTGTATTGGGTACGACGCTTGATAGTTTGTTGCACGTAGCTCAACGTCAAAGCTGAGGTCCCTAGTGAGGCGGGTGTACGTAGCATCGCCGGTGCCCGAGAGGAACGTTCTCAATTCAAGGTAACTGTACCCGCTCCCAACATCTGTAGAAGAGAAAGTAGTCCGAACCTCAATGGAGTCGTAGTCCCACATCTGATCGACGTCGATGACGCTTAGGCGCAATTGTCCAGTCGCCTTCCAGATAAGTTGGGTGCCAGGGTACAACAGTCCGGTCAAATCCGTCGATCCTCCAATGGTGGGAGGAAGGACCGTGCCACTCTCGAACGCGCCCCATTTCTCATGGATGTCCACAGGATTGAGCAGCGTTAGCAGACTGCCCGTCTCCACGGTGTAGCTAGGAACGAATTCGTCGCCGGGGGTGAGATCGACAACACTCCATGAGATGTCTTTAAGCGAGATCTCGTACGTCCCTGCGCTCGCTCCAAGCGATGCCGCCGAGATCATCATTCCGCCAAGCAATCGCTTCATTTGAACTCTCCTTTGCGATCGCATCGTAGTGGCGGGCGCCACCTGGCAGACCCTGAGTCGAAGGGGTGCGATCAAGACTGCGATCAATGTTAAACGCGGTCGCGGCGGGCGCGAGGCGGACGTTTGAAGAACCAATCCAAGCTCACAGCAGCCATTCTGAGGCACAAGGCAATTGAGGCATCCCCCTGATTGGGGGGTCCGGTCGCAGCCCTCGGCTGCGTCCCAGCAAGTGGTGTAAGTCATACGCCGAACGGCGAGACGTGTAGGGCGTAGCCCGAAACCCGAGTGGCTGATGCTGCGCACCTGTCGCGTTTGGTGAACGACGCGGTAAGGCGCGCCAGCAAGTGGATACTGTCCGATGCCTCCCGGCTCGACGCTTACGTGCCCTAACTGTCGAACACTGGAAGAAGCGCAAAAATTAGGGGAGCGAGATACCGCGTTGGAACTGAATCTGTTGGTTGGCCCCGGTGCGCCCCGTCATGCGCTTCGAGATACGGACTCACTGATTCATGGCGCGAGCCTACTGAGGTAGGTTTTTGATCAGGGGCTCAGTTGGGTTTCGACCCGTACCTGCGATGCAACCCCAGCGCGGCGATGCCGGCGATCAAGAGTGCATAGGTTCCGGGCTCGGGAATAACTCCGACATCGCCGATGTGGACGGCCCAAGCGTTGAATGAATATGCATTGACGATCTCGGCGTACTGCGTGCCAGTGTCCATGTCAAACGAGATCGGCGCAAAGTTGCGTACGGAAGTGGCGGACCAAAAAGTTCCTCCTTCGAAATTGGTGAACGGGCCTGCGTTCAGCGCACCTCCTAGGGTCACGCTGAACATGTGAGCCATTTCCGACGAAGACGGCAAAGGCGAATCGTCTTGGCAAACCCTTGCGGCGGACAAGTCGCGCGCATTGCAGCTATCGTTTGGAAATGCTAGTGCGGCATTCGTCTTTGGCAATCGCCAACCTTTGATGCCGTGAATGTCGAGTTGTGCTGCCCACTCCTTCGCGGCGTCCAAGACGATCCCGGGCAAAGGGTCCTCTGGCGGTCGCTGCCACCCGGGATAGTCGCTCGTGCGCGCATACATCACGTCGGCCAGCCAGCTGATCTTGAGGTCCGTGTCGTAGAACGCGTCGGCGATGCCATCGTCGTTCAAGTCTCTGCCCTGCAATGTCGTCGTCCACGTTCCTTGCTGCGGGTTCACTGCGGCCGAGGCCAACGTCGTCGCCGCCAGCGTCGACACTGCGACGAATCGATTGATGTACTTCATGCTCATTTCTTTGCACCTTGTCGGTTGTTTTTGGGGGCTCTGTAACTGGACTTTGTCTACGAGAATTCGCGTGCTTGTGCGACGTCTCACACGGAAAAAGCCATGGAGCCGTTCATTGGACCCCACCCACCCCCCGAAATGGGGGGGCACACGTTACCAAGCGCTGGCCGAATGCAGGGTGGCACTGACACGGTCCTGGCGGAGCCATTCGAGGCTGGAGTGGCTGCCTATTAGCGACAGAACTACGCTGCGGCACTGAAACTGTTTTGAACGCTGGCGATAAGTGGCGATGCCGGTGCCCGGTACAACCTCAGCGTCGGGCATATGGTTAAGCGGTGTCCTGGTGTCGCAAGGCGGAAGATCAGGGCTACATCGGTGCTCGGAACAAACTCGGCATCGCGCGTGGCGAGGGTACGCTCCGTCGTGCAAGTTGGCGCCAGAAGTTGCTGCACCGGTCGGCAGGGGCGAGTCAGGCGGGTTGCGATCCAAGAGACGCGGCTAATTTTTGTGTAGCTAGGTGCGTAGCTAAGCAATACGCATTAATTTCAAGTTATTGATTAACAACGGATTTTTATACCTATGCGGCTTGCCACCTGGAATGTCAACTCGCTGGCGGTGCGATTGCCGCAGTTGCTGGACTGGCTGAATCAGCACCAGCCTGACGCCATCTGCCTGCAGGAAACCAAGCTCACCGACGACAAGTTTCCGCACGCCGAACTGGCCGCTGCCGGCTACCGATCAGAGTGGTTCGGACAAAAAACCTACAACGGCGTGGCGCTGCTGACCCGCGCCGATTCAGCCGATTCAGCCGCTGTTGCTGTGCTCGACGTGGTCAGGAACATCCCCGGCTTCGACGACCCGCAAGCGCGCGTGATCACCGCCAGCGTGAACGGCGTTCGGCTGATCGGCGCCTACATCCCGAACGGCCAGGCGCCGGGCACCGACAAGTTCGCGTACAAGATGCGCTGGTTGAGCGCGCTGCGCGAGTGGGTGGCGGCCGAGTTGTCACGCCACCCGAAGCTGGTGCTGGTGGGCGACTACAACATCGCACCGGAAGACCGCGATGTGTACGACCCCATCGCCTGGGCTGGACAAATTCTGTGCACGCCGGAAGAACGCGCGCATTTTCAGGGGCTCATCCAGATCGGCCTGCACGACGCCTTCAGGTTGTTCGAGCAACCCGCCAAGAGCTGGAGTTGGTGGGACTACCGCATGCTCGCGTTTCGCAAGAATCAGGGTCTGCGCATCGACCACATCCTGGTCAGCGACGCGCTCAAGACCAACGTCATCGCCTGCACCATCGACAAGCTGCCGCGCAAGAACGAGCGCCCCAGCGATCACGCGCCGGTGGTCGTCGAACTGGGCTGACGCGCGAAACAGACGCGCCCCACGCCCCTCGCGGGCATCGGGTGCTATTCGAGATTCAGTTCCTGAATCTTCCGCGTGATGGTGTTGCGCCCGATGCCGAGCTTCTGCGCGGCTTCGATGCGGCGGCCCCGGGTGATGTCGAGCGCGGTGTGGATCAACTGCGCCTCGAACTTGCGCGTCAGGCAGTCCCACACATCGGGCACACCGGCCTGCAGCATCTCGCGGGCTTCGCGTTCCAGGCTGCCCAGCCAGGCTGACGCGGCGGCCGGCGCCGCATCGAGCAACACGGTCGCGGGCGAATGCACCGCAGGCACGGAAGGTTGAACCAAGGGCATCGGTTCAACCACCGCGAGCGCCTCGCTCGAAACGACGTGGGACCGCACGGGGGCGCTACTGGGCGCCTGCAATTCAGGAGGCAGGTCCTTAGGCTCGACCAGCTGCGCCGGTGCCATCACGGTCAACCAGTGGCAGATGTTTTCAAGCTGCCGCACGTTGCCGGGGAACTCGAAGTTCATCAGCCGCGTGAGCGCCGCATCGGTGATGCGCTTGGCTTCGACGCCAAGGTCTTTCGCGCTTTTCTGAAGGAACAGCCGCGTCAGGGCCGGCACGTCTTCGCGACGTTCGCGCAAGGCCGGCAAGCGCAGGCGGATCACGTTCAGGCGGTGAAAAAGGTCTTCGCGAAAAACGCCCTGCTTCACGCGGTCTTCGAGGTTCTGATGCGTCGCGGCGATCACGCGCACATTGCTGCGCATCGGGTTGTGGCCGCCGACGCGGTAGAACTGTCCGTCGCTCAGCACGCGCAGCAGGCGCGTTTGCAGATCGAACGGCATGTCGCCGATTTCGTCGAGGAACAGGGTGCCGCCGTCGGCCTGCTCGAAGCGGCCGCGGCGGGTGGTTTGCGCGCCGGTGAAGGCACCGCGTTCATGGCCGAACAGTTCGCTCTCGAGCAGGTCTTTCGGGATGGCGGCGGTGTTGATGGCCACGAACGGGCCGGTCGCACGCGGGCTGTGCTTGTGCAGCGCGCTGGCCACCAGTTCCTTGCCGGAACCCGACTCGCCGGTGATCAGCACCGTGACGATGCTCTGGCTGAGGCGGCCAATGGCGCGAAAGACGTCCTGCATCGCCACGGCCTGGCCGAGCATTTCGGGGACCTCGGTGACGCGCTCGTCGCGCACGTCTTCGCGCAGGCTTTCTTCGAGCGCGCGGCGGATCAGTTCAACCGCCTTCGGCACGTCGAACGGCTTCGGCAGGTACTCGAAGGCGCCGCCCTGGAAGGCGCTGACCGCGCTGTCGAGGTCGGAGTAGGCGGTCATGATGATGACCGGCAGCGCAGGGAATTTCTCTTTTACCTTGGTCAGCAGGTCGATGCCGCTGCCGCCGGGCATGCGGATGTCGGACACCAGCACCTGCGGCGCGCCGTCTTCCAGCGCGGCGAGCACGTCGCGCGGGTTGGTGAAGCTGCGCACCGCGAGGTCTTCACGCGCCAGTGCCTTTTCGAGCACGAAGCGGATGGATTGATCGTCGTCGACGATCCAGATGGGTTTCATGCGCTGCCCTGGTTGCCGCGACAGACTGCGTCGAGCTTGTGGCTCAGGGCAGTGGAATCACGATCTTGAAGATGGTCTTGCCCGGTTCGCTTTCGCATTCGATGGTGCCCTGGTGCTGCTGGACAAAGGTTTGCGCCAGCGTCAAGCCGAGTCCCGATCCGCCTTCTCGCCCCGACACCAGGGGAAAGAAGATTCGCTCTCGGATCGATTCGGCGACGCCCGGCCCGTTGTCTTCGATATGCAATTCCAGTGCCAGTCGATAGCGTTGCTTGCCCAGCGTGACCTGCCGCGCGATGCGGGTGCGCAGCGTGATCAAGGCGTCGCTGGCCGCGATGCGGTCGACCAGAGCCTGCGCCGCGTTGTGGGCGATGTTGAGCACCGCCTGGATCAGTTGCTCGCGGTCGCCGCGGAAGTCGGGGATCGAGATGTCGTAGTCGCGCTTGACGGCCAGGCCGCGCGGAAACTCGGCCAGGATCAACGCCCTCACCCGCTCGCACACCTCGTGGATGTTCACGTCGCTGACCACATGCGGCTTGCGGTGCGGCGCCAGCAAGCGGTCGACCAGCGCCTGCAGGCGGTCGGCCTCTTGAATGATGACCTGCGTGTATTCGCTCAGTGCGCGCGAGTCGAGCTCCATTTCAAGCAACTGCGCCGCACCGCGAATGCCGCCCAGCGGGTTCTTGATTTCATGCGCCAGGTTGCGTATCAGCTCCTTGTTGGCCTGCGCCTGCCCCAGCGCGCGCTCTTCGCGGTCCTGCCGGGTCTGCTGTTCGATCTCGACCAGTTCGACCACCACCGTGTCGCCCATGTCCATCTGGTTGACGATCACGTGCACCGGCAGCGGCTCGCTGTGGCTGGCCGACGGGCGGCGCAACTGGGCTTCGAGGCGGCTGACTGAAAAGTCGTTGCGCATCACGGCCGCCAGCGTTTCGCGCAGGCGCTGCGAGTCGACGAACCAGTCGAACATCGAACCACGCTGAACGCTGCTGCGCGACAGGCCGAGCACGCTCTCGAAGGCTGCGTTGGCAAACACGCAGCGGCCATCGCGGCCGACGATGGCAACCATCGTCGCCAGATGATCGAAGGCGATGTAGGGTGACGCGGCCGGCACGGTCAGGCTCGGTGCTGCGGGATCACTGTGGCAGCTTGCCGATCTCGCGCTTGATCGCGACGATGTCGGCTTCCTTGCGCGCAATGCCCGACTTCAGTTCGGTCACGCGGTCCAGGTACTTCTGGTAGTTGCGCTCGTCGCCACGCCGCTCGGGTTCGCCGCTGTTGTATTCCTTCTGCAAGGCGGCCAAGCGATCTTCTTCCTTGCGCAACTCGGCCTCGAGGATGCGCTTCGAGTCGGTGTCGCGCGAGCGCTGCTCGGCGGGGTCGACGCGGCCCTCTTGCGGGCGCGAACCGGCGTTGCCCGACGCACCGGACTGCCCCACAGCCACCACGCGCGGCTTCTGCGACTGGATCACCGTGATGGGCGCGCCTTCCAGCGTGCGGCAGCCTTTGTCCTTTGCTTCCTTGGCCGACAGCGCGTCGGTGTAGAGCACCGGGTTCCCGGGGCAGCGGTACACCGGCGGGCCCGAGGCCGCAGCCTGTGCCATCAGCGGGACCGGCCACACCGCCGCGACCACGTACGCCAGCCCGCCGACCCACGTCCATCTGGCTTCTTCGACCGGCACTCGCGTCATGCACTCACTCCGTGGCAAAACAGGGCGCGTCGACCTGCCGACGCCAGCGTCTGCGTGGGCATGCAGCGCGCTGCCGGATTGTCGCGCATGGCTTATGGCCTTGATCCAACGAAAAAGGGACGGCAATGCCGTCCCTTCGGTTCGCGTGAAACGGATCACAGGGTGTAGTACATGTCGAACTCGACCGGGTGGGTGGCCATGCGGAAGCGGGTCACGTCCTGCATCTTCAATTCGATGTAGGCGTCGATGTAGGCATCGGTGAAGACGCCGCCCTTGGTCAGGAAGGCGCGGTCCTTGTCCAGGTAGTCCAGCGCCTGGTCGAGGCTGTGGCACACCGTCGGGATCAGCTTGTCTTCTTCCGGCGGCAGGTGGTACAGGTCCTTGCTGGCGGCTTCGCCAGGGTGGATCTTGTTTTCCACGCCGTCCAGACCGGCCATCAGCATGGCCGAGAAGCCGAGGTACGGGTTCATCAGCGGATCGGGGAAGCGCGCTTCGACGCGCCGGCCCTTCGGGTTGGCCACGAACGGAATGCGGATCGACGCCGAGCGGTTCTTCGCCGAATACGCCAGCTTGACCGGTGCTTCGAAGCCAGGCACCAGGCGCTTGTACGAGTTGGTGCCGGGGTTGGTGATGGCGTTCAGCGCGCGCGCGTGCTTGATGATGCCGCCGATGTAGAACAGCGCGTACTCGCTGAGCCCGGCGTAGCCGTCGCCTGCGAACAGGTTCTTGCCGTCTTTCCAGACCGACTGGTGCACGTGCATGCCGCTGCCGTTGTCGCCGACGATGGGCTTGGGCATGAAGGTGGCCGTCTTGCCATACGAGTGCGCGACGTTCTGGATCACGTACTTTTGCAATTGAACCCAGTCGGCGCGCTGCAGCAGCGTGCTGAACTTGGTGCCGATTTCCATCTGGCCGGCGGTGGCCACTTCATGGTGATGCACTTCGCACGGGATGCCCAGCGATTCGAGCACCAGGCACATCTCGGAGCGCATGTCCTGGAACGAATCGACCGGCGGCGTCGGGAAGTAGCCGCCCTTCACTGTGGGCCGATAGCCCGAGTTGCCGTGCTCGTATTCCTTGCCGGTGTTCCAGGCGCCTTCTTCGGATTCGATCTTCGAGAAGCAGCCCGACATGTCGTTGCCCCAGCGCACGCTGTCGAAGACGAAGAATTCGGGCTCCGGGCCGAACAGCGCGGTGTCGCCCAGGCCGGAGGCTTTCATGTAGGCCTCGGCGCGCTTGGCCAGCGAACGCGGGTCGCGCTCGTAGGGCTTGCCGTCACCGGGCTCGACCACGTCGCAGGTCAGGATCAGCGTGGGCTCTTCGAAGAACGGGTCGACGTTGGCGGTGTTCGGGTCGGGCATGAGCTGCATGTCCGAGGCTTCGATGCCTTTCCAGCCGGCGATCGACGAACCGTCGAAGGCGTGGCCGGAGGTGAACTTGTCTTCATCGAAATGGGACACCGGCACGGAAACGTGCTGCTCTTTGCCGCGGGTGTCGGTGAAACGGAAATCAACGAACTTGATCTCGTTTTCCTTCACCATCTTCATCACGTCGGCGACGGTCTTGGCCATCAAATTCTCCTGGAGGGACGCTTGTGGGGGGAATGATTTTCAGCGGGGGAAGGCACACCGACACGTCACGCGGACGCCTCAAAAATGCGCACAGGAATGTAGCAGAAAGCGTGCCGACGCCAGCCGGTTCAACAGACGCATCGCAGCGGCGATGGATGACGAAAAATGCCTTCGTCTGGTGCATCCAGTCGCACCATCCCGGGCAGTTTTCTGTCGATTCAACGCACCAATTCGGGGCCGAGCTGGGCGCCGTGCGCGTTGAGTCCGGCCAGCATCGCCCCGTACGCTGCAGGCAAAAGGTCGGCGTTGCCCTTCACGCCCAATTCGATGTGACGACCCCACTGCGGGTGATCGACGCTGGGCAGGCTGAAAACCTTGACCCCGGCGAACTGCGCTTCGATGGATTCCATCAGCGGCGTCAGCGCGGCCTCCATGGCGCCGAAGACGATCACCGATTTCTCGCTCAGCGCCGGCCCGCGCTGCAAATGCGGGTAGTGCTGGTCGAGCACCCACTCGATCATCGGCCAGGCCATCACCGGGAAGCCGGGCACGAAGTACACCCCGCCCGCACCGCCGGCGGTGGAGGGCAGCGAAAAGCCGGCAATCTTGTTGAACGGGTTCGGGATGATGGCGGCGCCGACCGGGAACACGCCCATGTTCAGCCGGTGCACGTTGTCGTGCCGGTCGGGCTCGAAGGGCTTGCCCTGCTCGGCCGCGGTTTCGCGCATGCGCTCGACGATGAAGTCGCGCGCCTGCGGGTGCAGCGCCAGTTCGACGCCGAATGCGCGCGCGGCGCACTGGCGTGTGTGGTCGTCGGGCGTGGCACCGATGCCGCCGCAAGAGAACACCACGCCGCCGCTGCCGAAGGCGTGCGCCAGGTCGGCGGTGATGCGCGCCGGGTCGTCACCCACATAGCGCGCCCACGACAGCGCCAGGCCGCGCGCGGCCAGCAGTTCGATCACCTTGGGCAGGTGTTTGTCCTGGCGTTTGCCGGACAGGATTTCGTCGCCGATGATGAGCAGGCCGAAGTTCATGGGTGGTGGTGATCAGGCAGGTGGAAGGGGCAGCATCGGTTGTGCATCCGGCGGCGACGCAGGCGTTTGCAGCGGCACGACGGATGGTGGCAACGCCGTCTGCAGCGCGCGCAGATTTTGTAGGGCAGACAGCGCGTAGTGCGCGAACCAGAGCGCCGAGAACGCGAACACCAGGGTGTAGATCCAGATCGCCACCGGCACCAGCACCGGAGCCAGCGCGATCACCATCACACCCGAAGCCCACACCAGCGATGGCGCCGCACCCAGGTAGCCGGTCAGCACGCCGATGCCCAGCAGCGGCCCGCGGTGCAGGCGGATCAGCTCGCGCCGCTCGTCCTGGCTGGCGTGTTCGGCCAGCACGTCGTAGCTCATCACCTTGTAGGTCAGCCAGCCCCAGATCAGCGGCGGCACCAGCAGCACCAGCGGCGGCACCAGCCACAGCGGAATCGACACCAGCAGCGCCAGCAGCGCCACCAAGGTTGCCCAGAGTCCACCGAACAGCGAGCCGGCGAACGACCCGCCGTTCTTGCGTTCGAGCGTCGGGAAGCGACGCTGCGCCACCAGCTTCAGCATGGCCGGCACCATCAACGTCGCCACCACCAGCAAGGACACGACCACGATGATCGGCGTCACCACGAACACCACCAGCAGCGGCGCCAGCACCAGCTTCAGACCACCGAAGCCGATACCGTCCAGCCAGCCCAGCAGCGCCCCGACGACGGCCCAGGAGTCCATCAGCGCGCGCACGGCATCGACGCTCGGGGTCCAGAAGAAATAGCCCAGCCCCAGCGCCAGCACCACCATCACGGCCAACGGCAGCAGCGACAGCAGAATGACTTTCGGGTGCACACAGTAGGCTGCGGCGCGCCAGAACGAATCAAGCAGCAGTTTCATCGCGACGAGGATACGGGAGCCTGGCTCGGGCCGACGGGTCAGTCTTCGTCGCCACCGCCCAAGATGCCGCCCATCGCGCCACCCAGCAGGCCGCCGCCGACCAGGCCGCCCAGCAGCGAGCCTTCTTCGCGCGAGCCGCCACGCTGTGGCGCGGCCGCGAACACACGCGAGGCCAGGCGCGAGAACGGCAGGCTTTGCAGCCACACCGTGCCAGGCCCGGTGACCTTGGCGAAGAACAGGCCTTCGCCGCCGAACAGTGCCGTCTTCACCTTGCCGACGTACTGGATCTCGAAATTCACGTTCGGTGTGAACGCGACAACGCAGCCGGTGTCGATCAGCAGCGTCTGCCCGGGCTGCAGGTCACGCTTGAGCACGGTGCCGCCGGCGTGCACGAAGGCCAGACCGTCGCCTTCGAGCTTTTGCATGATGAAGCCCTCGCCGCCGAAGAAGCCCACCGACATCTTCTGCTGCAGGTAGATGCCCAGCGACACGCCCTTGGCGGCGCACAGAAACGCGTCTTTCTGGCAGATCAGCATGCCGCCGAGCTGGCGCAGGTTCATCGGCAATATCTTGCCGGGGTACGGCGCCGCGAAGGCCACGCGCAGCTTGGTCGAGGCCTGGTTGGTGTAGACCGTGGTGAACAGCGACTCGCCGGTGATCAGCCGCTTGCCCGCACCCATCAACTTGCCCAGCAAGCCGCCCTGGCTGGCCGAGCCGTCACCGAACACGGTGTCCATGCCGATGCCGGCGTCCATGTACATCATGCTGCCGGCTTCGCCGACGGCTGCTTCGCCCGGGTCGAGCTCGACCTCGACGAACTGCATCTCCGAGCCCTTGATTTCGTAATCGACCACGTCCATCGCCATCGCTGTTGCTCCTTGGTTTGGCTGCAGGGCGAATGGTATCGCCGCCGTGTGAAGCCGCCGTTTCAGGCCCGCAGCGGCGCCGATACGCAATTGCTTGCAACTCACCCCCCTTTTCGCGATGTTCGCGGGGCACGCCGACGCGCGAGAATCAGAATCCGTCGCAACGGCCGCGTCATGACCCTTCACCTGCCCACTTTCCTGTTCGTGTCGATCGTCATGCTGGCCATGTCGGCCGCCGTGATCACGCTGTTCGGCGTGACCGGGCGCGTCTACCGTGGCTTCTGGTGGTGGGTGGCGGCGCAGTGGCTGCTGACGCTGGGCCTGGTGTTGCATTGGTTCCGCGACGTGGCGCCAGCGGTGCTGCCCGCCGCCAACCTGCTGCTGCTGCAATGGCCGGTGGTGGTGCTGGCGGGGTTGCGTCGCTTCTACGGGCGACACGAATGGCGCACGCCGGCGCGCGCCGACTGGCTGTTGCTGAGCGGCGCGTTCGTAGTGTGGCTCGCGTCGTGGGCGGCGCAGAACGACCTGCCGACGCGGGTGGTGGTGTTCTCGGCCGGTGCCTGCACCTTGCACCTGTACGCCGCCTGGCTGATCTGCAAGCTGCCCGACTTCGGCAAGGGCTCGGCGCTGCGGGTGCTGGGCGGCACGATGCTGTTCGGCGCCGTGTTCCAGGGCTTCCGGGTGGCGCAGGCGAGCTTCGCCACGTCGATGAGCCTGTGGACCGATCAGTTGCTGCTGGTCAGCGGTTTGCTGATCGTGGTGTGCGCGCTGGTGATGGTCTACATCGGCCTGCTGCTGACCTGCGAACGCACCGAGGCCAACCTGCGCATCACGCACCGCAAGCTGCGTTTCCTGGCCGACACCGACACCCTCACCGGCGTGCCGAACCGCCGCCATTTCCACGAGCGCGCCACGCAGGCGCTGACGCTGCCAGGCGCCGACCCGGCCGTGGTGCTGATGTTCGACATCGACCACTTCAAGCAGGTCAACGACCTGCTCGGTCACGCGGCCGGCGACGAGGCCCTGCGCCAGGTCGCCATCTGCATGCGCGAGACGCTGCGCAGCCAGGATGTCGCCGGGCGCCTGGGCGGCGACGAGTTCGGCGTGCTGCTGCCCGGCACCTCGGTCGCCGACGCGATGACGGTGGCGTCGCGCATCGTCGGGCGGCTCGAACACCGGCAGGTCGCGCCGCGGCTGGCGCCGCTGAGCCTGAGCTTCGGCGTCGTCGAACTGCAGCCGAACGAGACCGTGGCCGAGGGCTTGCGGCGCGCCGACCAGGCGTTGTACGAAGCCAAGCGACAAGGCCGCAGTCGCGCGGTGGCGGCCAGCGGCGGCGAAGACCAGCCGGTGTTCGGCGAGAGCCGGTCGCTGGGGCTGGCTTCACGTTGATCCGAAGCACGGCCATCGGCCCGCCAAGGCCCCGGCGATAGACTGCCGCCATGCTCGTCGCCGCGCCCGCTTCAGCCCCTGCACCCGACTCCCGCGTGACGCCGCACTTCGGCGACAGCCACGTGCAGCGCTTCAGCAGCGTCAAGACGTCTTCATCGCCCTGGGTTTGATGTGATTCACCTTCTCAACCTGCTCGCTGCCATCGCCCTGCTGGTCTGGGGCACGCACATCGTGCGTACCGGCGTGCTGCGGGTGTTCGGCGAGAACCTGCGCGGCGTGCTGGCGCGCAGCTTCAACAACCGCTTGCATGCGTTGCTAGCCGGCCTGGCGGTGACCAGCATCGTGCAGTCGAGCACGGCCACCTGCCTGATCGTGGCGTCCTTCGTCGGCAAGGGCCTGGTCACCAGTTCGGCGGCGCTGGCGGTGATGCTGGGCGCCGACGTGGGCACCAGCCTGATGGCGGTGGCGTTCTCGTTCGACCTGTCGTGGTTGTCGCCGCTGCTGATCTTCGTCGGCGTGGTGATGTACATCTCGCGGCAAAACAGCGCGGCCGGCCGCATCGGCCGCGTGTTGATCGGCCTCGGGCTGATCACGCTGGCGCTGCAACTGATCGTCGGCGCGACCCGGCCGCTGACCGAATCGCCAGCGGTGCGCGCGCTGCTGGTGGCACTGCCGAACGACGTGCTGCTGCACATCCTGGTCGGCGCGGTGCTCACCGTGCTGTCGTATTCCAGCCTGGCGATCGTGCTGCTGACGGCCACGCTGGCGGCCAGTGGCATCCTGCCCGCCGGCCTGGCGCTGGAGCTGGTGCTTGGGGCCAACATGGGCAGCGGCGTGCTGGCCGTCATCGCCACCGCCCAGGCGTCGCCGCAAGCGCGCCGGCTGCCGATCGGCAACCTGGTTTTCAAGGCGGTCGGCACCCTCATCGCGATTCCCTTGCTTCCCTACGCGCATGTGCTGCTGCAACAGGTGGCGCCCGATGTGCACCAGCAAGTCGTGCTGTTTCACCTGGCCTTCAACGTGGTGCTGGCGCTGCTGTTCATCGGCCTGACGGGCGTGATGGGCAGCTGGGTCGACCGCTGGCTGCCGGCGGGCACACAAGGCGCGGTCAGCACCCGGCCGCACCACCTCGACCCGGTGGCGCTGGCCACGCCGTCGCTGGCCATCAACTGCGCCGCCCGCGAGGCGCTGCACCAGGCCGACGTGGTCGAAACCATGCTGCGCGGCATCCTGCCGGTGCTGCGCAACAACGACCTGCAACTGGCGGAAGAGTTACGCGCGATGGACGACACCGTCGATTCGCTCTACTCGGCGATCAAGTTCTACCTGACGCAGATTTCCAGCGAGGCGCTGAGCCAGCGCGAGAGCCGCCGCTGGACCGACATCGTCTCGTTCACCATCAACATGGAGCAGATCGGCGACATCATCGAGCGCGTGCTGCAGGACATCGAGGACAAGAAGGTGCGCAAGAACCGCAGCTTCTCGGACGCCGGCATGGCCGAGATCGTCCACCTGCACGAACGCCTGCAAGCCAACCTGCGCCTGGGCATGAGCGTGTTCCTGGAAGGCAACGTGCGCGACGCGCAAAAGCTGCTCGAAGAGAAGGCGCGCTTTCGCGACCTGGAGCACGAGTACGCGGCCAAGCACATCGGCCGCCTGCAAGACAACACTGCGCAAAGCATCGAGACCAGTTCGCTGCACCTCGACCTGTTGAGCGAGCTGAAGCGCATCAACTCGCACATCTGCTCCATCGCGTACCCGATCCTGGAATCGGCCGGCGCGCTGTCCAGCACGCGCATCCGCCACTCCAAGCTGGGCGCGCTCGGCGAGCCTGAAATCTAGAGCGTGCGGCGCTGACAGCGCTAGGCCCGCAAGGCACCAGCCGCAGCTCGTGCCGTCAAAGGCAGTCGGGCGCCTGCATCGCCTGCAGCACCACTTGCGCCAGGCCCTCGCGGTCGCGGTTGCGCAGCCACCAGACGGCGCCCTTCTTGATCGCCCATGCCTGCGGCACGTCGGCCAGCAATTGCGCGGCCACCAGGCCCAGCGTGGGCTGGTGGCCGATGACGAGCACCGGCTCCGGTCCGTCGGGCCAGCGCGCGGCCAGCAGCAGGGCCTCGCCGCTGCCATCGGGCGCCAGCGCGGGCAGCGTCTTGAAGGGTCGCTCCAGCGCCTTCGCGGTTTGCTGGGCGCGGCGTGCCGGGCTGACCAGAATGCGCGTCGAGTGGGCCAGCCGCCGGTTCAACCAGTCGGCCATGCGGTGGGCTTGTCGCTCGCCCTTGGCGGTCAGCGCGCGGTCCATGTCGTCGGCGCCTTCAGGCAGCTCGAACGCCTCGGCGTGGCGCCACAGAATCAAGTCCATCACGTCGCGCCGAAGCGGCCCATCAACGCGCGCTGCGCACTGGGCCCGTCGCTGCCGACGCGCAGGTAGCTGCCGTCTGACTGAAGCGTCCAGGCATCGCAGGCATCGTGCAAATAAGGCACCAGGCATTCGTCGATCACGCGCTGACGCAGGGCCGCATCGCGCACCGGCCAGGCCACCTCGATGCGGCGGAGCATGTTGCGGCTCATCCAGTCGGCACTCGACAGGTACAGCGCTTCGTCGTCATCGCCGAGGCCCCAGCGGAAATAGATCACTCGCGTGTGTTCGAGGAAACGCCCGACCACGGCGCGCACGCGAATGCGGTCGGTGACGCTGGCAATGCCGGGCGGCAGCATGCAGGCACCGCGCACGATGAGGTCGATGTCGGCGCCCGCCTGGCCGGCGCGGATCAACGCCTCGATCAGCGGCGCGTCGGTCAGCGCATTGACCTTGACGACGATGCGCGCCATGGCGCCCGCACCCGCGCGCGCCGCATCGGCCACGCGATCAATGTGTTCGACCATGCGACGGTGCAGCGTGAACGGCGCCTGCAGCAGGCAGCGCAGCGGCTTCATCTTGCCCAGGCTGGCCAGCTGCTGGAACACCGCATCGGCGTCGGCCGTCAGTTCCTTGTCGGCCGTCAGGTAGCCGATGTCGGTGTACAGGCGCGCGGTCTTGGGGTTGTAGTTGCCGGTGGACAGGTGGGCATAGCGGCGCAGCCGGGTGCGGCCCGCGCCGCCGATGCTTTCGCGGCGTGTCACCAGCAGCAGCTTGGCGTGCGTCTTCAGGCCGACGATGCCGTACACCACCTGCACGCCCACCGCCTCAAGACGTTCGGCCCAGTTGATGTTGGCCTCTTCGTCGAAGCGCGCCTTCAGCTCCACCACGCACATCACTTCCTTGCCGCGGCGCGCGGCCTCGATCAGCAGGTCCATCAACGGCGACTCGCTGCCGGTGCGGTAGATGGTTTGCTTGATGGCTAGCACGTCGGGGTCGTGCACCGCCTCGCGCAGGAACTGAACCACCGGCTCGAACGATTCGAACGGGTGGTGCAGCAGCACGTCGCCCTGGCGCAGGGTGGCGAACATCGATTGCTGGCGCGGCAGCCGGGCCTCGGGCCAGCGCGGCTCGTGCGCCGAGAAGCGCAACCACGGCGGCTGGCGGCGCTCTTGCGCCTGGTCGATCTACTGGTTCAGCCGCACCAGGTTGACCGGCCCGTTGACGCGGTACAGCGCCGCCTGCGGCAGGCCGAACTGCTGCAGCAGAAATTCCGACAACTCGGTCGGGCAGGTGTTCACCACTTCCAGCCGCAGCGCCTGGCCGAAGTGGCGCGTGGTCAGGCCCGAGCGCATGGCCTGCCGCAGGTTGACGACATCGTCTTCGTCCACATCGAGGTCGGAGTCGCGGGTGACGCGGAACTGCGAGAACGCCTCGACCTCGCGGCCGGGGAACAACTCGTCGAGGTGGGCGCGGATCACGCTGGTCAGCAGCACGAAACCCTGCTGACCCGGCGCCAGCGCATCGGGCAGCCGGATCACGCGCGGCAGCACGCGCGGCACCTTGACGATGGCGATGCTGTTCTCGCGCCCGAAGGCGTCTTTGCCGCTCAGCCGCGCAATGAAGTTGAGCGACTTGTTGGCGACCTGCGGAAACGGGTGCGCCGGGTCCAGCCCCACCGGCACCAGCAGCGGACGCACCTGGGTGGCGAAGAAGCGGTCGACCCAGGCGCGCTGCGCAGCGTCGCGATCAGCGTGGTTGAGGATCACGATGCCGGCGGTCTGCAGGCGCGGCATCACCTCGTCGTTGAAGGCGGCGTACTGGTCGTCGATGATGGCGTGCGCCTCGGCCGCTACCGTCGCCAGGTCGCTCAGCATGCCACTCGCACCCGCCAGGCGGGCGGCTGCAATGTAGTCGGCAAAGCGCACCTCGAAGAACTCGTCCATGTTCGACGAGACGATGCAGATGTAGCGCAGCCGCTCGAGCAGAGGCACGTCGTCGCGCCGCGCCTGCGCGAGCACGCGGCGGTTGAATTCGAGGATGGCGCGCTCGCGGCTCAACAGCACCGGCATCGCCGGCGCACCCACGCTGGCGGGTGGCGACACCGCGGAACTGTCATCGAAACTCATGACACCAGTTTATGAATCTTTTGCGTCGGTTTCATGACAGACATGACGCTGCCATGACGCGCCGCAACCAGCAAGGCGATGAACTGGTCGCAGACCGGCGCCCAGTCGAACTGCAGTGCACGCGCGCGGGCTTGCTCGCGCGGAAGCTTCAACGCGGCCAGCGCCGCCACCCGCAAGTCGTCGTGCAGCACGCCGCCGCTCGAGGTGCCGATCACGTCCAGCGGCCCGGGCACCGGGTAGGCCGCCACTGGCGTGCCGCAGGCCATGGCTTCGAGCATCACCAGGCCGAAGGTTTCGCTGCGGCTGGGGAACACGAAGGCATCGGCCGCGCTGTAGATGCGCACCAGCGCGTCGCGCGAGACCACGCCCTGCCAGTGCACGGCGGGGAACTCGCGGCTCAGCCGGCCGAGCAGCGGGCCGACGCCGTAGACCACCTTCGAGCCGGGCAGGTCGAGCTGCAGAAAGGCTGCGAGGTTCTTCTCGTACGAGACGCGGCCGACGAACAGGAACACCGGACGCGGCAGGCCGAGGTCGGCCCCGGGCAGCGGCTGGAACAGGCTCAGGTCCACGCCGTGCGACCAGCTGCGCAGGTTGCGAAAACCGTGTCCATGCAAGATGCCGCGCATGCCCTCGGTGGGCACCATGACACCGCTGGACGCCGAATGAAAGCGCTTGAACCATGCGTAGCCCCAGCGCACCGGCAGGTGTAGCGCCTTGGCCAGGATGTCGGGGAAGCGAGTGTGAAACGCGGTGGTGAAGGCCCAGCCGCGACGCAGGCAGTGCGCCCGCGCGGCCGCACCCAACGGGCCTTCGGTGGCAATGTGAATCGCGTCGGCCTGGGCGGTGTCGAGCAGTGCGGCCACGCGCTTGCCGGGGCGCCACGCCACTTCGATTTCGCGGTAGCCGGGGCAGGCAAAGCGCTTGAAGCCCGACGGCTCGACCACCACCACCTCGTGCCCGCGTTGCAGCAGGCCTTGCTGCAGTTCGACCAGGGTGGTGACGACGCCGTTGACCTGCGGCATCCAGGCGTCGGTGACAAGCGCGATCCTCACGCGGCCTGCACCGGCAGCAACTCGCCGGCCGCCGTGGCCGCAGCGCTGCGCGCACCGCGCCAGGCATGCGACGCGCGATGCGACCAGTCGATGATCTCCAGCCGGCCATCGGCATGCTCGACCAGCGCCGTCAGGCTCTCGACCCAGTCGCCGTCGTTGGCGTAGAGGATGCCGTCGATGTCGCGCAGTTCGGCATGGTGAATGTGGCCGCAGACCACGCCTTGTGCGCCGCGCCGGCGCGCCTCGCGCGCCAGCGCCGCCTCGAAGTCACCTACATAGCTGACGGCACGCTTGACCTTCTGCTTCAGGTACTTCGACAGCGACCAGTACGGCAGCCCCAGCCGCGCCCGCAGCGAGTTGAGGTACCGGTTCAGCTTCAGCGTGAACTCGTACAGCGAATCGCCCACATGCGCGAGCCAGGCGGCGCACTGGATCACGCCGTCGAAAAGGTCGCCGTGGGTGACCCAGAGCTTGCGGCCGTCGGCGGTCTCGTGAATCCATTCCTCGGCCACTTCGATGCCGCCGAAGTCGTGGCCCAGGTAGCGGCGTGCGAACTCGTCGTGGTTGCCCGGAATGAAGATCACGCGCGTGCCCTTGCGCGCCTTGCGCAGCAGCTTCTGGATCACGTCGTTGTGCGCCTGCGGCCAGTACCAGTGGCGGCGCAACTGCCAGCCGTCGATGATGTCGCCGACCAGAAACAGGTGCTCGGCATCGACGTGCTTCAAGAAGTCGAGCAGCGCGTGCGCCTGGCAGCCCGGCGTGCCCAGGTGCAGGTCAGAAATCCACACGCTGCGATAGCGCAGGTGGCCGCTCGGCGCGTCTAACGCAGAGGCAGGCTCGGTCCCCAGGGACTCGGCCCAGGCACGCTGCACGGCGGGGTCTCGTTGCATGGAAACGAAGGCTCGCCGCTGCGCATGACGGCCTCAAGTCGCTGCCGTGACGCGCACGTGAAAAGCGCGCAGCCGCCGCCCCGGATAATCCACCGATGCACCTGTTGATCCCGTTCGCGTCCGCGCTGTCACCCGCTGCGGCTCACAGCCTGGGCACGCTCGAACTGCCGGCCTTGTCTAACCTGTTGAACCGCCTGGCCGCCGGCCCGCGCGTGGGCACCGACGAATACAGCCTGAGCCCGCCGCACGAGCGCGCGCTGGCAGCCGCCTGGGGCTGGCACGGCACCGACGGTGCCTTGCCATGGGCAGCGCATCAGGCCATCGCCGACGGCGTCGACGCCAGCCAAGGCGCCTGGGGCTTGCTGACCCCCGTGCACTGGCATGTGGGCCGCGACCACATCACGCTGGCCGACCCGCAGGCCTGCCACTTGACAGACGCCGAGTCGCAGCAATTGATGGCTGCGTTGCAGCCGCTGTTCAACGACGACGGCTGGTCGCTGCACTGGGGTGCGGCCGAGCGCTGGTACGCGTCGCAACCCGGCTTGGCCGAATTGGCCTGCGCCTCGCCCGACCGGGTGATCGGCCGCAACGTCGACCTGTGGCTGCCCAACACGCCGCAGGTGCGCCATGTGCGGCGGCTGCAAAGCGAGGCGCAGATGCTGCTGTATGCGCACCCGTTGCACGACGAGCGCGAGGGACTCGGCGAGCTGCCCGTCAACTCGTTTTGGTTGAGCGGCTGCGGCGCGCACCAGGTTCCCATCGGTTCCGAAGCCATCCAGGTCGACGACAGCCTGCGCGCCCCGCTGCTGGCCGACGACTGGGCCGGCTGGGCCGAAGCCTGGCAGCGGCTGGACGCTGGCGCCATCGCCCGCATGCTGCAGGCCGCCGAGGCCGGCGAGCACGTGTCGCTCACGGTCTGCGGCGAGCGCTTCGCGCAGCGCTTCGACAGCGCGCCGCGCACGCTGTGGCAGCGCCTGCGCAACAGCTGGCAACGCCCGGCCGTCGCACCGCTGCTGGAGGCGTTGTGAGCCCGCCCGGCCGCCCGAAGGCGAACACCGCAGTGCGTAGCACGAAGGTTTCTGTATGAGTCTGCCCACCGTGACGCTGCGCGACGTGCCGCCGCGCGCCGCCTGGGCCCTGGAACAGGCCGGCGTGCACCCGTTGTTGGCGCGCTTGTTCGCCGCCCGCGGCATGCGCAGCGCCGACGACCTGGACGACGGCCTGGCGCGCCTGCTGCTGCCCACCGACCTGCACGGCAGCGCGGCCGCCGCGCGCCTGCTGGCCGACGCGATTGCGAAGCGCCAGCGCATCTGCGTGGTGGCCGACTACGACTGCGACGGCGCCACCGCCTGCGCTGTTGCGCTGCGCGGCTTGAGCATGCTGGGCGCGGCGCCCGACACGCTGTGCTACGTGGTGCCCGACCGCGCCGTCCACGGCTACGGCCTGACGCCCACCATCGTCGAGCTGGCGCTGCTGAAAAAGCCCGACCTGCTGCTGACCGTGGACAACGGCATTGCCAGCCTGGCCGGTGTGGCGCATGCGCGCGAGCGCGGCCTGGCAGTGCTGGTGACCGACCACCATTTACCCGCCTTGGTGGGCGACGCAGTGATGCTGCCGAACGCCGACGTGATCGTCAACCCGAACCAGCCCGACTGCAGTTTCGCCAGCAAGAACCTGGCCGGTGTGGGCGTGATGTTCTACGTGCTGCTGGCGCTGCGCAGCGA
>JANNBZ010000192.1:0-4446 GCA_031386065.1 Burkholderiales bacterium
GAACTGATCCTCACGCAGCTGCGCGCCGAGGGTTACGACACCTCGAAGACCTTTGCCGGCGCCGACCTGGTGATCGTCAACACCTGCGGCTTCATCGACGACGCGGTGAAGGAAAGCCTGGACACCATCGGCGAGGCGCTGGCCGAGAACGGCAAGGTCATCGTCACCGGCTGCCTGGGCGCGAAGGCGGGCGAGGCTGGCGGCAACCTGGTGCGCCAGATGCACCCCAGCGTGCTGGCAGTCACCGGCCCGCATGCCACTCAGGAGGTGATGGACGCGGTGCACCTGCACGTGCCGAAGCCGCACGATCCGTTCGTCGACCTGGTGCCTGCCCGCTTTGATTCCAAGATCGGAATCAAGCTCACGCCGCGCCACTACGCCTACCTGAAAATCAGCGAAGGCTGCAACCACCGCTGCAGCTTCTGCATCATCCCCAGCATGCGCGGCGACCTGGTGTCGCGACCGATCGGCGATGTGCTGAGCGAGGCGCAGCGGCTGTTCGAGTCGGGCGTGAAGGAGTTGCTGGTGATCAGCCAGGACACCAGCGCCTACGGCGTGGACGTGAAGTTCCGCACCGGCTTCTGGGACGGCCGCCCGGTCAAGACCCACATGACCGACCTGTGCGAAAAGCTGGCTGACATCGCGGCGCAGCATGGCGCCTGGGTGCGCTTGCACTACGTGTACCCGTACCCGCACGTCGACCAGATCCTGCCGTTGATGGCCAGCGGCGGCGTGCTGCCGTACCTGGACGTGCCGTTCCAGCATTCGCACCCCGACGTGCTGAAGCGCATGAAGCGCCCGGCCAATGGCGAGAAGAACCTTGAGCGGCTGCAACGCTGGCGCGAGGCCTGCCCCGAGATCGTGATCCGCAGCACCTTCATCGCCGGCTTTCCGGGCGAAACCGAAGCCGAGTTCGAGCACCTGCTGGACTTCATGCGCGAGGCCGAGATCGACCGTGCCGGCTGCTTCGCCTACTCGGCCGTCAGCGGCGCGACCGCGAATGACCTGCCCGGCATGCTGCCGATGGCACTGCGCGAAGAACGCCGCGCGCGCTTCATGCAAGTGGCCGAGGCGGTGTCTGCCGCCAAGCTGCAGCGGCGTGTCGGCGCGACGATGCAGGTGCTGGTCGACTCGGCCCCGGCGATGGGCCGCAAGGGCGGCGTGGGGCGCAGCTATGCCGACGCGCCGGAGATCGACGGCGTGGTGCGCCTGCTGTCGCCCGAGAAGGCGTCGAAGACGCTCAAGGTGGGCGAATTCACGCGGGCGCGCATCGTCGGCACGCAAGGGCACGACCTGATCGCGCAGGCGGTCTGACGCCGATGACTAACCAAAAATCGGCGCCGCAGAAAAGCACCGCGCTCATTCACCACCCTTACCAGGCACCGGCCGGTTTCGAGGCTGTGGTGCCGGCGGTGCACAAGGCGTCGACCATCCTGTTCAAGAACACCGCCGCGCTGCACGCGCGCGACTGGAAAGAGAAGACGGGCTACACCTACGGCCTGCACGGCACGCCGACCACCTTCACGCTCGAAGCGCGCATTGCCACGCTGGAAGGCGGCTTGCAAACGCTGCTGGTGCCCAGCGGACTGGCAGCGATCACCCTGGTCGACATGGCTTTGCTGAAAGCCGGCGACGAAGTGCTGCTGCCGCACAACGCCTACGGCCCCGGCAAGGAACTGGCGCGCGTCGAGCTGGCGCGATTCGGCATCACGCACCGCTTCTACGACGCGATGATTCCGCAGTCGCTGGCAGATGCCATCACCGAGCGCACGCGGCTGGTGTGGCTGGAAGCGCCGGGCTCGATCACGATGGAATTCCCCGACCTGGCGGCGCTGGTGGCGGTGGCACGGGCGCGCGGCGTGACCGGCGCGCTCGACAACACCTGGGGCGCGGGCCTCGCGTTCAACGCCTTCGATCTGCCAGGCGG
The DNA here is from genome assembly GCA_031386065.1 of Burkholderiales bacterium. GTDB lineage: Bacteria > Pseudomonadota > Gammaproteobacteria > Burkholderiales > Burkholderiaceae_C > JANYJJ01. The sequence goes on from JANNBZ010000192.1 coordinate 1,928, forward strand.
GCAGGGCGTGGACATCTGCATGCAGGCGCTCACGAAATATCCCTCGGGCGGCGGCGACGTGCTGATGGGCTCGGTGACCACGCGCGACGAAGCCCTTCACCTGCGGCTGAAGCTGACCCACATGCGCATGGGCTGGGGCATCGGCGCCAACGATGCCGAATTCGTGCTGCGTGCGCTGCCCAGCATTCAACTGCGCTACGACGCGCAAGACCGTGCGGCACGCGTGCTGGCGCAGTGGTGGGCGGCGCGGCCCGAAGTCAGCCGCGTGCTGCACCCGGCGCTGCCCGGCTCGCCCGGCCATGCGCATTGGCAAGCGACCTGCACCGCTGCGGCGGGCTTGTTCTCGGTGGTCTTCGACGCGCGCTACAGCGCGGCCCAGGTCGACGCCTTTGTAGACGCGCTGCGCGTGTTTCGCATCGGCTACTCATGGGCCGGCCCGGTCAGCCTGGCGGTGCCGTACGACCTGGCCCAGATGCGCGGTGACGCGTCGTGGCGCGGGCTGCTGGTGCGGTTTTCGGTGGGGCTGGAAGCGGTGGACGACCTGATCGCCGACTCACTGAACGCGTTGGCGGCGCTGGCGGCCTGACCTGCGCGGCTCAGCTCCGTTCGCGCAGCCGCATCTTCAGGCCCACCGGCGCCATCGTGAAGGCCAGGAATTCGCGCGGCTCGGCGCCATCGGGGGTGGCCACCGACTCGATGTCGAAGTGGGCCAGCAGCATCGCCATCGCCATCTTGATTTCCAGCAGTGCGAGGTAGCGGCCGGGGCACACACGCGGCCCGGCGCCGAACGGCATCGAGATGCGCTTGGCCGATGAGGCTGAATGCGATGGCTGGCCCGGCTCGCCCAGCCAACGCTGCGGATCGAACTTCATCGGCTCGGGGAAGTGGCGCTCCTGCAGGCTGTCGTGCCGCAGCGCGCACCACACCAGCGTGCCCTCGGGAATGCGAACGTCGGCAATTACGCTGTCGCGAAGCGCCTGCACCGCGAAGAACGGCGCCACCGGCTTCAGGCGCATGGTCTCGTGCGCGCAGGCTTCCAGGTAGTCGAGCTGCGACATCTGCTCCGGCGTGAATGCGCTGCTGTCACCGGCCACGCGGCGCACTTCGTCTTGCGCCTTGCGAAGCACCTCGGGGTTGCGCTGCAGCAGGTCGATCATCCAGGCCAGCGTGTTGGCGGTGGTGTCTTCGCCGGCGAGCAACATGGTCAACACGTTGCCGGCCACGTCACGGTCAGTCAGTTGTGGAGCCCCCACGGTCGCTCGCGCTCTCTGCCCCCCGAGGGGTAGCGAACCAGCGGCCGGGGGACCCGTCCACGGTTCGGCCTTCCCGTCGGCGTCACCGCGGTCGGCGGCCGCGATCATCGCTTCGAGCAAATTGCGCGGCTGCGTGTGCAGCAATGGGTCTGCGCGCATGCGTTCGCGGGCTTGCGCGACGAAGCCTTCGATCGCGGCGTTGACGGCCACGGCGCTGCGTTCCAGCGCGCGGTCGGCTGGCAGCCTGACGTAGCGCCAGTACGGAAACTGCGACAGGATGCGCCGAAAGATCGCCGGGAAGATCTTGTCGAGGTGGCGTTGAATGACTTCTTCGTTCGACTCCAGCGTGTTCACCTCGGCGCCGAAGGCCAGGCCGGCAATCGCGTCGACGGTGTAGCGCATCAGGTCGGCCTGCAGGTCGATCGCTTGCTTGGCACGCGCCGCCTTCTGCCAGCGGCCGCGCAGACGCTGCGTGACCTTCAACAGCGACGGAAAATAGTCTTTCACATGCTTGGGGTCGAAGCCCGCCATGACCATGCGGCGCTGGCGCTGCCAACTGTCGCCCTCGGCACCGAAGACGCCACTGGGCATGCCCATTTCGTTCCAGATCTCGCTCAGCCGCGTGGTGCGCCGGTAGCCGTCCGGGCGGTCGCGCAGCACCTGGCCGATCGCCTCGTGGTCGGTCAGCACCAGGAACTGTCGGCGGCCCAGGCTGAAGCGGAAAATCGGCCCGAACTCGTGGCCCCATTGCTCGACGCTGGCATGCACGCGGGTGCGGTCGATCTGCCTCAGGTTGCCCAGCAGTGGCAGGCCGCGCGGGCCGGGGAGGTCGGCAATCTCGCGCAGGGTTTTGCTGCTTGACGCGGAACGATCCAGAGTCGAGGTTTGTTCCATGGAGTTCGTCCTTGCGCGGTAACGGCATGTTGCCGACGTCCGATTACAACCGACGATGGGCTGGCTGCCAAGCAGCCGCTGGACGTAGCCACTCGACGTTCGTCGCTGCGCGCCGCAAGGCTTACGCCTTGGATGAGACTTTATGTCTCATCAATCGCCCCTTTTCCCTCTCCCAATCCTTCTTCTTTTCGGTGTTGCGTTTGTCGTGCTCGGCCTTGCCCTTGGCCAGCGCAATCTCGACTTTCACGCGGCCGCCTTTGTAGTGAAGGTCCAGCGGCACCAGGGTGAAACCTTTCTGTTCGACCTTGCCGACCAACCGCTTGATCTCTTCCTTGTGCATCAGCAACTTCTTGGTGCGGTCGGCCTCGGGGC
>JANNBZ010000231.1:0-2424 GCA_031386065.1 Burkholderiales bacterium
CACGGCGTGTCGATCAACGTGGTGTTCGAGGTCGACCAGTTGCGCGAGCGCACCCACCGCGTCGAGCAACTGCTGACCTGCGTGCTCAGCACCGACTCGGCGCGCGACGTGACCCTGCTGCTGGCCGACCTGGTGCGCACCGCCAACGAACGGCGCAGCGTGCGGGCGCTGTTCGCGCGGCACTACTCGCTGCTAGCCCGCAAGGTGGCCGAGCGCAGCGCCGAAACCGGCGAGCACTACATCACCCGCGACCGCCAGGCGTACGCCCACATGCTGCGCACTGCGGCCGGCGGCGGGCTGGTGATTGCGGGCACCACGTTGATCAAGTTCGCGATGGCGGGGCTCGCGGTTTCGGCGTTCTGGGCCGGCTTCCTGGCCGGCGTGAACTACGCCGGCAGCTTCGTGCTGGTGCACGTGCTGCACTGGACGGTGGCCACCAAACAGCCGGCCATGACCGCGCCGGCCCTGGCCGACAAACTGACCGACGTGTCCGACGACGCGGCGGTCGAAGACTTCGTCGACGAAGTGGCGCACCTGATCCGTTCGCAGGCCGCCGGCATCATCGGCAACCTGGCCGCCGTGATCCCGGTGGTGCTGGCGGTGCAGCTGCTGTGCCGCGCGGCGTTCGGCGCGCCGATGGTCGACGCCAAGGCCGCGCAGCACGTGCTCGAAAGCATCACCCTGCTCGGCCCGACGGCGTTGTTCGCGGCCTTCACCGGCGTGCTGCTGTTCGCCAGTTCACTGATCGCCGGCTGGGTGGAAAACTGGTTCGTCTGGCACCGGCTGGACAGCGCCATTGCCTGGAACCCGCGCATCGTGGCGCGCCTGGGCGCGGCGCGCGCGCAGCGCTGGGCCGCCTACTGGCGCAAGAACGTGTCGGGCTACGCGTCGAACATCTCGCTGGGCTTTTTGCTCGGCCTGGTGCCGGCGGTGGCGGTGTTCTTCGGCCTGCCGATCGAGGTGCGACATGTCACGCTGAGCACCGGCCAACTGGCAGCGGCGGTGGGCGCGCTGGGCTGGGGCGTGTTCCAGCAAAGCGCGTTCTGGTGGTGCCTGGCCAGCATCCCGGTGATCGCCGCGCTGAACCTGGGCGTGAGCTTTTTCCTGGCCTTCAAAGTGGCGCTGCGTTCGCGCGGCATCCGCCTGGCCGACCGAAGCCGCATCTACCGCGCGATACGGCGGCGCATCGGCCGCAACCCGGCCTCGTTCGTGCTGCCGCCCAGGGCTTGACGCAGCTCACTCATCGCGCCGCTCGCCTTTCTTGCGGCCCGAAAACATCGTCCACCAGACGATGAACACCAGCAGCGCGCCGGCCGCAAAGGCCTCTAGCAGAATCACCCACATGGCAACACGTCTCCGATGGTTTTGTGCGCTGATTCTAGGAGTGCTGGCCGGCTGCGCTAGCACGCCGCGCGACGCGCCGGCGCCCGTTATAGACGCACCGGGTGCGGCCGTGAACGTCGACGCGCCGGGCACGGTGATCCAGCGCCCGCGCGCGCGCTGGGTGCCGGTGCCGTGGACCGACCTGCCGGGCTGGGAGGCCGACCTGACCGCCGAGCTGTGGCCGGCCCTGCTGCGCGGCTGCGAGCGGCCGGTGTTCGACTGGGCCGGCCTGTGCGTGCAGGCGCGCGGCGCCGCCCCGGCGTCAGACGCCGCCGCCCGCGCGTGGCTGCAGCAGCGCCTGCAGGCCTACCGCGTCGAGTCGCCCGAGGGCGCGGTCGACGGCCTGATCACCGGCTACTTCGAGCCGCTGGTCGAAGCCAGCCGCAGCGCGCAGGGCGCGTTCCGTTTTCCGCTGCACGCGCCGCCGGCCGACATCGCCACCCGCAAGCCCTACTGGACGCGCCAGCAGCTCGACACCCTGCCGGCCGCGCAGGCCGCTTTGCGTGGCCGCGCGCTGGCCTGGGTGGCCGACCCGCTGGACGTGCTGATCCTGCAGATTCAGGGCTCGGGGCGGCTCAACCTGAGCGAGGCCGACGGCACGCGCAAGCTGGTTCGCGTGGCCTTCGCCGGCCACAACGACCAGCCGTACAAATCGGTCGGCCGCTGGTTGATCGAGCAGGGCGAACTGCGCACCGAGCAGGCCTCGTGGCCGGGCATCAAGGCGTGGGCGCAGCGCAACCCCAAACGCATCAACGAGCTGATGTGGGCGAACCCGCGCGTGGTGTTTTTCCGCGAAGAAGCGCTGCCCGATCCGCAGTTGGGCCCCAAGGGCGCACAAGGCGTGCCGCTGACGCCGGGCCGGTCAATCGCCGTCGACCCGCTGAGCATTCCCTACGGCACGCCGGTGTGGCTGGACACCACCGAGCCGCTAAACACCACCCCGCTGCGCCGCGCCGTGATGGCGCAAGACACCGGCAGCGCCATCACCGGGGCAGTGCGGGCCGACTTCTTCTGGGGCTGGGGCGACGCCGCGCTGGCGCA
>JANNBZ010000248.1:0-3544 GCA_031386065.1 Burkholderiales bacterium
AGCACGGCCTGCGCCTGCGCCCAGCGCGCTTTCGGCCACACCGTGCGCGGCGTGCGCGGATGCATCAGCGCGTGGGTTGCGGTCGGCAGGAAGCCGTAGTTGACGAAGAAGTCTTCCTCGATGCCGAGCGTTGCGTAGCGCCGCTCCAGGTCGCCCGCGCAGTAACCATTCACGCGGTGGCGCAGCGTCAGGTCCTGCGCCCGCGCCGGCGCGCGAATCGGGTCGGCCTGCACGAAGCCCAGCTTGGCAATGGCGCGCGGCAGCGTGGTGGGTGTGAACAGGCTGCGCGCGACGGCGTAGCGGCGCAGGTGGTCGACAGTGATCCGCATTCACCGATGATGCCGAACTTTCTGGCGGCGTTTCTGCACAGCGACGCGGCGCGTGCATCATTCGACGGCTCGCAGTGAGCCCGGGAACATCAAGCGGGCAACCCCACCACCCAAGGAGATGAAAGATGCATGTGAAAAAATTGGCCCGGACCCTGATGGGCGTGTTCGCGATGGGTGTCGCCACGGCCGCCCTCAGCGGAGAACTGTTCAGCGACAGCGTGCCGTCGACCGCTCTCGGCCGAGACCTGAAGTTCACCGTCTACCTGCCCGATGGCTACAAGGACGCGCCAGGGAAGTTCCCGGTCGTCTACCTGTTGCACGGCGCGGGCGGCGACGAGTACGAGTGGACGCGCAAGGGCGGCGCGGTCGAGACGCTTGACGGTTTGATCAAGCGCGGACTGATACGCGCGAGCGTTGCCGTCATGCCCACCACCGGCCCGGCCAGCTGGTGGGCCGACGGCGCTGCCGAAAAGGCCGAGACAGCGGTGATGACCGAACTGTTGCCGTACGTCGAAGGCAAATACAAGGTCACCACCGAGCGTCAGGGTCGCGCCATCGGCGGCTTGTCGATGGGCGGCTACGGTGCGCTGAACCTGGTGCTGCGCCACCCAACAAAGTTTTGCGCCGCCGGCATCATCAGCCCGGCCATTTACGACCCGCTGCCGCCCGACACTTCGGCCGCGCGCCGCACACCGCAATTCGTTCGCAATGGCCAGTTCGACCCCGACACCTGGAAATCGCTGAACTACCCGGCGCACCTGGAGAAGTACATGCAGGGCAGTGCCCGCGTGCCGATGTGGATCGTCTCCGGAGACCACGACTTCCTGGGTATCGCCGAGATGTCGGCCAAGTTGTACTGGCGCGTGCTGAAGATCCAGCCCAAGCAAGCTGAGTTGCGCATTGTCGACGGCGACCACGAATGGATGACGTTCCGCGACGCCCTGCCAGATGCGTTGCAGTACGTCGACCGGCAGTGCGCGAAAGGCGGGTGAGGTGCGCGCCGCTCAGGCGAAGGTCTGCGTGACCCGGCCTCCGTCGGCAGCGCTCCAGTCGACCTCGGCCAGCGCCCCGTTGACCAGCATCAACTGCGGCGGCCGGTGTCCGATGTCCACGTCGACCAGCACCGGAAACGACAGGCCGGCGAGTTCGCGTTGAAGCGCCGTTTCGTACCGCAGTTCGTGGGCGCCGGCGGTGTCGGCTGCGGCTGATCGGCCGATCAACAGGCCCGCCAAGCCGTCGAACCAGCCCGCCCACCGAACGCGGTGCAGCGCACGCACCAGCTCGGTCGGAGACATTTCCGCATTCTCCAGATACAGGATTGCGCCTTCGGCACCGCAGCCCTGAACGAATTTCGGCAGGTTGCCGAAGACGCTGCCCACCAAGTGCACCAGCGTGTCGATGCAGCCCCCGATGAGCCGGCCTCTGAAGCGCAGCGGCGTGTCGACGGGCCGGTTCATGCAGCGCTACTGCGTGGGCTCGGTCAGCGCATACGTGGTGTCGGGGACCACGGCGAAGTCGGTCCACGTCGATTGCCAGCGTGGCGACTGCGGCTGCGTCACCACACTGCCCGGCGGCGTGGCCAGCACACCGAGCGCACCGAGCGTCAACCCGTCGTTCTGCCCGGGTGCCAGGTCCATCAGGCACGGGCCGTGGGCGCTGGCCCAGGCGAGCCGCAGCATCAGCGGCAGCATCAACGTGCTGGTATCGGAGTAGCCGATCAACCACTTCGGGCGCGTGTGCTGCAGTGCCGTCCAGTCGAGCCGGTCCAGCAACTCGATGGCCAGCTCGCCGCCCCACGGTGGGAAGATGGCGTCGATGTCGTCGCGCAGCAGGAAGTGCATCAGCTCGGAGGCCCGCGCGTCGGCCGACGCGCTGGCGCTCAGGTGCTCGCCGCGCAGGCAATGACCTTCTTCAACGATGAAGCCCTGCGCGCGAAGGTGCGCGAGATTGAGGTCGAGGCGTGGATGAAGCGGCGGCCGCACGCCGGAACTGGGCGCGGTGACCGCGATGCGCGAGTCGGCCTTGAGAGGTCGCGGGTACTGGGGTCGTGCTGAGGACTGCATCGGGTGACGGTGGCGAGAAACGTCGAACGCACCGAGTCTATGGTTCGATCTCGACGAATTCGCAATCCATTCGATCCCTCGCCAAGCGCCGCGTCAAGGGAGCTCATCCATTTACCCAGAAGCCAGTCGCCGCGACCTGAACGGTCGCGGCATCCGGTCAGCGGCTGCGCCGTGAATTGCCTTGGCTTCGGCCGGCCTTGCGGGCCTTAACTTCGCTTAGCGAAGTTAGCCTGCGCCGGAAGACCGATACCGCGCTCAGCGCGGCGGCCTTACAGGCCGGCGGCAGCTCGCAGCGCTTGCGCCTTGTCGGTCCGTTCCCACGTGAACTCAGGCTCCTCGCGCCCGAAGTGGCCATAGGCGGCGGTCTTCTCGTAGATCGGCCGCAGCAGGTCGAGCATCTGGATAATGCCTTTCGGGCGCAGGTCGAAATGCTCGTTGACGAGCGCGGCGATGCGCTCGTCGGAGATCACGCCGGTGCCTTCGGTGTAGATGGTGACGTTCATCGGGCGGGCCACGCCGATCGCGTAGGCGACCTGGATCTGGCACTGGCGCGCCAGGCCGGCCGCGACGATGTTCTTGGCCACGTAGCGCGCGGCGTAGGCGGCCGAGCGGTCGACCTTGGTCGGGTCTTTGCCGCTGAAGGCGCCGCCGCCGTGCGGGCAGGCGCCGCCGTAGGTGTCGACGATGATCTTGCGGCCGGTCAGGCCGCAGTCGCCTTGCGGGCCGCCCACCACGAAGCGGCCGGTCGGGTTGATCAGGAATTTTGTGTCCTTCAACCACTCCTTTGGCAGCACCGGCTTGATCAGCTCTTCGATGATGGCCTCGTTGAACGAGGCCTTCATCTTCTTGGCGCTCTCGCTCTGGTCGGGGTCGTGCTGGGTGGACAGCACCACGGTGTCGATGCTGTGCGGCTTGCCGTCTACGTAGCGCATCGTGACCTGGCTTTTTGCGTCGGGCCGCAGGAAGGGCAGGCGGCCGTCCTTGCGCAGTTTGGCCTGGCGCTCGACCAGGCGGTGCGCGTAGTAGATCGGCGCGGGCATCAGCTCGGGCGTCTCGTTGCAGGCGTAGCCGAACATCAGGCCCTGGTCGCCGGCGCCGGTGTTCATGACATCGTCGCTGGCGTGGTCGACGCCCTGCGCGATGTCGTTGCTC
>JANNBZ010000272.1:0-7653 GCA_031386065.1 Burkholderiales bacterium
GCGAGACGGCGCGCCTGCAGGTGCGCATGCCGTTTCGCGAGGCCACCGCGCTGGTGTCGGTGGAACGCGAAGGCGTGATCGATTCGCGCGTCGTCACGCTGCGCGGCGACGACCCGACCGTCGAGCTGAAGATCGACAAGGCCTGGGGCCCGAACGTGTACGTCAGCGTGCTGGCGCTGCGCGGGCGCATCCGCGAGGTGCCGTGGTATTCGTTCTTCACCTGGGGCTGGAAAGAGCCAGTCGACTGGGCGCGCAGCTTCTGGGGAAACCTGAAAGGCCGCCCCGAGTACCAGGCCCCGACCGCGATGGTCGACCTGGCCAAGCCGGCCTTCAAGCTCGGCGTGGCGGCGTTGACGGTCGGCCTGAAGGCGCATGAACTTCAGGTCACCGTGACGGCCGACAAACCGCCCGACGCGGCGTACGCGGTGCGCCAAAAGGCGACCGCGCGCATCAAGGTGCTGTTCGACGGCCAGCCTCTGGCGGGCACCGAAGTGGCCTTCGCGGCGGTCGACGAAGGCCTGCTCGCGCTGCGCGATAACGACTCGTGGCGCTTGCTGAACAACATGCTGCAGCCGCGCGCCTGGGGCGTGGAAACCGCCACCGCCGCCAGCGAAATCATCGGCCGCCGGCACTACGGCCGCAAGGCGCTGGCGGCGGGCGGCGGCGGCGGCCGCGCCAGCACGCGCGAGCTTTTCGACACGCTGCTGGTGTGGCAGCCCAACGTGCTGCTCGACGCGAAAGGCGAGGCCACGGTCGAGGTGCCGCTGAACGATTCGCTGACCAGCTTCAGGCTGGTGGCGGTGGCCGACGCCGGCACGCAGCAGTTCGGCAGCGGCAGCACGCGCATCCGCGTGTCGCAGGACTTGCAGGTGCTGGCCGGCCTGCCGCCACTGGTGCGCGAGGGCGATCAGTTCAACGCGATGCTGACGCTGCGCAACACCACCCCGCGCGAGATGACGCTGCGCGCCACGCTGCAAGGCACGGTCAATTCAGGCGATGCGGGCGACACGGCCAACATCACCCGCACGCCGCTCACCACGCCGCCGCAAGACGTGGTGGTCGCCGCAGGTGCCGCGAAGGAACTGGTGTGGCCCATCAACGTGCCGGCCGGCGCCTTCAGCATCTCCTGGGAAGCGGCGGCGCAAGAGCAGGGCGCCAACAAAACCAGCGACCGCATGAAGTTCACGCAACTGGTCTCGGCGGCGGTGCCGGTGCGCGTGCTGCAGGCCACGTTGCAGCAACTCGACGGCAGCATGAGCCTGCCCATCGCCGCGCCGGCCGACGCGCTGCCCGAGGCCGGCGTCAAACGCGGCGGCATCGTGGTGGCGGTGCAGCCGACGCTGAGCGGCGCGCTGCCCGGCATGCGCCGCTTCTTCGAGACCTATCCGTTCATTTGCCTGGAGCAAAAGACATCGAAAGCCGTCGGCCTGAAAGACGCGGCGCTGTGGGCGGCGGTGGCGAATGCGCTGCCCACTTATCTGGACAGCGATGGCCTGGCCAGCTACTTTCCGCCGCGCGCCGATGACGGTCCGCGCGGCAGCGACCGCCTCACCGCCTACCTGCTGGCGGCCACGCACGAAGCCGGCTTCGAGTTGCCGGCGGCAGCGCGCGAGGCCATGCTCGGCGGGCTGACCGCGTTTGTCGAAGGCCGCATCGAACGCAAGTTCTGGTCGCCCGCGTTGGCCAAGAACACCGACCTGGACGTGCGCAAGCTCGCCGCGATTGAAGCGCTGTCGCGCAACGGCCGCGCGCAGGCAAAGATGCTGGGCTCGATCAACCTGACGCCGAACCTGTGGCCGACGGCGGCCCTGATCGACTGGCTGCGCGTGCTGAAAAAAGTCGACGGCATTGCCAACCAGGCGCAGCGTCTGACTGAAGCAAACCAGCTGCTGCGCAGCCGACTCACCTACGCCGGCACCACGTTGAAGTTCAGCACTGAGGACAGCGACTTCTGGTGGTGGCTGATGGACAGCGCCGACGCCAACGCGGCGCGGCTGATCCTGGCCGTGCTCGACGACCCGGCCTGGGCTGACGAGCTGCCGCGCATGGTGGTGGGATCGCTGGCGCGCCAGCGTGGCGGCGCGTGGCTGACCACCACCGCCAACCTGTGGGGCTCGCTGGCGCTGGACAAGTTCGCGGCGAAGTTCGAGTCGCAAAGAATCGCCGGTCGCAGCAGCGCCACGCTGGCGGCCGCCAGCGCGACCGTCGACTGGGCGCAGCGGGCCGAGGGCGGCACGATGAAACTGGCCTGGCCGGCGCAGCCCGCGAGCCTGAACGTCACGCAAGTCGGCACCGGCAAACCCTGGCTGACCGTGCAAAGCCTGGCCGCTGTGCCGCTGAAAGCACCGATCCGCGCCGGCTACAGCATCACCCGCAGCGTCAGCGCCGTCGAGCAGAAAACCAAGGGCGGCTGGTCGCGTGGCGATGTGCTGCGGGTGCGTATCGAGGTCGACGCGCAGAGCGACATGACCTGGGTCGTCGTCAGCGACCCGGTGCCCGGCGGCGCCACCATCCTGGGCTCCGGCCTGGGCCGCGACTCGGCCCTTGCGACGCGCACCGAACAGCGCGCCGGCCGCGCCTGGGCGGCCTTCGAGGAACGCAGCTTCGAGGCCTACCGCAGCTACTTCGAATACCTGCCACGCGGCAAGCACGTGATCGAGTACAGCGTGCGGCTCAACAACCCCGGCCGCTTCGCGCTGCCGCCGACGCGGGTCGAGGCGATGTACGCGCCCGAGACTTTTGGCGAAGCGCCGAATGCGGCGGTGGAGGTGGCGCCGTGAAAAAGCATACGAAGCGAATGTCGCACCCGATCCGGCCCTGCAACGCGGAGGAAAGCTGTCGGCTGTTGCTCGATATCCTGGCCTTCGGCCAACGCGAAATCGATGCTGGATTGGCAAAGCCGGCCGAAGACGTTGTTCGTGATCTTCGGGCGCGAAACGCTCGTCGCGCGGGAGCTGCAACCGCCCGTTCAATGGGCAAGGGCGGGGTCACACGGTGAGTCTCAGCGTCACAGCACCCTGTTGGCGCGCGGCGTTCGCAAAGAGACACACTCCGTTCGCCCTGAGGTATCGAAGGGCCCGCGCTGACTTCCTCCCACACCTGACGACGGTTTGCGACACCTCAGCCCGAGCGGGTTTTGTCATGCGAATTGTTTTGCGTCTTGACAGACTCGACCTCCTGACAAAGCTTGCATGGTCGAGCGGCTTTGCCGCGAGGCGCATTTCAACGTTGACACTGCTCGCGCTCTTGAGCACGACAAGCTTCGCCCTGCCCAGCTTCACCGAGGTCCGCGCCGCGCACCGCCCGTCCGACATCACCCTGCTCGACCGCCATGGCGTGCCGATCCAGACACTGCGCGTCGACAAGACGGTGCGCCGGCTGGCCTGGGTGCCGCTGCCGGACATGTCGCCGGCCTTGCTGCGCGCCATCGTGCTCAGCGAGGACCGGCGCTTCTACGAGCACAGCGGCGTCGACTGGAGCGCGGTTGCGGGCAGCGCCTGGGGCAACCTGTGGAACACGCGCACGCGCGGCGCGTCGACGCTGACGATGCAGCTCGCCGGCCTGGTCGACGACGGTCTCGCGCGGCCCGGCGGTGGCCGCAGCCTGGTCGGCAAGATCGACCAGGCCGTCACCGCCACCCGCATCGACGCCGCGTGGAAGAAGACCGAGATCCTCGAGGCCTACCTGAATTCGGTGGCTTTTCGCGGCGAGGTGGTGGGCATCGCCGCGCTGTCGCTGACGCTGTTCGGCAAGCACCCGAGTGGCCTCGATGTGCAAGAGGCCGCCGTGGCCGCCGCCTTGCTGCGCGGACCGAACGCCGCGCCCGACAACGTGGCGCAGCGGGCCTGCGGCGTGTTGCGCTTACAGGCCGAATCGTGTGTCGGCGTGGGCCTGCTGACGGCCACTGCGCTGGCGCGCCAGGGCGGCATGCCGCTGGGCGAGCAACTGGCGCCGCACCATGCGCGGCAGGTGATCGCGGCGTCGATCAACGCCAACCAGCGCACGACATTGGACGCCGCGCTGCAGCGCGTCGGCATCGCTGCGCTGCGCCGCCAGTTGAGCGAGCTGTCGGGCCGCAACGTGCAGGACGGCGCGCTGGTGGTGCTCGACAACGCCAGCGGCGAGGTGCTGGCGTGGGTCGGCTCCAGCGGCGATTTGTCAGGCGCGGCGCAGGTCGACGGCGTGCTCGCGCGGCGGCAGCCGGGGTCGACGCTGAAGCCCTTCGTCTACGCGCTCGCGTTCGAGAAAAAACTCATCACGCCGGCCAGCCTGCTCGATGACTCGCCGGCGCAGATCGGCACCCAGAGCGGCCTCTACCTGCCGCAGAACTACGACCATGCGTTCAAGGGCTGGGTCAGCGCGCGCAGCGCCCTCGGCGCCAGCCTGAACGTGCCGGCGGTGCGGGTGGGCCAGATGCTGGGCGCCGATGCGCTGGCCGAGCGGCTGAACGCGTTCGGCCTGGCGCTGGCGCAACCGGGTGGCTTCTATGGGTCGTCGCTGGCGCTGGGCAGTGCCGACGTGAGCCTGCTGGCGTTGACCAACGCCTACCGCGCGCTGGCCAACGGCGGGCTGTTCGCGCCGGTCGCGCTGCGTGCGGCGCAGCCTGCGCCGGCACGTGTGGCCGACCCGGCCGCCGTCTTTTTGGTCAGCGACATCCTGGCCGACAACAACGCGCGTGCCCGAACCTTCGGCCTGAGCAGCCTGCTCGCCACACGCGGCTTCGCAGCCGTGAAAACCGGCACCAGCAAGGACATGCGCGACAACTGGTGCATCGGCTTCACCGACCGCTACACCGTCGGTGTGTGGGTCGGCAACGCCAGCGGCGAGGCGATGCACGACGTCAGCGGTGTCAGCGGCGCGGCGCCGGTGTGGCAGACGCTGGTGGCGCATCTGCATCGCAGCCTGCCGTCCGCAGCGCCGAGGGCGCCCGCCGGGTTGGTGAGCGCGAAGCTGCAGTTCGACCTGCAGCGCGAGCCGCCGCGCGACGAGTGGTTCATCGCCGGCACCGAGCCTGCGCCGGATGCGCGGCGGGGATCGCCGATGCACGAAAGCGCGGCGCCGCGCTTCGGCATCGTCAGCCCGCGCGACGGCAGCATCTACGCGCTCGACCCCGACATGCCACCGGCCGCGCAGCGCCTGCGCTTCGAAGGCGAGCACGGCGTCTGGTGGCTGGATGGCAAGCGGCTCGGCGCGGGCCCAGCCGTCGATTGGGCACCCTGGCCGGGCAGGCATGAACTGCGGCTGATCGGTCGCAGCGGCGAGCCCCTGCAGACGCTGCACTTCGAGGTGCGCGGGGCGCGCGTGAAGGCGACGCTGGCCCCGACGAAACCCTGAGTCAGTGCGGCTGCATCAGGAGCGGGCAAACAACCGCCGGGGTTCACTCAGGAGCGCGCAAACACCCGCTCCATGGCCACGTCGATCACCATGCCGCACAGGCTGTACAGCAGCGAGCCGATCAGTGCGCCGGTGAAGCCGGTGACGGTCAGGCCGTCGAGCAGGTTGGCGGCGGCCCAGAACATCAAGGCGTTGATCACGAACAGGAACAGGCCCAGCGTGATCAGCGTGACCGGCAAGGTCAGCAGCACCAGGACCGGCCGCACCAGCGTGTTCAGCAAACCGAGCACGAAGGCCGCGATCAGCGCCGAGGTGAAGCTCTGCACCGACACGCCCGAATAAAGGTGGGCCACCAGCAGCAACGCGGCGGCAAGAAGGAGCCAGCGAACGATGATTTTCATGGCCGAAGAATACCGCGCAAGCCGCGTGTTCGGCGATGCAGATCGAGTGCGCGGCGCGAGCGCACATGCGTTCGCATGAGTGCCGGTGGTGGTCGCCGTGAGCTCGCAGCGAGCCCACAGTGATGCAGCGCCGCGACAAAAGCGCACTTTCCCTCTGAAGATTGCGTGTTTCTCCTATGAAAACTGCTTCTCAATGCGGCAGGCAGGCATTACCATTCGCGTCGCACGGTGCCTGAGAGAAACGAGAGTCCATGTGGCTCTCACCCAGCCCGGCACATCAACCACTCGACTGATGGAGAGATTCAAAATGGCAACTGCGAAAAAGGCTCCGGCCAAGAAGGCTGCACCCGCGAAGAAAGCGGCAGCTCCTGCGAAGAAGGTCGTCGCTGCAAAGCCAGCGGCCAAGAGCGCGGCTCCGGCGAAGAAGGCTGCAGCGCCCGCGAAGAAGGCGGCACCTGCGAAGAAGGCAGCCGCTCCCGCGAAGAAGCGCACTCCCAACGCCGCCTTCATGAAGGCGATGACACCCAGCGCGCACCTCGCCGCGATCATCGGCGCCACGCCGGTGCCGCGCACCGAAGTGACGAAGAAGGTGTGGGAGTACATCAAGAAGAACAACCTTCAGGACTCGGCCAAGCGCACCATGATCAACGCCGACGCCAAGCTGAAGGAAATCTTCAAGAAGGCGCAAGTCTCGATGTTCGAGATGACCAAGCTGATCAACGGCCACCTGAAGTGAGCCGTCGAATGGCAGCCTGATCGGGCCGCCACTCGCCAATTGAAAAGCCGGTGCAGTGCACCGGCTTTTTTCTTGTCCGCGTATTTCAGCGATCGGCTGCGACGGGCCTCAGCGCGGTGTTGCAGGCAGGCCGAACAGCGCCGCCGCGTTGCCCCACGCCACCTGCTGCGCCACCGCCGGCGGCAGGCCGCCGAGCCACAGGCGGGCCTCGCTCATCAGCCCTTCGTAGCCGGCCCAGCGCGCGTTGACCCAGGTGTCGGAACCCACCATGAAGCGGTCGGGAAACTCGGTCAGCAGCGCCTTCCATGCGACGCTCAGGTGGCCGTCGGCGTCGGTCAATCCGGGCCGGTACGACAGCTCGCCCATCAGCGTCGGGTGGCGCAGCAGCAGGGCGCGCACCCGCGCCACCGGCGCACCACCGATGCCGCTGTGGGCCCAGATCAGCCGGGCGCGCGGCGCGTGTCGCAGCAGCCGGTCGATCGCGTCGTCGTCCACATGCGCCAGCACCGCCAGCCCGCGCTCTTGCGCCAGTCGCATCAGCCGCGCAGCGACGGGCGCGTCGGCGTTGGCGCTGTCGTACAGATGGAACTCGCCGATGCCGCGAAACGGCCCGGCCGCAGTGCCGGCGGCGAGCTGGCGCTGCACCATCGTGTAGATGGACTCGTCGGCGAACCAGCCGGTGTAGTCGGCACGGTTACGGTACAGCCGCACGAACGGCACCACCGTCACGCCGGCCGCGGCCAAGCCGGGTGCGCCGGCCAGCGCCAGCGTACCGTCGTTCGGGCGGCTGTTGGCGACGATGGCGCGCACGCCGCTGCGCTGAATGCGCGCCAGCACGTCGGCCACCGGGTGCGCCGCAGCGGCTTCCTCGTTGTAGTGAAGGTGGGTGTCGAACAGCGGGCCGGTGTAGGGCTCGGCGTGGGCAAGCCACGCGACCGCAGCGAGCGCGGCAGCAATGAGCTTGGCGAACCGCCCTCCGCTCATGGCTGCGCCAGCCGCCGCGCGACGAAGTCGAGCCGGTCCTGGCCCCAGAAGATCTCGCCGTCGATCACGTAGCTGGGCGCGCCGAACACGCCGGCGTCGATCGCCTGCTGCGTGTTGGCGTCGTAGCGCTGCTGTACCGCGGCCGAGCGCGAGGCGTCGATGCGGCTCGCCGGCAGGCCCAGTGCGGCCAGCAGCGAC
>JANNBZ010000338.1:0-11255 GCA_031386065.1 Burkholderiales bacterium
TTGCCACCGCATGGAGCCCTACCGTACGCTGTATCCCCGCGCTGCAGGCAGGCTGCCCCACACCGACGCGGTCGCCGCGCGTTTGCTGATCCTGCCCACGGGCACCTGCGTGTCGGCCGCCGATGTGGAGCGGGTCTGCGATCTGATCGAGTTCATGGTCGACGTCGGCGCGCCGTTGCGTGAGCGCTTGGCATCCCGGGCTTCGGGCGCCTGAGATGGCGGGCAAGTTCGTCGTCTTCGCCGACAGCTTCAACGAAAACAACGGCGGCGTGATCGCACTGCACCGTCTGTGCGATCTGCTGAACCGCGAAGGACAGAGCGCCCGGTTGTGGCCCTCGCGCCTGCCCCTGCACGACCCACAGCATTGGTGGTCCAGCGCCTGGCGGTTCTTTCGCTACTACCGACGCGCCTGGCGGCGGCCCTACAAGACCTGCGATCGCTTCGACACGCCTCGCGCCACCCGGGCCGACCTGACGGGCGCGGTGGTGGTGTACCCCGAGATCATCAGCGGCAACCCGCTGCGCGCAGACCGCGTTGTGCGGTGGCTGCTGCACAAGCCGGGTTTTCACAAGGGGCACTGCGAGTACGGTCCGAACGACCGCTACTTCTACTATCAAAAGGCGTTCGACGATCCGGTGCTGAACCGCGACCGGGACAACGAGCTGAAAGTCATCTACCTGCGCGACGACGTGTACCGGCAGACGAATACCGGGCCCCGCAGCGGAACCTGCTACATCCTTCGCAAAGGCAAGGGCCGGCCGATGGTGCACGACCTGACAGATTCGGTGTGCGTCGACAAGCTGTCGCACGAGCAGATGGCGGCGGTGTTCAACCGCGTCGAGACCTGCATCTCGTACGACACCTACACGATGTATTCGCTGTTCGCAGCGTTGTGCGGTTGCGTGTCGGTTGTCGTGCCCGAACCTGGGGTCAGCGCGGAGCAGTGGTATCCCGAGCCGCGTGATCGGCTGGGCTTGGCATATGGATTCGACGACGTCGAGCATGCTCGGCGCACGCAGCCGCTGCTGCTGCCGCACCTGAAGACGCAGGAGACCTCGGCCAATGGCAGCGTGCGCGCCTTCATCTCGAAGTGCGCTGTGTACTTTCCGCGCTGAGCGGTCAGGCGGCCGGCTCGAAGCAGTGCGCGCGGCGCAGATGCCGCCAGGCCATCAGCGCTGCAGCGCAACGCCCCGCGTGCCTGAGCACCCGCTCGTGGCGCAGGCTCAGCAACACCAGGGGCAACGCCAACAAGCTGCCCGCGCCCAGGCGCAGCGCGAGCATCACGCAGCGACGTCGACCGAGGTACTTGCGCGTGATGTACAGCTTGGACAAGGTCATGCAGTACGCGCGACGCAGCACGGTTCGCTTCGACGGCGCGCTGGACATCCGCACGTGGTGCTCGATGCGCGCTGCCGCAGCCACGACGATCGGGTGCCCCGCGCGACGCACCCGCAGGCACAGGTCATCGTCCTCGAAGTAGAGAAAGAACCACGGGTCGAAAAACCCGACTTCGCGCATCAGCCGCAGGTTCAGCAGCATCGCCGCGCCGGTGACGAACTCGGCACACAAATCACCCGCTGGTTCGGGCGCCGGGCGCACGGCCGAGGCGAAGAACGGACCGCGAAAGAAATCGCCGATCTGGCCTGGAGCGTCGTACAGCGTGGGCGCGATAACCGCCGCCTCGGGGTACCGCCGCGCCGCCGCGTGCAGCGCCCACAGGGCGTCGGCGTCCAGCTGCGCGTCCGGGTTGTGCAGCAAGGCGTAGTCGGTGGTCACCGCCGCCAAGCCGAGGTTGTTCGCGCGGCCGAAGCCCAAGTTGCGTCCGGCCTGAATGAAGGTGGCCTGCGGCAGCAGCGAACGCACCACCGCCTCGGTGGCGTCACTGCTGTGGTTGTCGACCACGATCACGGTCGCGCAAGCCTGCAACGCCGGCAGCGACCACGGCAGGATGGCCGCACTGTTGTACGTCACCAGCACCGGTGTGATGTCGGGTGGCGCCGGCGGGCGCACGCTCATTGGCGCGGCACGCGGCCCATCAAATAAAACTCGTCGTTCGGCCGCATCGATGTCAGGTTGGCCATGCGGTTCGACAGACCGAACACCGCCGTGATGGCGCCGATGTCCCAGGCGTCTTCATCGCTGAAGCCGTGTTCGCGCAGCGCTGCAAAGTCGGCCTCGACCAGCGACGCGGAGTCGGTGCAGACCTTCATCGCGAAGGCCAGCATCGCCGTCTGCCGCGGCGTGATGTCGGCCTTGCGGTAGTTCACTGCCAATTGGTCGGCGAGCAAGGGCTTTTTCTCGTAGATGCGCAGGATGGCGCCGTGCGAGACCACGCAGTACAGGCAGCCGTTAGCCGCGCTGGTGGCGACCACGATCATTTCCTTCTCGCCCTTGGTCAGCCCGCCCGGGCCGGTGTCGCGGCCCATCACGGCGTCGAGGTAGGCGACGAAGGCACGCCATTCATCGGGCCGGTGCGCCAGCGCCAGGAACACGTTCGGCACGAAGCCGGTTTTCTCTTGCACCGCGACGATCTTTTCGCGGATGTCGGCGGGCACGTCGGCCAGGGTGGGCACGGGGTAGCGGCTGATGGGTTGAGTCATGACAGGGGTCCAGGTTGAGGCGGCTCGATGCGCGTTGGCGCGGCGTCTTGGAACACCGATGATGAGCCAGAACCCGCGTCGGTGAAACGCCGCAGGATGGGCACCATCGCCTGCGCCACCCTTTGCACAGACAACTCCTCGATGCATGCGCAAGCGTCAACGTTGCACTGCCGACCCACCGGACAGCGGTTGCGGGCTTGCAGGTTGACCACCTCGCTGCCGAGCGCCGCCCATCGGTCGACACCCAGGCCGTGACGCGGCGCGTACAAGCCGATCGTCGGTGTGCCCAGCGCAGCGGCCAGGTGCAACGGGCCGGTGCTGCAGGCCACCACAGCGTTGGCGCGATGCAGCAGCAGGCTCAGCTGCGCCAGGTCGAGGCGACCGAAGGCCGCGTGCACGCCGACCGGGCGCTCCGGCGCTGGCCAGGCTTGGTCGAAGCGATGGCCTTCGGCTGCCGATCCGGTCAGCACCACGCCGACCCGCGCTGCGACCAGCTGACGCACCAGCGCCATCCAATGGCGCAGCGGCCATTCGCGTGCGTGCCCCATCGAGAAGGGGTGCAGCACGGCGTAGTGGCGCGCGGGCAGGTCGGGCGGCAGGCTCGCGTCAGGAGGCGCCAGGCGGCAGTCGAGACTGGCCTGCGCCAGTGACGTTGTGGCGGCAACGCCGAACGGCAACAACAAGCGCAGGTTGCGCAGCGCTTCGTGCCGCGGCCAACCCAGCCGTCGGGTATGAACCGGGTGGGTCCAGCAGCGCGGGCGCAAGCGCGCCCAGGACGGGCCGATGCGCAGCGGCACCTGCGCCAGGCGCTCCATTCCGCCGAGTTGATCGGCGGCCATGTCGGTCAGCGAAATGATGCCGTCGAAGAAGCGCACATCGAATCTGCGCAACGCCTGTGCGTCGCTGGCCTGGAACCCGGGCACACCCATCATGGCGACGATGGGCTGGTAGCCGGCACGGCCCAACACAGTGATGCGCGTTCGCGGCGATTCGCGCTGAACACGCCGCAGCATCGGCAGCATCAGCACCGTGTCGCCCAGCCCGGCAGCACCGGTGACCAGCAGCTCGTCGCCCCACGGCACCGGCGTTCGCGCGGCGTCCAGCAGGCCCAGCACGCCCCAGCGCGTGAGCCAGCTCATCGTGTCGCCGGCCCCATGGACTGCATGGCATGCAGCCTGGCGTACAGGCCACCTTGCGCCAGCAGTTCCGCATGCGTGCCCTGCTCGGCCACACGCCCGGCTTCTATCGAGACAATGCGGTCGGCGTTTTCGATCGTCGACAACCGGTGCGCGATCACGATGCTGGTGCGACCGCGCATCAGCCGCGCCAGCGCTTGTTGCACCAGACGCTCGGACTCCGAGTCGAGCGCGGAGGTGGCCTCGTCGAGGATCAGCACCGGCGCATCTTGGTAGATGGCGCGCGCAATGGCCATGCGTTGTCGTTGCCCACCCGACAGTTCGCTGCCGTTGTGCCCGATCTGGTGGTCGATGCCGCCCGACAGTGTGTCGACAAAATCGAGCAGGTTGGCATCGCGCAGCGCAGTTCTCACGTGCTCGCGATCCACGGCGCGACCCAGGCTCACGTTGTTGGCGATGCTGTCGTTGAACAAAACCACGTCCTGGCTGACCAGCGCGAATTGGCGCCGAAGTGCGGCCAGACTCCACTGCGGCAGCGGCACGTCATCGAGCAGCACTTCGCCCGCGCTCGGGTCAATGAAGCGCGGAACGAGGTTGATCAGCGTCGTTTTGCCAGCGCCCGAGGGCCCGACCAGGGCGACCGATTCGCCGGCTGCGATGTCGAGGTTGACCTCGCACAGCGCGGGGGGCTGCTCGCTGCGGTAGCGCAGCGTCACGCCGCGCAGAGACAGCTTGCCGCGCGCGCGGCCGGGGTCGTGCGTGCCACCTTGTTCGATCGGTGTGTCGTCGATCAGTGCCAGCGCGCGCTCGAACGCCACCAGACCGCGGGTGATGAAGCCCGACACCTCGGACAGCCGCTTGATCGGCGCTATCAGCATCAGCATCGCGGTGATGAAGGCCACGAAGCCGCCGACCGAAGCACCCTGCGTGTTGCTTTGCCACAGCGCCACCACCAGAACGCCCGACAGAGCAATCGACGCAAGCACTTGGGTCAATGGAGTCATCACTGCTGCCGCCACCACCGACTTGATCGAAAGCCTGCGCAGCCGTTCGCTGGCTTGAGCGAAACGCTGTGCCTGCGCTGTGCCAGCGCCGTGCACGCGCACGATGCGCCAGGCCAGCACGTTTTCTTCAACCGCGTAGGCGAGGTCGTCGGTGGCGCGTTGGCTCTCGACGGTGAGCCGGTGCAGCCTGCGGGTCAGCACGCGCATCGTCGCGATGACGGCCGGAAACAGCACCCCCACCAGCAAGGTCAGCTTCCAGTTGAGCCACACCAGGTAGCCCAGCAGTGCCAGCAAAGTCAAAGCATCCCGGCCGAGCGAGAGCAGTGAATTGACGACGTAGAACGCCCCGGTTTGCACTTCATAGACGAGCGTGTTGGTCAGCGCGCTGGCGCTTTGCCGTGTGAACAGAGCAGGCGTGCCGTCGAGCAGGCGTTGGAACATGGCACGGCGCAGGCCGACGATGCTGCGCTGCGACGCCCAGGACAAGGCGTACTGGGCCACGAAACCGGCCGCACCACGCACCGCGAACAGCGAGACGATGACCACCGGTATCAACCAAAGCGGCAACGCCCCTTGCTGAAATCCCTTGTCGAGCAGCGGCTGCATCAGGGCGGGCACCACCGGCTCGGTGGCAGCGGCGATGACCGAGCCCAAAACTGCAACCACCAAGCCCCAGCGGCTGTTGCGGAAGTAGGGCAGTACGCGCGAAAGGCGCTGCAACAGCGGGGGTGAGGCGTCAGGCATTGGCCGCAGATTATCCCCGATGCGCCCACCTACAATGGCTCGCTCCATGCCTACGATTTCGATCTACATCATCGCGTTCAACGAGGCCGAAAAGATCCGTGAAGCGATTTCGACGGCGTTGTGGGCAGACGAAATCGTGCTGGTCGACTCCCACAGCACCGACGGCACGCAAGCAATCGCCGAGTCGCTCGGCGCACGCGTGGTGCAGGTGGCGTTTCGTGGTTTTGGCGACCTGCGCAACCAGGCGCTCGCACACTGCGCCAGTGAGTGGATATTCAGTCTCGATGCGGACGAGCGCTGCACGCCCGAGGTGCGCGACGAGGTGCTGCAGCTCATTGCGTCGCCTGCTGCACTGGACGTGTACCAGGTGCCTCGGCGCAACTATTTCATGGGCCGCTGGATTCGGCATTCGGGCTGGTACCCCAACTTCCGCCAGCCTCAGTTGTTTCGGCGCGGCACGATGAGTTACACCCTGGAGCCGGTGCATGAAGGGTATCAATTGCTCACTGACAAGCCGCTCGGGCGACTCAAGAATGCGATCTGGCAGTTCCCGTTTCGCAACCTTGACGAAGTGGTACGCAAGCTCAACCGGTATTCGTCGCTGGGCGCGGCGAAGGTGTTACCGGGCCGTGCCTCAATGGCCCGTGCGGTTGGCGCTGCAGGCTGGTCCTTCGTCAAACACTTGATTTTCAAAAGGGGACTGCTGGATGGCTGGGCCGGCTTCGTGATCGCCGTTGCCTACGCCGAGCAGACCTTCTACCGCTATGCCAAGCGGGTCGAGCAGGATGCAGCCTGGAAGACACCGTTGCAGCCGCCGGTGCGGCGCTCGCGAGCGGCCGCGAGCGAACGCAATTGAACTCGGGTCATCGAATGGGGTCAGCACTTTCCATGTTGAAAAGAAGACGATTCATTGCGTGTGCGCTCGGTCTGCCGATGGCTGCAACGCAGGCGCAATTCCGCGTCGAGATTTCCGGCGTTGGCGCCACTCAGGTGCCCATCGCGGTGGCCAAGTTCGCCGATGAAGACCGTTCCGGCGCGGCCGTGTCTAGCATCATCCGCGCCGACCTGGAACGCAGCGGCTTGTTCCGAAACGTCGATGCGCCCGGCGCCCTCGACGAGACCACGCAGCCCGCGATGAGCGACTGGCGCAGCCGCAACACCGACGCCTTGGTGGCGGGCTCGGTCAGCCGCCTGGCCGATGGCCGCTTCGATGTGCGCTTCAAGTTGTGGGATGTCGTCAAGGGCAGCGAACTCGGCGGCCAGAGCAATGTGGTGGTAGCGGCCGATCTGCGTCTGGCGGCGCACCGCATTGCCGACTTCGTGCATGAAAAAATGACTGGCGAGAAGGGCGTTTTTTCGACCCGCATCGCCTACGTCACCAAGGGCGGCGGACGCTTCACGCTGCGGGTGGCCGACGCCGACGGTGAAGGCGGCCAGGTGGCGGTCAACAGCCCCGAGCCCATCATCTCGCCGGCCTGGTCGCCCGACGGAAAAGAGCTGGCTTATGTGAGCTTCGAAAGCCAGAAGGCGGTGGTCGTGACGCAGGACGTGGCCACCGGCAAGCGCCGCACGCTGGCTGCGTTTCGCGGCTCGAACAGCGCCCCGGCCTGGTCGCCCGACGGCCAGCAACTGGCGCTGACGCTGTCGCGTGACGGCGGGGCCCAACTCTATTTGATGAACCGTATGGGGGAGGGCGTGCGCCGCCTCACCAACAGCAATGCCATCGACACTGAGCCCGCCTTTTCGCCTGACGGGCGAACGGTTTATTTCGTCAGCGACCGCGGCGGCAGTCCGCAGGTCTACCGCATTCCGGTCGGCGGCGGCGCCGCAGAGCGGGTCACGTTCTCGGGCAGCTACAACATCAGCCCGGCGCTGAGCCCGGATGGCCGCACGCTGGCCTACATCACGCGCCAGAGCAATGCGTTTCGGTTGGCGGTGCTCGACCTCAGCCCCGGCGCCACGCCGCAATTGCTGACCGACACCACCGACGACGAAAGCCCGAGCTTCGCGCCCAACGGGCGGCTCATCATCTACGCCACCCGTGCGCAGCAGCGCGACGGATTGATGACCACCACGCTCGATGGCAAGATCAAGGCGCGCCTGGTGTCGACCACCGCCGACGTGCGCGAACCGGTCTGGGGCCCGTACGGGCGGTGAACTCTTCACCGCCGCGCCCACTCCACCTGTCACTTTTTCAAACGAGGTAGACAAACCATGAATTCAATTCCTGTTGTGAGGTGGGTGCTGGCCGCAGCGATCGGCGCGCTGGTGCTGGGCGGTTGCGCCTCTGGCGTGAAGCTCGACAACGAGGTGCCGGTTGAATCGCGCACCGCCACCACGGTGGGGGCCGGCACCGGCGGTGGGGCCAACAGCAGCGGCACCGCGCAGTCGCAGGTGACGCCGGTCGACCTGAGCAAGTCGAACGCGGCAGGCAATTCCAATCTGGCGCGCGTGATCTATTTCGACTACGACAGCTTTGTGGTGAAAGACGACTTCCGACCCGTCGTCGAAGGCCATGCCAAGGCGCTGGCGGCTGACCGCAAGAAGAAGCTTTCTGTCGAGGGCCACACCGACGATCGCGGTGGCCGTGAGTACAACCTGGCACTGGGCCAGAAGCGCGCCGAAGCGGTGGCCAGGTCGCTGACCTTGCTGGGCGCGGTTGAAGGCCAGGTCGAGGCCGTGAGCTTCGGCAAGGAACGGCCGGCCGCCACCGGCAACGACGAAGCCGCGTTCGCCAAGAACCGGCGTGTCGAACTGAACAGCCGCTGAGGCCCGCGCGATGATTCGATTTTCACGCGGCTGGTATGCGGCGGCCCTGGCTGCGGCGATGACGGCACCCGCCGCGCACGCCGGGCTGTTCGACGACGACGAGGCGCGCAAGGCCATCCTCGATCTGCGCGCGAAGCTTGAGCAAAGCAACGAAGCGCAGCGCGCTCGACAAGCAGAACTGAACGCCCAGTTGCTGGAGCAGATCGGCCAGCTCAAGCGCAGCCTGCTCGACCTGAACAACCAGCTCGAACTGCTGCGCGCCGACAACGCCAGGCTGCGCGGCCAGGAAGAAAACCTGGCGCGCGACGTGGCCGAGCTGCAGCGCAAGCAGAAAGACGTGCAACAGGGCATCGACGAACGGGTGCGCAAACTCGAACCGCAAAAGGTCAGCGTCGACGGCAAGGAATTCCTGGCCGATGCCGAAGAGAAGCGGCAGTACGAAGACGCGATGAGCCTGCTGCGCAAGGGCGAGTTCGCGCCGGCAGCGTCGGCCTTGCAGGCGTTTCAAAAGCGCTTCCCGGCCAGCGGCTACAACGACTCGGTGTTGTTCTGGCTCGGCAACGCGCAGTACGGAAAACGCGAATTCAAAGAGGCCATTGCATCGTTCCGCGCGCTGGTGGCGGCGTCACCCGATCACCCGCGTGCGGCCGAGGCCTTGCTGTCGGTGGCCAACTGCCAGATCGAGCTGAAGGACAACCGCGGCGCCAAGCGCACGGTCGACGATTTGCTGAAGGCCTATCCGAAGTCGGAAGCGGCGCAGGCGGGCAAGGAACGCGTGGCCCTGCTGAAGTAGGGCCAGGTCGCAGCAGCGCTTGCGAAGCTTCGGCGCTGCGGACGTGTTCAGGAATCTTAGAATCGCGCGATGCAAGATGCCGCCCTGAACGCCCTTTACACCCACGTGCTGTGGGGTTCGTTCGCGCTGGCGATGCTGTTCGGTGCCATTGCGCAGCGCACTCACTTTTGCACGATGGGCGCGGTGGCCGACATCGTCAACATCGGCGACTGGACTCGCATGCGCATGTGGGTGATGGCGATGGGCGTGGCCATCATCGGCTTCAACAGCATGGTGGCACTGGGTTGGATCGAAGCCTCGAAGAGCCTGTATGCCGGACCCCGGTTGATGTGGTTGTCGGCCATCGTCGGCGGGGCGATGTTCGGCTTCGGCATGGTGCTGGCGTCGGGCTGCGGCAGCAAGACGCTGGTGCGCATCGGCAGCGGCAACCTGAAGTCGCTGGTGGTCTTCATCGTGCTCGGCGTGGCCGCGTTCGCCACGCTGAAAGGCATCACGGCGGTCGCCCGCGTGTTCACCGTCGACACGGTGTTCGTCACGCTGGCCGCAGGCCAGGACCTGCCCTCGCTCGCGGCGCCGCTGTTCGGCCGATCGACAGCGTGGACGGCAGCGCTGCTCGGCTGGCTGGTCGGCGGCATGTTCATGGCGTGGGCACTGATGCGGCCCGAGGGGCGCACCGCAGAAGCCTTGCTGGCGGGCCTGGGCATCGGCGCGGTGATCGTCGGCGTGTGGTGGTTGTCGGGCCGGTATGGGCATGTGGCCGAAGACCCTAATACGCTGCAGGAAGCGTTCATCGCCACCAACTCGCAGCGCATGGAGTCGCTCAGCTTCGTGGCGCCGGTCGCCTTCACGCTCGACTGGCTGATGTTCTTCAGCGACAAGAGCAAGCTGCTCACGCTGGGGATCGTTTCGACGCTCGGTGTGGCTGTCGGCTCGTGGGCGGTGGCGGTGGCCACCCGCAGCTTTCGCTGGGAAGGATTTCGCAACGCCGAGGACACCGCCAACCACCTGATCGGTGCGGTGCTGATGGGCGTCGGCGGCGCGACCGCGCTTGGCTGCACGGTGGGGCAGGGCCTGTCGGGCGTGTCCACCTTGAGCGTGGGCAGCTTCACCGCGCTGACCGCCATCATCGGCGGCGCCGTGGCCGCGCTTAAGTACCAGATGTGGCGCGTCGAGCGCCAGGGCTGATGGACCACCCTGAAGCGCTTGCGCTGATCGTGTCCGACGCCGACCTGGAGCGACGCTTCGGCGGCCTGCGCCGCTTGTACGGCGATGCCGGCTACGCGCGCATTCGGGCCGCGCACGTGGTTGTGGTCGGCGTCGGCGGCGTCGGCTCGTGGGCCGTTGAAGCGCTGGCCCGCAGCGGCGTTGCAGAGCTGACGCTGATCGACCTCGACCAGGTGTCCGAGTCCAACATCAACCGCCAGGTGCAGGCACTGAGTGCCACCCTTGGCCAGGCCAAGACCGAAGCCTTGCGCGCGCGAATCGCCGACATCAACCCGGCATGCAAAGTGAACGCCATCGAAGAGTTCGTCGATGCATCGAACTGGCCTGGCCTGCTGTCGACTCACCAGAGCGTGCCGCCACCCGTGGCTGTGTCTGCGGTCATCGACGCCTGCGATCAAGTGCGCGCCAAAGCAGTCATCGCTGCGTGGGCCATCGCGTCAAAAACTCCACTGGTCAGCGTGGGCGCAGCCGGCGGCAAACAACGCGCACACGCCGTCGAAGTGGCCGACCTCGCCGACACCACGCACGACCCGCTGCTGGCGTCGCTGCGTCAGCGCCTGCGCCAGCACCACGCCGGCGCGCGCAAAGGCGCGATGGGCGTGCGATGCGTCTTTTCGCGCGAAGCCGTGACGACGCCCGGCGGCGTCGACGCCGTCGACGCGAATCTGAACTGCCACGGCTACGGTTCCAGCATCAGCGTGACCGCCACCTTCGGCATGGTGGCTGCAGGCGAAGTGCTGGCGGCCCTGGTGCTGGAAGGCAGCCGGCCCCCGCTGCAAAGCTGGATATAATTGAGGGCTTATCGGGGGTTGTTAGCTCAGTTGGTAGAGCAGCGGACTTTTAATCCGTAGGTCGTGGGTTCGAGCCCCGCACAACCCACCATAATTCCGGTTTATAAAAACGTGGGGCTCTTAGCTCAGTTGGTAGAGCAGCGGACTCTTAATCCGTAGGTCGAGTGTTCGAGTCACTCAGGGCCCACCAAAAA
>JANNBZ010000416.1:0-2653 GCA_031386065.1 Burkholderiales bacterium
AGCGTGCCGGGCGCGCAGCCGCCGCACGAGGCGAGTTCCAGCGGGTTGACGGGCAGCGCGATCGGGTTGCCGCCCGCGCGGTGGTCCTCGGGCATCAGCAGCCGCGCCAGGTTCATCTTGCCGCCGCCGATGTGGGTGTGCATGTCGATGCCGCCCGCCATCACGACGCAGCCGCTGGCGTCGATCTCGGCGTCAACCGCGTCGCGCGCATCGAGCACCTCGATGCGGCCATCGCGAACGCACACGTCTCGAACCTCGCGGGAAGAGTCTTCAGGCTGGGTCGGGTCGATGACGCGGCCGCCGCGCAGGCGCAAGGTCGTCACGTGACCGCCTCGGCACGCAAGGACTCGAGCGCCTGACTCACGCTGCCAAGCACCTCGCCCAGCCCTGGCAAGCTGTCGCGGTAGA
Source organism: Burkholderiales bacterium (assembly GCA_031386065.1). GTDB lineage: Bacteria > Pseudomonadota > Gammaproteobacteria > Burkholderiales > Burkholderiaceae_C > JANYJJ01. Next base: position 409 of record JANNBZ010000416.1, read on the forward strand.
TCGGTAGCAGCGGCAGCACCGCACCGCCATCGGCGCGGAACAGGTGGCCGGCCGAGCCGATGCCGGGTGTGGAAACCGGGATGAACACCGCCCCCGGCCGCGTCGCAGACGCCGCCAGCGCCGGATGGCCCAGCACGATCAGCGGCACCTGCGTGGGGGGCGGCAGGCACGCGGCGTCGAAGCTCGACACCCACAACAGGCAGTCGACCGCGCCGTCTCCCAGCAGCCGCTGCGCATCGAAGCAGACCGGCTCGTGCTCCAGCCCCAAGGGGCCGGCACGCGACCGCAACGGCAGGCCCGACAGCCAGGTGAAGACCTCGTTCACCGTGCCCGCACCATTGCCGCCACCGAGCCAGACCGCGCCGGCGCGGGTGCTGAGGTTCAGCGTGGCGACGCTGCGATTCACGGCTTCGATGAGCAGGGCTGCATGTGCAGGAAATCGGCTTGTCTGGCCGACGATCACCGCGTAGCGTGCCGTCAGCAGACGCTCGGCCAGCGCGGCCAGCGGCGCCGGTACCTTGCGCAACCCACGCCGCGCCAGCACGCCGGCCAGCATCGCGACGGTCGCGAACAGGTCGCCGCCCAAAGGGACCGACTCGGTCGTGACGCCTTCGTGCAGACCCATGGCCGCGAGGCCGAGGTGATCGTCCGCTGAACCGCCGAGCACGACGACATGCCGCTTCGGCACCAGGGCCTCCCCGAGCCCGCAGCGCGCGAAGAAGTCGGCGGCGTCGCCCGTGGGCAGGCCGCCCAGGCAGACGATCACATCGGCGCGCGTGCGCACCTCCGCCAGCGTGGTCGTGAAGCCGCCGCGATCCTGCAGCGCGCGCACGCTGTGCATCAGCGCGGTGCCGTGTGCCGGGTCGCACATGGCGCCGGTCTGGCTGGCCAGCCGGTACACCGCGCGTGCGCCCGACACATCGGTGCCCAGGCCACCGAACAGCGGCTGACCGCTTGCGGCCAGCAGGCGCGCCGCTGCGGCGACGGCCTCGGGCAGGCCACACGGTGCGCCGTCCACGGACGGGGTGGCGTGCGACGGCGTGGCCGGGAACTGCGCCAAGCCGGCGCGCGCCGCAGCGCAGTCCCCGTGCGCAAGCTCCCAGGCCGCGCCCGACTCGCTGATACGAACGCTCAGGTCGTCGCACAGCAGCAGGCAGAACGGGCAGGTCCAGCCGGGGGTGCCGGTGATGCCGGTGGGGAGGGCAAGCGAAACGTCCGTCATTCGTGCAGTCTGACGCAAGCGATGTGCCACGCAGGCCTCGGGCCGTGGCTGTGCCGGCGGCACCGCGCCGCCGTCAGAAGTGAAACACTGTGTCGCGCGGCGGTGTTGCAGTTGTGGCGGTGAGCCGGGCCAACGCCGCGCCACAGCCCGCTGTGGGGGCGATGGCACGAAACGTGAATCGGACAGCGGCATGCCGCTGCCACCCTGGAAACGATTCGTACTTTGCGGCGGTCAGCCACGAACCCGGGGCAGCCGCACGTCGTGCAGCGCACTCGCCACCAGCCAGGCCCCTGCGCCGGTGTCGGCCGCTTGCGCCAGGTCGCGTTCATCGCGCACCCCCCCGGCGCCGACGATGAAGGTGGCGGGTGATTTGAGCTGCACCCCGCGCACGGTGTCGAGGTCGGGCCCGGCATTGGCGCCGACGCGTTCCAGCGTCATCACGATCACGCGCTGTGGCCAGCATTCGGATGCCTCCCAGCAGCCGGCGGCATCGAGCCGCTGGCCGTTGCGGCGGTCGAGCGACAGCACGGCATCGGTGTTCGGACTGCGTTCGGATCGGCCCGGTGTGACGCGTGTGACGGAACCCGCGAAGCAGCGCTCGAGTTCGCTGCGCGAGACCAGCGACTCACTGCCGAACACCGGCACCACCCGCTCGGCCGCCGTGCCCAGATCGGCGCGCAGTGCGTCGGCCGCAGCCGCGCCCGCAAAGCCGGCGTCGAGCCACAGTTCCAGCTCGGGCAAGGACTGCAGCAGGGTGCGCAGCAGCGCCGCCTGCGCCGGCTGGCCGAGCAGCGCGTCCAGATCGGCCACATACAACTGGCGCGTCGCGCAGTGCGCGCAAAGGATTTTCGCCACCGTCAACGGGTCGCTGCTGGCGCACAGCGTCGAGACGATGGGCCGATAGGCGTGGCGATTTCCGCGCACGGCACGCACCACCTGGCCCTGCATGATGTCGATGACGGGGATGAGATTCATGTTGAAGGAACGAACCAATCAATGAGCCAGAACACAGCGAACGGGGGC
>JANNBZ010000441.1:0-2219 GCA_031386065.1 Burkholderiales bacterium
TCGGGCAGGTGGTCGTTGATTTCCTGGTGCGTCAGGAAGCCGCGCGTCTTGCCCATCTTGATGAGCGTTTTCAGCTCGTGGCGGCGCTTTGCAGCTTCTTCTTCAGTGAGAGCGGTTTCCTCGAGCCCGAACTCCCGCATCAGCGCGCGCTCCTTGGCGCGCGACACCTTCATCCGCAGCGGCTTGACCTTGACCTTGGTTTCACCTTCGTCGGCAGCCGCTTCGACTTCAGGCTCGCCTTCCAGGTCGGCCTCGACGTCGGAGAAGTCCTCGTCCGGCACGGCGAGCTTCTTGGCCTCGACTTCCTTGGACTTGCGACCGGGCTTGCCCTTGACGTCCTCGACCAGCTTGGCCGAGGCCTTCGCGGTGGGCTTCTTGGCGTCGATCACGGCCTTGGCGACTTTCACGGGCGTGGCAGGCTTGACAGCCTTCGCGGGGGTGGTCTTCTTCGCGGTCATGCGTTTCCTCGGATGGTGATGGGCTTCGTGGCAGTCAACCTGCGACAAGGCACCGGCACAGATTCATCGAATCTGGAAGCGGAACAGTGTTTTGCAATGCCAATGCGTACGCAGGCCTGCGCATGCGTGTCGATACGACAAACATGTGCCTGGCCCGTACCGGGCGCGGGCGGGCTAACCTGCGTGAACGTTTTGGGTGTGCAGCCCTTGCGGGTGAAGGTGGCCTTTGGTGGGGACCCTGGGTCAGAGGGTGGCCGGGGCCCGGAGGTGCTGCTGTCACTGTTGCCGCGCTTTACAACCCATAATTATCGTCGACAAACGCGAGTCCGTCAAAATTCTGCCCGCGCTGTCTGGTCAGACGCCGCGCAGCAGGCCCTTTCGACGGCGCCACTCCAGGTCAACCTCGCGCCAGCGCTGGCGCGCATCGGGGTCGGTGTGGGCAATCTCGCTCAGGCGGGCCCGCTCTGCTTCGAGCTTGCGCTCCCAGAGTTGATCCACCACCCGCTGCAGGTCGGCGACGCTCATCTCGTCTTCCAGCGCCGCATCGGTCACCAGCGCCCGCACCGTGGGCTCCAGCGGGTCCCCGGCCAGGCCTTCGGCCAGCGCGGCCCAGGGGGTGGTGCCGTGCTCGGCGAGCTGGCGCTCCAGCCAGGCGCAGAGGTCGCCCAACGGCGGCGGCAGGGCGTGCAGAAGCTCGTGATCGGCCGTGCTCAGCTCGTCCCACCAGGCGCTGTGCAACATCAGCATGCGCATCGCCTGCTCGGCCGGGCCGGTCGGCGCTTTGCGGGTGGCAGATCGGGGTGCTTTGACGGGTCCTGCGCGCCAGGCAGGTCGGGCGGACGAGGCCCCCGCGCCGGGCTCGGAACGCGGTGGCGCCTCGCTGCCGCCCAACTTCCACAGCTCGGTCACGTCGGCGAGTTCAAGCGACGCGAGCCGGGCCAGCTCGCCCAGCAACTGGCGCTTGAGCGCGCCGTCGGGCAGCGCAGTCCACAGCGGGCGCGCATTCGCCAGAAACCGCGCACGCCCTTCTGCGGACGCGAGGTCGCAGGATTCGGCCGCCGCGTCGAGCAGCTGCCGCGACAACGGCACGGCCTGCTCGACGAGTTGCTCGAAAGCTGCGGCGCCTTTCTCGCGCACGAAAGAATCCGGGTCGTGCTCGGTGGGCAGGAACAGGAAGCGGATGCTGCGGGTGTCGGTGGCGAAGGGCAGCGATGCCTCCAGCGCCCGGCCCGCCGCGCGACGGCCGGCCGCATCGCCATCGAAGCTGAACACCACCGCCTCGCTGAAACGGAACAGCTTTTGCACATGCTCGGCGGTGCAGGCCGTGCCGAGCGTGGCCACCGCGTTCGGAAATCCGAGTTGCGCCAGCGCGACCACGTCCATGTAGCCTTCCACAACCAGGGCGTAGCCACGCTGACGCAGGCCCTGTCGCGCCTCGTGCAAGCCGTACAGCTCGCGCCCCTTGCTGAACACCGGCGTCTCGGGGGAGTTCAGGTACTTGGGCTCGCCCTTGTCGAGCACGCGGCCGCCGAAGCCGATCACCTCGCCCTGCACCGAGCGGATCGGAAACATGATGCGGTCGCGAAACCGGTCGTAGCGCTTGCGGTCGGCGTCGTCGACACCCTCGGCAGCTTGGGAAATGACAAGACCGGATTCCTCCAGCAGCGGGTCGTCGTAGCGCGGGAAAGCACTGGCCAGCGCACGCCAGCCTTCGGGCGCGTAGCCCAGGCCGAAGCGCGCCGCGATGTCGCCGCTGAGTCC
>JANNBZ010000029.1:0-1676 GCA_031386065.1 Burkholderiales bacterium
CGACGCCTACGCCACCATCAAGGTGCTGGCCGCGCAGCAGCAGCGCCGGCACATCCGGCTGGTGGTGAACCAGGTCACGCGCACCGGCGACGGCCGCGTGATCCGCGGTCAGCTGCAGCAGGTGGTCGACCGCTTCGTCACACCTCAGTTCGTCGACCCCACCACGCCACTGAGCCTGGAGCTGCTGGGCGACGTGCCCACCGACCCGGCGGTGCGCGAAGCCGTGCAGCGCCGCCAGTTGCTGCTTGAAATCCTGCCCGGCAGCGCGGCAGCCCGCGCCGTCGGTGCGATTGCCGACAAGCTCAGAGCGTGAGCCTGATCCCCATTTCAGAACCCGGCAGCGTCTACGCGCACATCGGCGGCGAGAGCGCGGTGCGCGCGCTGGTCGACCGCTTCTACGACCTGATGGACCTGGAGCCCGGCTTTGCGGAACTGCGGGCCTTGCACCAGCCCAGCCTGGACGGCTCGCGTGACAAGCTGTTCTGGTTTCTGCGCGGCTGGATGGGCGGCCCACAGCACTACACCGACCGCTTCGGCCACCCGATGCTGCGTGCGCGCCACATGCCGTACACCATCGGCATCCGCGAGCGCGACCAGTGGATGGCGTGCATGACGCAGGCGCTGACCGAACAGGCACTGGACACCGGCCTGGCCGCGCGCCTGGTCGAGTCCTTTTTCGGCACTGCCGACTGGATGCGCAACCGCGCAGGCTGACATCGGGCGCGGCAGGCGAGCGGGCTCGCTAGACTCGAAGATGCCCGCAGCTTTTGCGCGGCCCACTTCGGAAGTTTTCATGCCCCAGCCGCCACGTCCCGCCATCCACCGCTTGCCCACGGGCACGCCGCAATGATCGCCGGCATCCCGGACCGGCTGCAGCACTTCGAGCCCACGCACACCGAGGCGCTGCGCCGCATCGACGCGCTGCACCCGGCCCGCTATGCGCTCAGCCGCAACGCGCTCGACGGCGCGGTGAGCGGGCTGTCGCCCTACTTCACGCACGGCGTGGTGGGCCTGCGGCAGGCGGTGGCGCGGGTGGTGCAGAAGCACCGGCTGAACTTCGAAGACAAGCTGATGTTCGAGTTCGCCTGGCGCGAATTTTTTCACCACGTGTGGAGCCGCGAAGGCGAGGCGGTGCTGACCGACATGCGGCCTGCCGACCTGTGGCCGGGCGCCTACGCCACCGAGCTGCCGGCCGACATTCGCGAGGGCCGCACCGGCGTGCCGGCCATCGACGCGGCGGTGCGCCAGCTCTACGCCACCGGCTACCTGCACAACCATGCCCGCATGTGGCTGGCCAGCTATGTGGTGCACCTGCGCAAGGTGCACTGGCGGGCAGGGGCCGACTGGCTGTACGGCCACCTGCTGGACGGCGACGTGCCCAGCAACCACCTGAGCTGGCAATGGGTGGCGGCCACGTTTTCCAGCAAACCGTACTTGTTCAATGCCGACAACGTGGCCAAGTACGCGCCGCAGGGCGACTTCAAAAGCTGGGTGTCGAAAGGCAGCGTGATCGACCAGAGTTACGAGGCGCTGGAGCGCATCGCGCGCGGCGAGGCCGATGTCGGGCCGCAGCCCGGCACGCACGCTGCCGTGGCGGAACCGCCGTTGCTGGCCGCGCCGCCGGCCGACATTGCACTGCCGGCATTCAGCGGCAAACCCTGGGGCCAGCGCAGCAT
>JANNBZ010000046.1:0-10289 GCA_031386065.1 Burkholderiales bacterium
GCCGGTGTGGCTGGACACCACCGAGCCGCTAAACACCACCCCGCTGCGCCGCGCCGTGATGGCGCAAGACACCGGCAGCGCCATCACCGGGGCAGTGCGGGCCGACTTCTTCTGGGGCTGGGGCGACGCCGCGCTGGCGCAAGCCGGGCGAATGAAGCAGCCGTTGAGACTTTGGGTGTTGTGGCCGAAGCCGTGAGGGGGCGCATCGCCTCGATGCAAGGGTTGGGCGTGTTCTTCGCCAAGCGCTACTTGCCTGCGACCGCCAACACGGCCTTGGGATTTGTGCTGGCGATTGCCAGCAAGGTGCGTGTGGTGCGTGCAGCACCGCTTGGCTGCTTGCCCCCCGTTGCTCGCCGCCTCGCAGCGTTCTTACCGACACGCCCAACAGTGCGGCGAACTGCGACTGCGAAAGTCCCGTGTTACCGCGCGACCCATCCGCCACACACCGGAAACACCTGGCCAACGAAACAGTTCGCTGCCTCGCTGCAAAGATAAGCGGCGAACGCCGCGTCTTCATTTGCGCTGACCAGCCGACCGAGCGGCACCTCTCGCTTGAGTTTTTCCTGGAAGCGCGGATTGGCCTGAACTTCGGCGGGAAAGTATGTGGGGTTCTCTACGAAGTTCTGCGCGATTGCATTCACCTGAACGTTGTGTGGCGCCACTTCAATGCCAACGGACTGGACATAGGCGAGTTGCGCACCGCGTGCGGCGCTGTAGGTAGAAGCGCGCTTTATGCCGCGCAGCGCCGAGGCACTGCCGACGACCAGAATCTTTCCAGCTCGGCGCTCGATCATTTGTGGAAGCGCCGCACGGAACAACCTTGGCAGGGGATCGACGAGCGCTGCGAAAGTGTCTCGCCACTCGGACCCGGACGCCTCAGTCGCAAGAGACGTTGGAGCCGAGATGGCGAGGTTCACGACCAACACATCCACTGCACCCGCCGCGTTGACCATGGCCTGTGCTGCCCCGACTTCGGCGAGCGGGTCAGTGTTGGCAATCACAATCGCACCGTGTTGCGCAAGGACCTCACAAAGAGTCGGACCCATGAACGAGGTCGCCTGCGTGACCAGGATGCGCTTGCCTGAAAGGATCTGATTCATGGGCAGACCTTACAACAGCAGGCGGGGATCGATCACGGGCAGGTAGTTCATGACGCCTTAGTCGGGAGGGTCGTGGCAGCTCGCATCGCCGCATTGCCGGGGTCAATTGCCGGGGTCTTGCGTCTTGATGACAACAAGCAACACCGGGCCCTCGCGCCCCTGTTGACTAAACGGGGAAGTCCTTCAAAGGGTCTCACAGGCTGTACATCGGACCTGCCGGTGTGAATGAGCCAAGGCCATGTGATATTCCGACATCAATGGCCGTATTGGCATCCAGCGTTAGATCGCACCCTGAGAAAAATACGTTCCAATGTGTTTGGGTGAGGTTTGAGGATGACCTAAGTACTGCCTCAGTCCTTGCATCTTCGATTTGCAAACCGTCAACGATTGTTTGAATATGAGGTAATGCCCATGTGTTGACAGGTGCTGGCTTCGATCTGTGAATTAGAAAAGAGCCATTGGAACAAACATATCTTTTTCTAGCTCCGAGGTAGGCCGAAAGAGAAGCGCTACCTATGTGCCCCCCATTGTAAGCAACAACCTCGACTGGGAACGATTTAAAGAACTCGTAGAGAAATATCCCCTCATTAATTGTGCCACCAGGAGACTGGATCAATGTATGTATTCTGGTCACGTTGTCGCTTGCAGCATTCACCAGCAACTGTGCGAATGATCTCGCAAGTTGGATATCGAGCACGCCAACCCATGTGACCCAGATTTCCTTTGTGGCGACGTACTCAGTCATATTTCTTGACGGTAATAAATGACATGAGCGTCCGGCCGGAGGCCGGTCCGCTCAAAGGGCTAGGCGGCACGTTCACGCGCGGCGATGCCTTGGCGCTAGCGAGCACACCACTGCTTCTCGCAAGGGATTCCATTCCCGTCGCCGTCCATCTTTGCACCGGGGCAGTTGGCGAGAAAGTACCTTGCTTCGGCACATGACTTCATTTGTGAGCAGTACTGTCGCCCGTCGCAGCTGAAGCCGCTGGAAACCTTCGGCGCCGCAGGAGCAATCTTATCGGGGGCTGATGCAGCCGCCACCGCACGTCGCCTCTTCTCCTCGGCGTTCAGTTCTTGAATGGTCGAAGGTTTTCGAACTTGATCAGATGGACAGGGGCCCTGCTGATAGGTGACTGTTCCGTTAACCACGCACTTGTTCGATGGCGCAGCCACTACTCCAGAGGCTGCGAGCACAAGACTAGCAACCAGGGTGAGGATAAATGAGGTTTTACGCATAGTCGTGTGTATGTGAAGGTGACGCGATAGTGTGTGACTGGATGTGGGTTGCGTTGCCGCCTAACCCAATATCTGGCGCAAATCTGCGCTCATAACCAGGATAGCAGCGCAAGACTGCGCTCTTATCCGGATATGGGCGCTGTCGACCTGTAGAGATGGCACCTGTCGTTCCCCCTAAAAATTGAATCTACAAGCCGGTACACGTGTCGACGCCCATTCGTTCAAGCTACGAGACAGTCCAGGTTTCACTTCGTTCTAAAACCCGTCCGACCTGTCCGCGCGACACACAACCGACTACGCCGCCTCGGCGTGCAGCCTGACCCCGAGCGCCCTCGCGACCTTCAGCACGGTCGCGAAGGAAGGGTTGCCTTCTGCGCTGAGTGCCCGATAGAGACTCTCGCGACTCAGCCTGCGTCTTTGGCAACCTGGGTCATTCCTTTCGCGCGGGCGATGTCACCCAGCGCTCTTACAAACCCTGCCGCGTCGTCCGGGGCCTTTTTGGAACCAGGCGTCCAGATAAGCAGCGATTTCCTCTGGCGTACGAAGATGCTCCGCAACGTCGTACGGAGTCGTCCTCGTTTCAATCGCCTTCTTCAGTTTGGTGTTTGTCATGGCGAACCCACTCGAATCAGAATTCGCGCCGCGCCGACCCGATCTTTCCAACGATTCGGTCCCATCACGACAGCCGCCTGTGTTCTCAATGCGCATCGGCTGATCGTAGCGGGGGCAGCACCAAACGCCAGTCCTGAATGCATCGCAGCCGTCGCCGGCTCGCACGTTTCCGGCCCTCCGCCTGAACCAAACCCCACCCAAACCACTCGCACCCATCCAGCTGAAAGAATGCGTCTTGCGGCGCGACACAGCCAAACAGACCCGCCCAACCCCCCGAGGCTCCACCATGACCCGACGACCCCTGCTTGCCGTGCTTTGCGCCCTGGGCCTTGCGCCTAAGGCGTCATTGGCACAAGGCACCGATGCCAAGCCCAAGATCGAACCGCTGACCCTGCCCGACGCCGAATGGAAGAAGCGGTTGACGCCGGCGCAGTACGACGTGCTGCGCCACGAAGGCACCGAGCGCGCCGGCACCAGCCCGCTGAACAACGAGAAGCGCAAGGGCCGCTATGTGTGCGCGGGTTGCGAGTTGCCGCTGTTCACGTCGGACATGAAGTTCGACAGCGGCACTGGCTGGCCCAGCTTCTTCACCACACTGCCCGATGCGTTCATCAGCAGCACCGATTTCAAGCTGATCCTGCCGCGCACCGAATACCACTGCGCGCGCTGCGGCGGCCACCACGGCCATGTGTTCAACGACGGGCCGAAGCCGACCGGCAAACGCTATTGCAACAACGGTGTGGCGTTGAAATTTGAGAACGCGGTATGAACAACCTGCAAGCTGTTTTGAAACTCGGTACCGCAGCCACGCTGCTTGCCATGGCTGGCTTGTGCGGCGCGCAACAACCGCCGGCAGCCAAAGCCGCAACGGCACCCACCGCCAAGGCCATCTTCGCTGGCGGCTGCTTCTGGTGTGTGGAGTCGGACTTCGACAAGCTGCCCGGCGTGCTGTCGACCACCTCGGGCTACACCGGCGGCACGGTGGCGAACCCGACCTACGAGCAGGTCTCTGGCAAGCACACCAGCCACGCCGAAGCGGTGGAGGTGGTGTTCGACCCGGCCAAGGTCAGCTACGCGCAGTTGGTGGAACACTTCTGGCGCACCATCGACCCGACCACGGCCGACCGCCAGTTCTGCGATGTCGGCTCGCCGTACCGCACCGGGATTTTCGCGGTCGACGCGGCCCAGCTTCAGGTGGCACAGGCCTCGCGCGCGGCGCTTGAAAAGTCGAAGCCGTTCAAGGAAGCGATCGTGACCGAGGTGGTGAAGGCCGGAGCCTTCTACCCGGCCGAGGGCTACCACCAGGACTACTACCTGAAGAACCCGGTGCGCTACCAGTACTACCGCACCAGCTGCGGGCGCGATGCGCGGCTGAAGCAGTTGTGGGGGAACCAGGCCGCTCATTGAGCCCCAGGGCGTGCAGGGGCCTGAACCGGGGCTGACGCGTCCGATGGCGGGCTTCTTGCATGAATACGCCAATGCGCGCCCCGCCTGCTGCCAATCCGGCCACCAGCTCGCCCGCCACCCCCGTGGCCGACCCGCCTTGGCGGGCCCAGGAACTGTTGCTGATGAGCGAGGTGATGCGCCTGGTCGGGCAAAGCCTGGCGCCCGAGGTGGTGCTGCGCGAGATGCTGCACCTGCTGTCGGAGCTGCTGGGCCTGAACCGCGGGCGCGTGGTGCTGGCCGATGCGGTGGACGCTGACGACGGCGGCGCGGCCCGGCATGCGCCGCCCGGCCCGTCGTCTATCCGCTACGCCTACGGCCTGACACGCGCCGAGATGGCACGCGGGCGCTATGCCGCCGGCGAGGGCATCACCGGCGCGGTGCTGGCCACCGGCCAGGCCATGATCGTGCAGGACATCGACGCCGAGCCGCGCTTTCTGGCGCGCGCCGTGGAACGCAGCCAGTTGCCGCAGGAAACAGTGGCCTTCATCGCGCTGCCGATCGAGGTGAATCGGCGCACCGTCGGCGTGCTCGGCGTGCACCGCATTCGGCGCCGGCATCGCCTGCTGAACGACGATGTGGCGGTGCTGAAGATCCTGGCCACGCTGGCCGGCCAGATGCTGCAGCTGCGCTCGCTGGTGGAGGAAAAAACCCGCGCCCTGGAAGCCCGCAACGCGCTGCTGACGCGTGCGCTCGAATCGGCGGCGGCGCGCTACGGAATCATCGGCACCTCGCCGCGCCTGCTGCAGGCGCTGGGCGAACTGGAGCGCGTTTCGCACGCGTCGGCCAGCGTGCTGCTGCTGGGCGAGTCGGGCACCGGCAAGGAATTGTTCGCGCGCGCGGTGCACCTGGCCAGCCCAAGGCGCGACGCACCGTTCATCAAGGTGAACTGCGCGGCGATTCCCGAGACGTTGTTCGAGTCGGAGCTGTTCGGCCACGAGCGCGGTGCCTTCACCGGGGCGCAGGTAGCACGCGCCGGCTGGTTCGAGCAGGCCGACCGAGGCACCATCTTTTTGGACGAGATCGGCGAGCTGCCGCTGCAGATGCAGGCCAAGCTGCTGCGCACCCTGCAAGAGGGCAGCATCGTGCGGCTCGGCGGCAAGCGCGAGGTGTCTGTCAACGTGCGGCTGGTGGCGGCCACCAACCGCGACCTCGAAGCCGAGGTCGAGCGCGGGCTGTTCCGGCGCGACCTGTTCTACCGCCTGAACGTGATCCCGATCCGCTTGCCGTCGCTGGCCGAACGGCGCGAAGACATTCGGCCGATTGCGCTGCACTTCCTGAACCGCACCAACCAGGCCAACCAGCGCAATGTGAACTTGTCGCCGGCCGCTCTTGACGCGCTGGAAGCACAGCCCTGGCCGGGCAATATCCGCGAGCTGGCCAACGTGATCGAGCGCGTCGTGCTGCTGGCAGACGGCAGCGTGATTTCGCAGGCCGAGGTCGAGCGCTTTCTGCCGGCCGGCGCCGCCACGGCATTGGCCTTGAAACCCGCCGCCGCACTGCCACGCGATGCGACGCCGTCCGGCGATTCTTCCGCGCCGATCATTCGCGAGTACCGCGAGCTGCATTCGCACAGCGCGCAGGAGCTGCGGCAGGCAATGGCCCGGCATGGCGGCAACCAGTCGCGCGCAGCGCAGTCGCTGGGCATGACACCGCGCCAGTTCGGCTACCGCTGGCGCCGGCTTTCAGACACGGCGGCGTCAGCCTGACGGGGCGACAGATTGGCGACAATTTGTCGACAATCTGTCGTGCGCAACGCGCCTCGTGAATTCGGTGTGTTTGCCAGAAACCCAGCACCCATGCGGGCTGGCGGCCGACAAGGCGCAGTCAGGCGCGGTTGGCACACAGGTTGCAAACACAGGCTCAGCCCCACCCACCGGAGAACCTGATGAGCACACCCAACGTCCTGATTTCCCCCGCCGAGCTGAGCGCGCTGATGCAGGCCGAGCCGGTCGTCGTGATCGACACGCGCGACGCCGACACCTACGTTGCGGGCCACATTCCCGGCGCCGTGAACCTGCGCGAAATCTTCACCTTCCTCGCCACGTCGACCGCCGAGGGCCTGAACGAATTGAAGGGCACCTTCGCCGAGCACTTCGGCGCCATCGGTTTGTCAGGCGCCGAGACAGCCGTGTTCTACGAAGACGCGCTGAACAGCGGCTATGGCCAGTCGTGCCGCGGCTACTACCTGCTCACCTGGCTGGGCTACCCGAAGGTGAAGGTGCTGAACGGCGGCTACTCGGCGTGGAAAGCCGGTGGCATGGCCAGCACTACCGAGGTGACACCGGTCACGCCGGGGACATTCCCGACCGACTTGACGATGGCCGACGTGATGCTGACCAAGGACGAGATGCTGGCCGCCGTGCTGGGCCAAAGCGGCACCGACACCGTGCTGCTCGACGTGCGCGACATCGACGAATGGATCGGCGACAGCTCGTCGCCCTACGGCCGCGACTACGCGCCGCGCAAGGGCCGCATTCCGGGTGCCAAGTGGCTGGAGTGGTACCGCTTCATGAAGCCGTCGAGCATGGGCCCGATGATCAAGTCGCCCGACGAAGTGAAGGCCGAGGCGGCCACCGCCGGCATATCGACCGACGACACGATCTACCTGTACTGCTTCAAAGGCGCGCGCGCGTCGAACACCTTCCTGGCATTGAAGCAGGCTGGCTTCAGCGACGTGCGGATGTACTTCGGCTCGTGGAACGAGTGGTCGCGCGACCCGGCGCTGCCGATTGAAAGCGGGCTGCCGTTCGCCGAGCCGAAGCCGAAGCTGGCAATGGCCGCGTGAGTTGCCTTCCCTCCCCCTCGACGGGGAAGGGGCCGGGTGGAGGTGAGAGCTTCAAACCCACGCCGTTTCTGTCCAGTGCTCTGTTCAACGATTTCACCCCCATCCCAGCCTTCCCCCTTCGAGGGGGAAGGAGCAACTCGAAGAACCACACCCCATGTCCACTGTTATCGAACCTAAGCCCGTCAGCACCGTCAAAACCCACCTGCGCCCGATCGACCGTGACGGGCTGATGGCCTTCGCCGAGAAGGGCCGCAACAACCCGACCTCGCGCGGCACCAACAAGGTCCACACCGTGGTCGACGGCCAGTACCGCACGCTCAGCTATGTGGGCCACCATGCGCCGGTGGTGGTCGACGAGCCACTCCACCTGTTTGGACAGGACACCGCGCCCGCCCCCGGCGAAGTCGTGCTGTCGGCGCTGGGCGGCTGCCTGGCCGTGGGCATCACGGCGGTCGCCACCTGGAAGCAAGTGACGCTGAGCAAGCTGGAATTGTTTCTGGAAGGCGACATCGGCAACCCCGCCGCCTGGGGCGCCGGTGGCGCCGAAAAGCTGCCGCCCGAAATGGGCTTCCAGGCGATTCGGGTGAAGGTCGAAATCGAAGGCGATGCGACGCGCGAGGTGCTGGACGAGATCGTGCAGCACGCCAACCTGTATTCCCCGGTGGCCAACAGCATGCGCAACCCGATCGCCTTCGCCATCGACATGGCTTAATCGTTGACCAAGCACATCGGAGGAAAGATCCATGTCTGCCGTGATGGAAACCGTCAGCCGCGACGGGCTCGATGCGTTCGATCCGCCCGCCGCGTCACCGCCCGAGGCGATGTTGCAAGCAGTGCGTGAACTGGCCGACGGCGCGTTGGCCGAGTTGGCCGACGACATCGACCGCCGCGGCATTTATCCGAAAAGCATCCTGCACCGGCTGGGCGAACTGGGCGCCTTCAAGGCACACATGGTGCAAGGCGCACAACCGGCGGATTTCGGTGCCGCCATTCGCGCCATCACCGAGGTGTCGCGCGTGTGCGGCGCCACCGGCTTCATGGTGTGGTGCCACGACGTGTGCGGCGTCTACATGGAACAGTCGGGCAACCCGGCGCTGATGGGCCATGCGCTGACCGAACACGCGGCGGGCCGCACGCTGGGCGCCACCGGCATGAGCAACCCGATGAAGACCTTCGCCGGCATCGAGACGCTGCTGCTGAAGGCGCGCGCGGTGGACGGCGGCTACCTCGTCAATGGCACGCTGCCCTGGGTCAGCAACCTCGGACCCGACCACTACTTCGGTGCCGTCGCGGTGGTTGAAACCGATGCCGGCGAGGCACCTCGCGAAGTGATGTTCGTCGTGCATTGCAATGCCCGCGGCGTCGAGCTGCGCGACTGCCCGTCGTTCTCGGCCATGGAGGGCACCAACACCTACGCGGTGCGCCTGACCGACCACTTCATCGGGGCCGACCAACTCATCGCCGACCCGGTGCGCCGGTTCATCGGCCGGATTCGCGCGGCGTTCATCCTGCTGCAATGCGGCATGGGCCTGGGCGTGGCGCAAGGTGCGATCGACTCGATGTGGGACGTGGAGCGGCAGCTCGGCCACGTGAACGAGTTCCTGGAAGACCGGCCCGACGACCTGCAAGCCGAACTGGACGCGCTGACCGAACGCACCCTGCGGCTGGCGAAAACGCCGTATGCCAACGACACCGAATTTCTGATCGACGTGCTCGATGCGCGCGCCCACGCCAGCGAGTTGTCGCTGCGCGCCGCGCAGTCGGCCCTGCTGCACCAGGGCGCGCGCGGCTACCTGATGAGCTCGGCCGTGCAGCGCCGCGTGCGCGAGTCGCATTTCGTCGCCATCGTCACGCCGGCCATCAAGCACCTGCGCAAGGAGATCGCGCGGCTCAGCGCCGCCGAGATGCCAGCATGACCGCCGGGCAGGTCGCCGACGTTTTTCGCAGCTTCATCTGCCGCGCCTGCGGTCTGATCTACGACGAAGCGAAAGGCGACGCCGACAGCGGCCTGGCGCCGGGCACCCGCTTCGACGACATCCCCGACGACTGGGCCTGCCCGCTGTGCGGCGTCACCAAGGCCGACTTTGAACCGTACGAGGCCACTGCGTTGCCGCGTCGCGCTGCGCGCAGCCCGCGCCGCGCGGCGGGTTCGCGCGCCGATGCCGGCGTGGTGATCGTCGGTGCCGGCCGCGCCGGTTGGCAAATGGCGCAGGCACTGCGCGAGCGCGACGCAGATCTGACTATCACCCTGGTGGCCGCCTGCGACGCAGCCGTGTACGACAAGCCGCTGCTGTCGGTGGCGCTGGCCAAGAAAATCGATGCGGCGGCCCTCGTGAAAGAGCCAGCCGCCGCCGCCGCGCAGCGACTGAACGTGCGGCTGCTGCCGCGCACCCATGCCGTCAGCGTGAGCACCCAGGCGAACACCTTGCGCACCACGCGCGGCAGCCTGCGCTACCGGCACCTGGTGCTGGCGCACGGCGCCGCGCCGCGCGAGGTGGCACCGCTGCCGGCGGCGCTGTGCTGGCGCATCAACCACCTCGACGCGTACCTGAAGTTTCGCGAGCGGTTGGGCACGCCGAACCCGGTCGCACCGCAACGCGTGCTGGTCGCTGGCGCCGGACTGGTGGGCTGCGAACTGGCCAACGACCTGGCGCTGGCGGGCCACCCGGTCACGCTGCTGGACCTGAACGTGCTGCCGCTGGGCAACCTGCTGAACGAAGGCGCTTCGTTCGAACTGCTGGCCGCGTGGCAGGGGCTGCCGCTGCGTTTCGTGGGCGGCGTGCTCATCAGCGGGGTCACGCGAACCGGCAGTGTGCGCAGCGTTCACACCGACGACGGGCAACGCTTTGACGCTGAACACGTGGTCGCGGCCACCGGACTGCAAACACCGAGCCGCCTGGCGCACAGCGCGGGCCTGAACTGGCGCAACGGCATCGATGTCGACGCGCAAACCTTGCGCACGAACGTGGCCAACATCCACGCGCTGGGCGACTGCATCAGCATCGACGGACTGGCGCATCGGTTCATCGAACCCATCGCCCGCCAGGCGAAGCTGATTGCCGACACCGTGACCGGCGCGCCTGCCGCGGCCTACATCAGCACACGGCCGC
>JANNBZ010000097.1:0-5002 GCA_031386065.1 Burkholderiales bacterium
TCTTGCTGGCCACATTTTGGTTGTGGCACATCGCGCAGCGCTGCGCCACCACCTGCTGCACCTCGGCGAAGGTCACTGGCGCTGCGGCAGCCACAGCAGGTGCAGGCGCGGGCAGGTTGGCGCCGACCACGCCGACCAGCAACAGCGTGCCCGCCAACGCGTAGCGCCACTGCACCGGCTGCCCGAACGCGAGCGCCTTGTGCCGCAGCAAGAAGCTCATGCGGATCAACGCGCCGGCCGCCATCACCAGCACCAGCAGCAGCCAGTTGAGTTGGCCGCCGTACAGAAAGCTGTAGTGGTTGCTGAGCATGGTGAACAGCACCGGCAGCGTGAAGTAGGTGTTGTGCACGCTGCGCTGCTTGCCGCGCTGGCCGTGCACCGGGTCCACCGGCAGGCCGGCGCGCAAACAGGCCACCACCTTGCGCTGGCCGGGGATGATGCAGAACAGCACGTTGCCGCTCATCGTGGTGGCCATCATCGCGCCGACCAGCAAAAACGCAGCGCGGCCGGCAAACAGGCGGCACGACAACCACGATGCGAACACGATGAACGCGAACACCAGCGCGCCGACGATCAGGTCGCCGTGACGGCGCGGCCCGAAGACCCGGCAGATCACGTCGTAGACGATCCAGAAAACGGCCAGAAACCCGAGGGCGGTGGCCACGGCGGCAGCGGGCGTCCAGTCGTACAACGACTTGTCGATCAGGAACATGCCGGCGTTGAACAGGTACATCACCGTGAACAACGCAAAGCCGGTCAGCCAGGTGGAATAGCTTTCCCACATCGACCAGTGCAAGTGTTCGGGCAGGCGCGCCGGCGAGACCGGGTACTTCTGCTGGTGGTAGAAGCCGCCGCCATGCACCGCCCACAGCTCGCCACCGATGCCCTTGGCGCGATCGGCCTCATCCAGCGGCGGGGTCAGGCTGTTGTCGAGCCCGACGAAGTGGAACGAGGCGCCGATCCACGCCACCGCGGTGATCACATGCGCCCAGCGCAGCAGCAGGTTGGCCCAGTCGAGCAGGTACGCGTCCATGCGAGCCGTCCTCAGCTGCCGCGGTAGGTGGAATAGGCCCAGGGACTGGCGAGCAGGGGCACGTGGTAGTGCGCCGCCGCGTCGGCCAGGCCGAAGTCGATGCTGACGCGGTCGAGGAACGGTGGCTCGGGCAAGGCCACGCCGCGCGCGCGAAAGTAGTCGGCCACGGCGAACTGCAGCCGGTAGCGGCCGGGCTGGAATTCGGCACCGGCGAGCAGCGGCGCGTCGGCCCGGCCATCGGCGTTCAGCGTCCACTGGCGCATCGCGCTGGGGCTGCCATCGGCGGCCAGGCGGAGCAGGCTGACGGCCATGCCCGCAGCCGGGCAGCCGTTCATGGTGTCGAGCACGTGGGTGGTGAGTTGTCCCATGGTTCCCTTTTGAAGCTTGGCATTGGCTATGCTGTCGTGCCCGGCCCGGCAGAGACAAGTCGAAAGTGTCGCCCAGCTTGCCGACGCCGTTTTTTCGATCCGTGATTCACCGCAAGAATGATGCAAGACGACTACCCGCGAGACCTGATCGGCCACGGCCGCACGCCACCGCACGCGCAGTGGCCCGACGGCGCGCGCATCGCAGTGCAGTTCGTCTTGAACTACGAGGAAGGGGCCGAGAACTCGGTGCTGCACGGCGATGCGGCGTCCGAGACCTTCCTGTCGGAAATCGTCGGCGCGCAGGCCTTTGAGGCGCGGCACCTGTCGATGGAGTCGATGTACGAATACGGCTCGCGCGCCGGCGTCTGGCGCATCCTGCGCGAGTTCGAGCGGCGCGGTCTGCCGCTGACGGTGTTCGGCGTGGCGATGGCGCTGCAACGGCACCCGGACCTGGTCGACGCGTTCATGCAGCAAGGCGCCGAGATCGCCTGCCACGGCTGGCGCTGGATCCACCACCAGCACCTGCCCGAGGCACAGGAGCGCGAGCACATCGCCACCGCCAGCCGCATCATTCGCGATCTGACGCACGGCCAGTGGCCGCTGGGCTGGTACACCGGGCGCGACAGCCCGAACACCAAGCGGCTGGTCGCCGACCACGGCGGCTTCGAGTACGACAGCGACCATTACGGCGACGACCTGCCGTTCTGGATGCCGGTGCAGCGTTCCGACGGCAGCCGCCTGCAGCGCTTGATCGTCCCGTACGCGCTCGACACCAACGACATGCGCTTCGCCTCGCCGCAGGGCTTCAACACCGGCGAGCACTTCTTTGCCTACCTGCGCGATGCCTTCGATGTGCTGTACGCCGAGGGCGACACCGCGCCGAAGATGATGAGCATCGGCCTGCACGGCCGGCTGATCGGCCACCCCGGCCGCTTCAAGGGCCTGCAGCTTTTCATGGACCATGTTCAACGCCATTCGCGCGTGTGGGTCTGCCGGCGCATCGACATCGCGCGCCACTGGCAGGCGCACTTTCCTGCGCCGCAAGACGAGGGCAGCGCATGACGTTCGACGAGTTCAACGCCGCGCCCGCCGCGCAGGCTGCCGCCTGGCTGGAAGGTGTGTACGAGCACTCGCCGTGGATCGCCGAAGGCGTGTTGCCACAGCGGCCGTTCACAAGCCTCGCGCAGCTCAAGCGCGCGCTGGTCGAGGGGGTGCGCAGCGCGGGCCGCGAGCCGCAGCTCGCGCTGCTGCGCGCGCACCCCGAACTGGCCGGCAAGGCAGCGTTGGCGGGCACGCTCACGGCCGAGTCGGCCGATGAACAATCGCGCAGCCGACTCAGCCAATGCACGCCGCAGGAACTGGCTGCGCTGCAGCGCCTGAACGCGGCCTACAACGCCAAGTTCGGCTGGCCCTTTCTGCTGGCCATTCGCGGGCCGCGCGGGACCGGCCTCACGCGCACCGAAATCATCGCCACGCTGGAACGCCGGCTCGACGGCCACCCCGACTTCGAATTCGCCGAGTGCCTGCGCCACATCCACCGCATTGCCGAGATCCGGCTGAACGACAAGTTCGGCGTCACGCCGGCACTGGGCAACTTGGTGTGGGACTGGGCCGAAGCCCTGGCCGCGCACAGCGACCCCGGCGCAACTGAGGCGGGCCAGCTCACCGTCATCTACCTGACCGACGCGCACCGCGCCTGCGCAGCGCAGCTGAGCGCGTGGATGCGCGAGTGCGGCTTCGACGACGTGGTGATCGACGCGGTGGGCAATGTGGTGGGGCTGTATCAGGGCAGCCGGGCCGGCGCGCAACGCCTGCTCACCGGATCGCACTACGACACCGTGCGCAATGCCGGCAAGTACGACGGCCGGCTCGGCATCCTGGTGCCCATGCTGTGCGTGCGCGAGCTGCATGCACAAGGCCGGCGGCTGCCGTTCGACCTGGAAGTGGTGGCCTTCGCCGAAGAAGAAGGCCAGCGCTACAAGGCCACCTTTCTCGGCTCGGGCGCGCTGATCGGGCAGTTCGACACCGCGTGGCTCGATCAGGTCGATGCCGATGGCGTCTCGATGCGGCAGGCGATGTCGCGGGCTGGGCTCGACCCGAACGCCATTCCTGCGATTCGGCGCGACCGATCGAAATACATCGGCTTCATCGAAGTCCACATCGAGCAGGGCCCGGTGCTGAACGAGCTCGACCTGCCGCTGGGCGTGGTCACCTCGATCAACGGCAGCGTGCGTTACACCGGCGAAGTGATCGGCATGGCCAGCCACGCCGGCACCACGCCGATGCGCACGCGGCGCGACGCCGCGACGGCGGTGGCCGAGCTGGCCCTGTACCTGGAGCGGCGTGCTGCGGCGAAGGAGAACATCGTCGGCACGATGGGCATGTTGAACGTGCCGAACGGATCGATCAACGTGGTGCCCGGCCGCTGCCGCTTCAGCCTGGACATTCGCGCCACCACCGACGACGCGCGCGATGCCTGCGCGGCCGACGTGCTGGCCGAGCTGCAGCGCATCGCCGAGCGGCGCGGACTGCACTTCACGGTCGAGCCCACGATGCGCGCTGCCGCCGCGCCCAGTGACGTCCAACTGCAAGCGCGTTGGGAACGCGCGGTGGCCGCACTCGGACTGCCGGTGCATCGCCTGCCCAGTGGCGCCGGCCACGACGCGATGAAGCTGCACGAGGTGATGCCACAGGCCATGCTGTTCTTGCGCGGCGGCAATTCCGGCATCAGCCACAACCCGCTGGAAAGCATCAGCAACGACGACACGCAACTGTGCGTCGAGGCGTTCCAGAATTTCCTGAATCAATGCGCCCAAGACTTCACATGACGACGCCCTACGACCAGATCGACGCCTGGGTCGACGCCCATTTCGACGAAGAAGTTCGCTTCCTGCAGGCCCTGGTGCAGGTGCCCACCGACACCCCGCCCGGCAACAACGCACCGCACGCCGAGCGCACCGCCGAGCTGTTGCATGCCTTCGGCTTCGAGGCCGAAAAATACGCGGTGCCCGAGGCGGACGTGAAGGCCGCCGGGCTGCAGACCGTCACCAACCTGATCGTGCGCCGGCCACAGGGAGGCGCCGGCGTCCCAGGCTTGACCATCGCACTGAACGCGCACGGTGACGTGGTGCCGCCCGGCGACGGCTGGACGCACGGGCCGTACAGCGGCCAGGTGGCCGACGGCAAGCTGTACGGCCGCGCGGCGGCGGTCAGCAAGAGCGATTTCGCGAGCTTCACGTTCGCGCTGCGGGCCATCGAGGCGCTGCGCGCGCCGCTGAAGGGCGCGGTCGAATTGCACTTCACCTACGACGAAGAATTCGGCGGTGAGATCGGCCCCGGCTGGCTGCTGGCGCAGGGCTTGACGAAACCCGACCTGGCGATGGCCGCCGGCTTCAGCCACCAGGTGGTCACCGCCCACAACGGTTGCCTGCAGCTGGAAGTCACGGTCAACGGCAAGACCGCGCACGCCGCCATTCCCGACAGCGGTGTCGACGCACTGCAAGGCGCGGTGGCGATCCTGGCCGCGCTGTACCAGCAGAACACGCTCTACAAGAACATCACGTCCACGGTGCCCGGCATCACGCACCCGTACCTGAACGTC
>JANNBZ010000137.1:0-4588 GCA_031386065.1 Burkholderiales bacterium
GCGCTGGCAGCGGCATCGCTCGACGATGTGTTCGGCCTGTGGAGCGGCCTGGGCTACTACAGCCGGGCGCGCAACCTGCACCGTTGCGCGCAGGCGGTGGTCGACCAGCACGGCGGCGTGTTCCCCGCCAGCAGTGCGGCCTTGCAGACGTTGCCCGGCATCGGCCGCTCCACCGCCGCCGCCATCGCGGCCTTCTGTTTCGGCGAGCGGGTGGCCATCCTCGACGGCAACGTCAAACGCGTGCTGACGCGGGTGCTCGGCTTCGACGGCGACCTGGCCGAGGCGGCGTCAGAGCGTGAACTCTGGTTGCAGGCCACGCGCCTGTTGCCCGAGTCAGGCATCGAGCACTACACGCAAGGTCTGATGGACCTGGGTGCCGCGCTGTGCCTGGCGCGCTCGCCACTTTGCCTGTTGTGCCCGGTGCGCACCGACTGTGTCGCCACGCGCGATGGCACACCGGAACGCTACCCGGTGAAAACGCGCAAGCTCAAGCGCGGCCGGCGTGAGCACGTGTGGCTGTGGCTGTGCTGGCGAGACCAGGTCTGGTTACAGCAACGCCCTGCCACCGGCGTGTGGGCCGGCTTGTGGAGCCTGCCCGAGTTCGAGTCGGCCGCCGCGTTCGATTCAATGAGTGCCGCCTGGCCCGGCAAGGCTCAGGCCCTGCCCAGCTTCGTGCACACGCTGACCCACCTCGACTGGACGCTGCACCCGCTGCGCTGGACCCTTCCGCCGCGCGTCAGTGCCGCGTCGGTGGCGGCCGTCACGGATGCCTTGAACGCAAGCGCGAGCGCAGGCCGCTGGTGGGGGATTGCTGAAGCCATGTCGATCGGCCTGCCGGCACCGCTCAGGAAGCTGCTGTTGACAGCCGGCGAGCCAGAGTCGTGACGGTCGGCTTCAGTCCCGCGCGTCCAGCTCGCGGTGGCGCACCAGCGTGACTGCTCGCAACGCGAAACGCGCCGCCAGCGTCTCGACGAAATACACCGAGCGGTGTTGCCCGCCGGTGCAGCCGATGGCCACCGTCAGGTAGCTGCGCTGGTCGGCTTCGAAAGCCGGCAACCAGCGCGACAGGAAGGTTTCGATCTGGCCCATCATTTCACCGACTTCGGGCTGCGCTGCCAGGTAGGCGGCCACGTCGGCGTCGCGGCCGGTGTGCGCGCGCAGCTCGCGAACGTAGTGCGGGTTGGGCAGCACGCGCACGTCGAACACGTAGTCGGCGTCCAGCGGCACGCCGTGCTTGAACGCGAACGACTCGAACACCAGCGTCAGCGCCGAGCCGGTGGCCTTGACCAGGTCGCGCATCCACAGCCGCAGCTGGGTCGGACGCAGCTGGCTGGTGTCGACCACGGTGGAGACCTCGCGCAGCGCGGCCAGCAATTCGCGTTCGAGCTCGATCGCGTCGACCAGCACGCGGTGCCCGTTGTTCGATTGGTCTTCCTTGCGCCGGCCCTGCACCAGATCGGCGGCGGCCTGCGTCAGCGGATGCGGCCGCCGCGTCTCAGAAAAGCGGCGCACCAGCGCGTCGGTGGTGGCGTCGAGGAAGACCGAACGCACCGTCACGCCTTCTTCACGCAGTTGCTCGATCAGCGGCAACAGGTGCGGCAACGAACTGGCGCTGCGCACGTCGACCGCAATCGCCACGCGACGGTCGAGCCGCTTGCGTTCGAGTTGCAAAAAACCACGCAGCAGTTCGGGCGGCAGGTTGTCGACGCAGTAGAAACCGGCGTCTTCCAGCGCGTGCAGCGCCACCGATTTGCCAGAGCCTGAAATGCCGGTCACCAGCACCAGCTCGCGCGGCCTGCCGGTGTCGGTGCTGGCAGTCAGCTCGACGGCGGGGGTGTCGGGGGTCGTCATGGTTTGCGGCTGCGCGGTGCGCGACTCTGCTCGGCACCTCCGCTGAGCAGCTCCTGCGCATGCGCAAGGCTGGTGTTCGACAGCCGTTCGCCGCCCAGCATGCGCGCAATTTCTGCCACGCGCGCCTCGCCGCTGAGCAACTGAACCGCACTCTGCGTGCTGCCGCCTTGCGTGCTTTTGGACACCACGAAATGGTGGTCGGCGCAGGCGGCCACTTGCGGCAAATGGGTGACGGCCATCACCTGCCGATCGCGCCCGAGCTGCTTCATCAGGCGGCCCACGGTTTCGGCCACGCTGCCGCCGACGCCGGCGTCGATCTCGTCGAAGATCAGCGTGCCGGCTGCGTTGTCGGCGCCTTCCAGCTGGCTGGTCGTCACCGCGATGGCCAGCGCGATGCGCGACAGCTCACCGCCCGAAGCCACCTTGGCCAGCGGCCTCGGCGTGCTGCCGGCATGGCCCGCCACCCGAAACTCGGCCGACTCCAGGCCGAAGCTTTGCGGTGCGTCTTGCGCCATCAGCGCCACCTCGAACTGGCCGCCCGTCATACCGAGCAACTGCATTGCCTGCGTCACCGCGAGCGCCAGCTTGGGTGCGGCCTTGAGGCGCGCGGCCGAGACGCGTTGGGCCTGCGCGTCGAACTGCGCCTGCGCCTCGGCGAGCTGGCGCTGCAGGGCGTTCAGGTCGGCCGCCGCGTCGAGTGCGCGCAGCTCGTCTTTCCACTGCGCCCACAGTGCCGGCAGCTCCGACGGCGGGCGACGGTAGCGGCGCGCCAGGCCGATCCACGCAGCCAGCCGTTCGTCCAGCTCGCGCAGGCGCTCGGGTTCGAGTTCGGTGTGGTGCAGGTAGCTGCCCAGCGTGTGCGCCGCGTCCTGCAACTGCGCCTGCGCGCTGTGCAGCACGTCGACCACGGCCGCGAGCTGCGGGTCGAACGAAGCCACCTGCTGCAGCGCGTCGACCGCGCGTGCGGCCAGCGTTTCGGCGTTGTCGTCGGCCTCGCTGACGGCGGCCAGTGCGCCGCGCGCCGCGTCGATCAGCGACTGCGCGTTCGACAGCTTCTGGTGCTCGGCATTCAGCAAATCCCATTCGTCGGCGGCGGGTGCCAGCTTGTCGACCTCGCCGATCTGCCAGGCCAGCCGCTCGCGCTCGCGATCCAGGTCGGCGTGTTTTGTTTGCGCCAGCTTCAGCGCGTCGGCGGCCGCCTTCCAGTGCGACCAGGCCTGCGCCAGCGGCGCCGCGTCAACACCTGCGTAGGCATCGAGCAGGCCGCGCACCGACGGCGCACGGGTCAGGCTTTGCCACGCGTGCTGGCCGTGAATGTCGACCAGGTGATCGGCCGCTTCGCGCAACTGCGCGAGCGTTGCTGCACTGCCGTTGACCCAGCCCCGGCTCTTGCCTTGCGCGTCGATGGTTCGGCGCAGCAGCACGCTGTTGGCGGCCTCGAAGCCGGCTTCGTCCAGCCACGCCATCAGCGAGGCGGGTGTGTCGAACTCGGCCGTGATCTCGGCGCGGGCCGCGCCTTCGCGCACCACGCCGGCATCGCCCCGGCTGCCCAGCGCGAGTTGCAGCGCGTCGATCAGGATCGACTTGCCGGCTCCGGTTTCACCGGTCAGCACCGCGAAGCCGGAATCGAGTTCGACCTCGACCGCCGTGACGATCACGAAGTCTCGCAGCGACAGCCGTCTGAGCATGGTCAGCTCGCGCCCGCGTTCCAGTGCAGCTTGCCGCGCAGCGTGGCGTAGTAGCTCCAGCCCCTGGGGTGCAAAAAGCGCACCTGGTGCATTGAGCGGCGCACGCTGATGCGGTCGCCGTGCAGCAGGCTGGCCAGGCTTTGCATGTCGAAGTTCACGCTGGCGTCGCGCCCGGCCACGATCTCGATGCTGATCTCGCCGGCGTCGGGCAGCACGATGGGCCGGTTCGACAAATCGTGCGGTGCAATCGGCACCAGCACCCAGCCGGCGATGCCCGGGTGCAGGATCGGCCCGCCGGCCGACAGCGCATAGGCCGTCGAGCCGGTGGGCGACGCGATGATCAGCCCGTCGGCACGCAGGTTGGTCACGTTGTCAGCACCGATGTTCACCTTCAGCTCCACCATGCTCGACGTGGCGCCTCGGCTGACCACCACGTCGTTCATCGCAAAGCCTTCGAAGATGCACACGCCGTCGCGCCACACGCCGCCTTCGAGCATGGTTCGGTGTTCTTCCTCAAAGTCGCCCGCCAGCATCGGTGCCAGCGCCTCGGCGTACTGCCCGATCGCCACGTCAGTGATGAAGCCCAGCCGCCCGGTGTTGATGCCCACCAGCGGGGTGCCGAAGCGCGACAACTGGCGCGCAATGCCGAGCATGGTGCCGTCACCGCCAACCACCACCGCGATGTCGCAGTGCTCGCCGATCTGGGCCGCGTTCAGCGCGCCGTGGTCGGTAATGCCGGTGTTCAGCGCGGTGTCGTGTTCCAGCGAAACTTCCAGGCCCTGGCGGATCAGGAAGCCCGCAATGTCGTCGAGCACGCCGCGCATGCCCTGAGCGTTGTATTTGCCGACCAGTGCAGCGTGACGGAAGCGGCTTGCCATGGGGAATTACACCACAGCGACCTGTGCAATCCGGGCTGTGCGCGCGGCGCAACCTACAATGAAATCGAGCATGGACGAGCGCGCAAGAACCCTTCTGAAAACCCTGGTCGAGCGCTACATCGCCGACGGCCAGCCGGTGGGTTCGCGCACGCTGTCGCGCGCCTCGGGGCT
>JANNBZ010000145.1:0-8780 GCA_031386065.1 Burkholderiales bacterium
TCGGCGCGGCCGCTGCACCACCACGCGCGCGCCTGGCTCTCGGGGTTCTGCACCGCCAGCGCGATGTCGAGTGCGGCCTGCGCATGCGCCAGCGCTTCGTCGGCCTCGCCGTGCCGGACGACGAGCTGCGACAGGTTCAGCAACTGCGTGCACTGCATCGCCAGGTCGCCGACCGCGTGCGACAGGCGCAAGCCTTCCTGCAAGTGATGCCGCGCCTGTGCGAAGTCGCCCACCTGCAGCCACGACTCGCCCAGGTTGCCCACCGTGACGGCCTCGACCAGCGGGTTGCCCAGCTCGCGGTCGATCACCAATTTCTCGGTGTCGATGTCCAGCGCGAGCATCGGGTCGCCCTGCATGCTGGCGGTGACCGACAGCACGTTGAGGAACAGGCTTTCGAGCTTGCGCAGGCCGAGCGCACGCGCCTCGTCGAACCCGGCACGGGCCATCTGCTTGCCGGCGTCCAGGTCGCCCATGTTGCCCAGCGCAATCGACAGCCGCTGCTGCGCGCGCAGCCGCAACTCGCTGTCGCCGACTTGCACAGCGAGCTTCAACGCGTGCTGCGCCGCGGCTTGCATGCTGCGGTAGTCGGCCATGCGCAACGCGATGTCGCTGCGCCGCCAGGCGGCCTCGAAGCGCAGGCGGTCGTCGTCCAGCGTGTCGGCCAGCGCGGCCAGCGTGTCGATGTCGAGCGACTGCTCGGCACGCCGGCCCAGCACGCCGAGCGTGCGCTCGCGCACGTCGATCAGGCGCCAATGCAGGCGCGCGCTGACCTGCGCTGCGTCGCCTGGCGCAACGGCACCGTCGCCGGCGGGCGTGTCGGCCGCCATGCTGGCGAGCGCCTGCGACACGTGGCTCATCACGGCTTCGTGGGCATAGCGCGCCGCCGCGTGTTCGGCGGCTCGGGTGAAGTATTCGCAGGCCCGCGCCGGCTCGCCGGCCTTGCCGAAATGCTCGGCCGCCAAGCCGAGAAAGTCTTTGGCGCGGGCACCGGTCAGGGCGGCCAGCCAGCGCGCCGCCACGCCGTGGTAGCCGCGGCGAATGCGCTTGAGCACGGTGGCATACGCAACCTGCTGAAGGATGTGGTGGCTGAACGCGTACTCGCGCACACCGTCGAAGCCGGCCTGCGGATGCGGCGTGACCAGCGCTCGCTGCTGCACCGCAGGCAGCGCGTCGGCCGCGTGCGCGTCGATGGCGGCCAGGGCCTGGTCCCAGAACACGTAGCCGATCACCGCGGCACGCTGCAAGGCCAGCTTTTCGGCCGGCCGGATGCTGTCGAGCCGGGCCTGCAGCACGCCGGTCAGGGTGGGCGGCACGCGGGTGGCGAGCAGCTTTTCGGCATGCACGGTCCAGCGCTCGCCGTCGATGCTGATGGCGCCTTCGTCGACCAGCATCTTCACCAGTTCTTCCATGTAAAACGGGTTGCCTTCGGCGCCGCCGGTGATCAGCGCGCGCAGCGCGTGCGGAATGTCGGGCAGGCGCCGCAGCAGTTCGTCGGCGAGCTGGCGGCTGGCCTCGGCGGCCAGCGGGCCGAGCTCGATGCGCTGCACGGTGGCGGCGGCGGGCCAGTCGGCGTGCCGCTCGAACAGGGACGGGCGCGTCAGCGCAAGCACCAGCATCGGTACATCGCGCGAGGCGTTGAACAAGTGGTTCAGGAAGGCCAGCGATTCATCGTCGGCCCAGTGCAAGTCTTCAAGCAGCAGGACGATCGGCGCGGCGGCCTGCGCAGCCACGCGACGGAACACCTGCGCGGCGGTGCCGAACGCGCGGTTGCGAATCTGCCGGGCATCGTCGCGGATGCCCTGCAGGTGCGGGCTGTCGCTGAAGTCGAGGCCGATCAGGTGACCCAGCACATGCGCATGGGCCTGCGCTGCGAGCTCGCCTTCGTCGGCAACGAACAGCGACGCGACGGCGTGCTCGAACTGCCGGGCGGCTGCGGCGGCGCTGTCGCCGTCGGCCATCTGCAGCCGCCACGCCAGGATGTCGCGCAGCAGACCATAGGGCTGGCCCTGAGTCTGCGGATGGGCACGGCCCTGAAAGCGCTGGAAGGGCCGCGCCTGGGCTTCGGCCTGCGCTTGCGCCCAGGCCTGGAACTCATCCAGCAGGCGGCTCTTGCCGAAGCCCGCCTCGGCCACCACAGCCACAACGGCCAGCACCGACAGCCCGCCCGCGCTGCACACCTGTTGGAAAGCGCGCTGAAGCTGCGCGAGTTCCGCGTCGCGCCCGACCATGCGCGTGGCAAGGCCCTCGATGCCGCGCCGGGCGACCCTGAACGCGCGCGGTCGGGCGCGCAGCACCAGGAAGGTGGCCACCGGTTCGGACACGCCCTTCACCTCGATCGGCGGCTGGGCTTCGACATCGAACACGCCGTGTACCTGGCGCTGGGTGTCGGCGCTGATG
The DNA here is from genome assembly GCA_031386065.1 of Burkholderiales bacterium. Taxonomy (GTDB): domain Bacteria; phylum Pseudomonadota; class Gammaproteobacteria; order Burkholderiales; family Burkholderiaceae_C; genus JANYJJ01. Next base: position 2,398 of record JANNBZ010000145.1, read on the forward strand.
CGCATGGCCCCGACCGGCGCGGTTTGCTCCATGCGCGCCGCCACGTTGACGCTGAGGCTGCGGATGCTGCCCTCGGCGTCGACGCCGCCACCCAGCAGCACGCCGCCGGTGTGCACGCCGATGCGCACGTCGAAGCCGGCGTGGCCGTGGCGCTGCAGCACGGCCTGGCCCTGCGTGCGGCCCTCGGCCAGCAGGGCCAGGCCGGCGTGAACGGCGCGTTCGGCGTCGTCTTCCAGCGCCACATCGGCACCGAAGACGGCCAGCAGGTTGTCGCCCGCGTACTGCAGCACCTTGCCGTGGTGGGCCAGCACGATGGCGGTGAAGCGTGCCAGCGCGCCGTCGATCACCGCATGAATGTCCTCGGGGTCGAGCTTCTGACTCAGTGTGGTAGAGCCGACGATGTCGAGAAACAGGATCGTCACCTGCTTCAGCGTCTGCCCGCCCTCGGCGTGGGTTGCCGACGACGACAACGCCGCCCGCATCTCGCGCAGCGGGGCCAGCGCGGTGTCGGCCACCGCGTCGCCGATCAGCGCCCGCTGCGATTCCAGTGCAGCGATGGCGGCTTCGATATGCTGCAACTCGGACGACATGCGGGCGAGGATAGCGCCCTGCAAACGCGAGCCAGCCGCAGGCTTCACGGCACGTGTCTTGCTGAAGCACGCTGTCTGCGGTCCACTGAGCCGACGTAGCGAAGGACCTGCGAAGTTGTCCAGCGCAGTCGGCTCGCGAAGGCCGAGGAAGAAGCTTCGATCAACCGCGGGTGTACAGGCCTGAGTGGCGCCGCCCTTGTCAGGAGAATTCGTGATGCCGCACACCGCCGAAGCCACCCCGTCCACCGCTGCCGAACTGGTCAACGAATTCCTGCGCGTGGTGATGATCCCCGACCCCGTTGCCGCGCGGCGTTTCGTGTCGCCCGCGCTGCGCATCCGCTTCACCGGCGGACGGCTGATGCACGACCCGGCCGACACGGCGGCCTTCAACGCGGGCCGCTACCGCTGGGTGAAAAAGCGCATCGAAGCCACCGAAACCGTGGCCGGCGCCACGCCGGCGCACAGCGTGGTCTACAGCCTGGGCACCCTGCACGGCGAGTGGCCCGACGGCTCGCCGTTCGAGGGCAACCGCTATGTCGACCGCTACGTGGTGAGCCACGGCCTGATCACGCAGATGGAGGTGTGGAACGACAGCGCCGAATGGCTGCTGGTGCGCGCCGGCCTGGCAACAATCTGAGCCCCGCACGACCATGCCCGCACCCTACCCCGGCCCGCTGCCCAACCACGGCCGCTTCGACTACCGGCCGATCACGCGGCGGCCCGACTACCGCTGGCCGGGCGGCGTCGGGCTGGCGGTGTACCTGGGCTTCAACCTTGAACACTTCGCGTTCGGCGAGGGCCTGGGCGCAGCCATCGGCCCGGCCTCACCGCAGCCCGACGTGCTGAACTTCAGCTGGCGCGAGTACGGCAACCGCGTCGGTGCGTGGCGCTGCCTGGAACTGTTCGACCGCCTGGCGCTGCCCGCGGGCGCGCTGATCAACACCGCGCTGTACGACCACTGCCCCGAACTGGTGGCGGCCTTCGTGGCGCGCGGCGACGAGCTGATCGGCCACGGCCACAGCAACGCCGAGCGGCAGGGCGGGTGGCCAGAAGCGGCCGAGCGCGAGTTGCTGGCGCGCTGCCGCAGCCGCATGCAAGAGCAAAGCGGCGCGGCACCGTCGGGCTGGTTGTCGCCGTGGATTTCCGAGAGCGCGTTGACGCCCGACCTGCTGGCCGAGACCGGCTACCGCTACACGCTGAACTGGTGCCACGACGACCAGCCGACGCGCCTGCGCACCCGCAACGGACAGGGTTTGTGGGCGGTTCCGTATCCGCAGGAGCTGAACGACATTCCAATGCTGGTGGGGCGGCTGATGGACGCGAAGGATTTCGCGCAGATCGTCATCGACCAGTTCGACGAAATGCTCGAACAGTCGCACCGCCAGCCGCTGGTGATGGGCATTGCGCTGCACCCGTACCTGGTCGGCCAACCGTACCGCCTGCGCCACCTGCGGCGGGCGCTCGAACACATCGCCGGCGTGCGCGACCGTGGCGGCGTGTGGTTCACGACGCCGGGGGCGATCTGTTCGCATGTTGAAGCGCTGGCCGCGGCCGACCCCGTGGCTTGGGCTTGACGCCGTGCCGGCGTGGCCGTGGCACCCCGATTGCTTCCATACTTCATTCAATCAACCCAAGGAGACGAGCGATGGCAAAGGAAATCTTGTGCGGTTTTGGCGTCGATGTGGACGCCGTGGCCGGTTGGATCGGCTCGTACGGCGGTGCCGATTCTCCCGACGACATCTCGCGCGGCATGTTCTCGGGCGAGGTGGGCAGCCCGCGCCTGGTCAAGCTGTTCGACCGGCTGGGCATCAAGACCACCTGGTTCATTCCCGGCCATTCGATCGAGACCTTTCCCGCGCAGATGGCTGCGGTGGCGGCCGCCGGCCACGAGATCGGCATCCACGGCTACACGCATGAAAACCCGATCGAGATGTCGCGCGAGCAGGAGACCGCGGTGCTCGACAAGTCGATCGAGCTGGTGACGCGGCTGAGCGGCAAGCGCCCCACCGGCTATGTGGCGCCGTGGTGGGAGTTTTCACGCGTGACCAACGAGCTGCTGCTCGAGCGCGGCATCAAGTACGACCACTCGCTGATGCATGACGACCACACGCCCTACTACGTTCGCGTGGGCGACAGCTGGACCAAGATCGACTACGCGAAGAAACCGTCCGACTGGATGCTGCCGCTGCAGCGCGGCCATGAGACCGACCTGATCGAGATCCCGGCCAGCTGGTACCTCGACGACCTGCCGCCAATGATGTTCATCAAGAAGTCGCCCAACAGCCATGGCTTCGTGAACCCGCGCGACATCGAACAGATGTGGCGCGACCAGTTCGACTGGGTTTATCGCGAGATGGACTACGCGGTGTTCCCGATGACCATCCACCCCGACGTGGCCGGCCGCCCGCATGTGCTGCTGATGTTGGAGCGGCTGTTCCACCACATGGCCAGCCAGCCCGGCGTGCGCTTCGTCACCATGAACGAGATGGCCGACGACTTCGCGCGCCGCTCGCCGCGCAAGCCGTAGCGCAGCCAACGCATGTGCGGCTTGTGCGGCGTTCTCGGCGGGCCCGCGCACTGGACCGATGCGGCGGCGCGGCCCGGTGTGTTCACCCGTAACACCGACGACACCGGGCGGCGCCGCGAGCGCCGCAACCGCGTGCTGCAGGCGGGGCAGGTGCTGCGGCATTTCGGCGTCAAGGTCGAAGACTGGCACGGCAGCGCGTTCATCCTGTCCAACCGCACCGGCAGCAGCGAACTGGTCGACGACCTGGCCCACCTGTGGGCGGCTGCCGAGCGCCTGTCGGGCGCCGCGTGCGACCCGCTGGACCTCGGGTTGATCGAGGCGATGGAAGCGCTGCATGACCACGGCAACGCCTGAGTTCACGCCGGTCAACCTGATCACCGGCTTTCTGGGTTCGGGCAAGACCACGCTGCTGAAGCGCCTGCTGCTGCAACCGGCGCTGGCCGATGCGGCGGTGCTGATCAACGAGTTCGGCCAGATCGGTCTGGACCACCACCTGCTCGAACGCATCGACGAGACGATGGTGCTGCTGCCTTCGGGCTGCCTGTGCTGCACGATCCGCGGCGAACTGGCCGACGCGCTGCGCGCGTTGCACTCGCGGCGCGAGCGCGGCGAGGTGCCCTGGTTTCGCCGCGTGGTGATTGAAAGCACCGGCCTTGCCGACCCGTTTCCCATCGCCTCGACCGTCCATTCCGACCCAGTGCTGCGGCACCATTTTCGGCTCGGCCAGATCGTCACCGTGGTCGATGCAGTGCACGCCGAGAGCCAGTTCGAGGCGCACGAGCAAAGCGTGCGACAGGCCGCCGTGGCCGACCAGTTGGTGCTCAGCAAGACGGCGCTGGCCGGACCGCTGCGCAAGCAGGCGCTGATCGCGCGTTTGCGCGCACTCAACCCGCTGGCGCCGCTGCACGATGCCGAGTGCGACGCCATCGATGCCGGCACGCTGCTTTGCACCGGCCTGTTCGACCTGGGCGCGAAGTCGCACGCCGCGCAGCGCTGGTTCGCAGCTGAACGCGGCAACGCGCTGCTGCCGGACTTGAACTCACTTGCTCTTGATCCGCCTGCGGATTCAGAGCCAGGCCGCTACCTGACAAGGCGCGATGCCGGCCGCCACGAGGCCGCGTTGTGCGCGTTCTCGGTGACGCTGGACGGGCCGCTGGACTGGACGCGCTTCGGCATCTGGCTGACCCTGCTGGTGCACCACTGCGGCAAGGACATCCTGCGCATCAAGGGCATCCTGAACGTGCAGGGCAGCGCCACGCCGGTGGCCCTGCACGGCGTGCAACACCTGATCCATCCGCCGGAGCATCTGGCGGCCTGGCCGGACGACAGGCGCTGCTCGCGGCTGGTGTTCATTGCGCGCGGGCTGGCCCCGGCGCGGGTGGAACGCTCGCTGCGCGCCTTTCTGCACCAGCCCGTCGGGCAGAAGGCGCCGGATCACGCGGCCGAATCGCCGGTGACGCGATAGGCCTTGAACACATCGCGCAGCGCCGGCGACGGCCGGGCCGCCGGCTGGCCGAGCGTGCGCTCGATCTCGTTCAGGTGACGCCGCATTTCGGTGGCAGCGGCGGCGGGCGTGGCGTCGCACAAGGCCGTCAGCAACTGGGCATGGCTGTGGGCCACGCACATCGGCTCGCCGGGTGCCTTGTACAGCGCCATCAGCAGCGACGTGGTGGGCAACAGTTCGTCGAGCATGCGCACGAAGATCGGGTTGCCGCTCATGCGGGCCAGCGTGCGGTGGAACTCGCCCGACAAACGAATCGCGGTGCTGGCATTACCGCTGCGCAGCGCCTGCGCCTCGGCCCGCACCTGGCGGCGCAGCTCGGCCAGTTCGGCCTTGCGCAGGGCGCCGGCCAGCCGCCGCGCCACCTCGCACTCGACCACGCGGCGCGCGTCGAACACATGCGCGCCGTCCTGCCGCGTGGGCTCGGGCACCTGCGCGCCACGGTTCGGCCGCAGCAGCACCACGCCGTCTTGTGCCAGCCGGTGCAGGGCCTGCCGAACGACGGTGCGCGAGACCTCGAAGCTGCTGGCCAGTTCTTCCTCACGCAGGCGCGCGCCGGGTGGCAGCCGATGGCCCATCACGGCGGCGTAGATGGCGTCGTGGACGCGGTCGGCTGCGCTTTCGGCCGCGTTTTGCATATTCCTGTCCGGCGCGGCCGGCGCAAACACCGCCGTGCCGTTCGCCGTACCGGCGCGCGCGCGCTTCACGCTGGGCGCCGCCGCCTTGCCAGCCACGAGGCCGCAGTCAGCGCGACCGCAATCACCAGCAGCGAGATGGCGGTGGTCAGCGTGCCCAGCGCATAGATGGCCGGCGAGGTGACGGTGGTGGTGAGGCCCTGCAGTTCGAGCGGCAGCGTGTTCATGTCGCCGATGGCCTGCGACGAGCGGGCGATCTCGTCCCAGCTGAGCGTGAAGCCGAACATGCCGATGCCCACCACCGACGGCCCGATCATCGGCAGCACCACGTGCCAGAAACTTTGCCACGGCGTGGCGCCCTGGTCGCGCGCGGCTTCTTCGTAGGCCGGGTTGAAGCGGTTGAACACCGCAAACATGATCAGCAGCCCGAACGGCAGCGTCCAGGTCAGGTGCGCACCGAGGCCCGAGGTGTAGAGGCCCAGCGAGGTGGTGAAAGTCTCCAGCGTTTCGGTCGCTCCGGCGCGTTCGAACAGCCACTTCAGGCCGGCGTCGATCAGCCGGAACTGCAGGCCGATGCCAAGCGAGACGATGATCGACGGCATGATCAGGCTGGCCACCGTCACGTAGAACAACAGGTTGCCGCCGGGGAAGCGCTTGCGAAACGCCAGCCCGGCCAGCAGCGACAGCAGCACCGTCAGCAGCATCACCACCGCGCCCAGCGCCAGCGAGCGGCGCAGCGCGGCGCCGATGTCGACCACGCCCAGGCCCTTCCACAGTTCGCCGTACCAGTGCAGCGAGGCGCCGCGCATCGGAAACGTCAGCCCGCCGCCCGGCCCCTGGAAGCTGAGCACGAAGATGGTCAGCACCGGGCCGTACAGGAACAGCACGAAGGCCGCGAAGAACAGCGCCAGCGGCCAGTAGCCTTTTGCCCGTCGTTCGGTCTTGCCTGCGCTGCGTGCCACCTACAGCTCCTTGCGCAGGTCGACCATGCGCGTCAGCGCCAGGATGATCATCAGCACCACCGCCAGCAGCACCATCGCATTGGCGGCGGCGAGCGGAAACTGCAGGTACGAGGTGTGAACCTGGATGATCTTGCCGACCGAGGCGATCTGCTGGCCGCCCATCACGCC
>JANNBZ010000164.1:0-19368 GCA_031386065.1 Burkholderiales bacterium
CGCAATGGTGGCGGTGCACGGCCGCACGCGCGAGCAAGGCTACAAGGGCGACGCCGAGTACGACACCGTGGCGGCCGTGAAGGCCGCGCTGCGCATTCCGGTGGTGGCCAATGGCGACATCGATTCACCCGAGAAAGCGCGTGAGGTGCTGCGCCGCAGCGGGGCCGATGCGCTGATGATCGGCCGCGCGGCCCAGGGCCGGCCATGGATCTTTCGCGAGATCGCGCACTTCCTGGAAACCGGCGAACACCTGCCGGCACCCGAGGTGCTGCACGCCAAGCGCTGGATGCTCGAACACCTGCACGACCACTACGGTTTGTACGGCGAGCGGGCCGGCGTGCGCACCGCTCGCAAGCACATCGGCTGGGCGGTGCGTGCGCTGCCCGGCGGCGAAGTGTTTCGTGCCCACATGAACCTGTTGGAAACCTGCGAGAGCCAGGTGCGCGCCGTCACCGACTGGTTCGACGAACTGGCCGACGCGCACCACCTCCTGCCTGCCGCCGCTGCCGCCACCGCAGCGGCGAACGACGAATCGATTCAAAAACAAGCATGAGCAGCAACAGCAGCAAGAAGCACATCGAAGAATGCGTCCGCGACAGCCTGGAGATGTACTTCAAGGACCTGCGCGGCGTGGAGCCGGCAGCGATGTACGAGATGATTCTTCGCGTGGTCGAGAAGCCGCTGCTTGACGTGGTGATGCAGCACGCCGAACACAACCAGAGCCGCGCCGCCGACTGGCTGGGCATCAACCGCAACACGCTGCGGCGCAAGCTGGTCGAGCACAAGCTCATCAAATGACCCGCAGCGTGGCGCCCGTCGCGCGGCTGCGGTTTTCCTTCGCTCCTTCGGCAACGCCATGACACCCTTCACCGCCCTGATTTCCGTTTCAGACAAGACCGGCGTGCTCGAATTTGCGCGTGCGCTGCACGCGCTGGGCTGCAAGCTGCTGTCCACCGGCGGCACCGCGAAGTTGCTGAGCGAAGCCGGCCTGCCGGTCACCGAGGTGGCCGACCACACCGGCTTTCCCGAGATGCTCGACGGCCGCGTGAAAACGCTGCACCCCACGGTGCACGGCGGCCTGCTGGCGCGGCGCGACGTGCCCGAGCACATGGCTGCATTGGCGCAGCACGGCATTGCCAGCATCGACCTGCTGGTGGTCAACCTGTACCCGTTCGAGGCCACGGTCGCGAAGCCGGGAGTGACTCTTGAACAAGCCATAGAGAACATCGACATCGGCGGCCCGGCGATGGTGCGGTCGGCCGCCAAGAACTGGAAAGACGTGGCGGTGCTGACCGACGCGGCGCAATACCCGCAGGTGCTGGCCGAACTGAAAGCCGGTGAGATCACACGGGCCACGAAGTTCGCGTTGGCGGTGGCCGCGTTCAACCGCATCGCGGTCTACGACGGCGCCATCAGCGACTACCTGTCGTCGCTTCAAACCAATGGCACGCGAAGCGAATTCCCGGCCCAAAGCAACCCCCGTTTCGTCAAGCTGCAGGACCTGCGCTACGGCGAAAACCCGCACCAGACGGCTGCCTTCTACCGCGACATGCAGCCCGCGCCCGGATCGCTGGTCACCGCGAAGCAGTTGCAGGGCAAGGAACTCTCGTACAACAACATCGCCGACGCCGACGCGGCCTGGGAATGCGTGAAGAGCTTCAGTGCTGACAACGCCCGCGCCGATGCCCCCGCCGCCTGCGTCATCGTGAAGCACGCCAACCCCTGCGGCGTGGCGCTGGGCGCGAACGCCGCCGAGGCCTATGCCAAGGCCTTCAAGACCGACCCGACCTCGGCCTTCGGCGGCATCATCGCCTTCAACTGCGAACTCGACGCGGCCGCTGCGGCCCTGGTTGCCAGGCAGTTCGTCGAAGTGCTGATGGCGCCCAGCTTCACGCCCGAGGCGCTGGCGCTGTTTGCCGCCAAGCCGAACACACGGGTGCTGCAGATTGCGCTGCCCACCACGGGCGGTGGCCGCAACGCGCAGGACATGAAGCGCGTCGGCTCGGGCCTGTTGATCCAGTCGGCCGACAACCGCGAACTCGTCGCCAGCGAACTCAGGGTCGTGACCGTCAAGCAGCCCAGCGCTGCGCAGTTGAACGACCTGATGTTCGCGTGGAAGGTTGCCAAGTACGTGAAGAGCAACGCCATCGTCTTCTGCGGTGGCGGCATGACGCTGGGCGTGGGCGCGGGCCAGATGAGCCGCATCGACTCGGCGCGCATCGCCGGCATCAAGGCCGACAACGCCGGGCTCACGTTGCAAGGCTCGGCGGTTGCCAGCGACGCGTTCTTCCCGTTCCGCGACGGGCTCGACGTGGTGATCGACGCCGGCGCCGCCTGCGTGATCCAGCCCGGCGGCTCGATGCGCGACGACGAGGTGATTGCCGCCGCCAACGAACGCGGCATCGCGATGGTGCTCACGGGCGTGCGGCACTTCAGGCATTGAGTTGAAGTCCGTCCCAGGTTCCGTTCGGCCTGAGCTGTCGAAGGCTTGCGCTGCGCTTCGATGCCTCAGCGCGAATGGAGACGGTTACCCTCGCCCTTCATGAAGCTCCCCGAAGCCGCCGGCCTGTTCCTCGTGTTCGTGACGCGCCTGATCACCGGCGCGCAAGGCCATTGGTACGGCTGCCCGCCGAAGGCCGAGCAGCGCATCTACTTTGCCAACCACCAGAGCCACTTCGACTGGGTGCTGATCTGGGCCGCGCAGCCGCGTGAGTTGCGCGCGCAGACGCGGCCCATCGCGGCGCGCGACTACTGGACCTCGTCGCCGCTCAAGCACTGGATCACGCGCGAGATCTTCAACGCGGTCTATGTGAGTCGCACCCGCACGAAGGGCGGCTCCGACCCTGGAACGGACGACGAAGACCCGCTGGAGCCGCTGATGGAAGCGCTGCGCAACGGCGATTCGCTGGTGATCTTTCCGGAAGGCACGCGCGGCAACAAGGGCGACCCGCAGCCCTTCAAGGCCGGCCTGTACCACCTGGCCGAGGCCTTCCCCGACGTGCAGTTGATTCCGGCCTGGATCGACAACGTTCAGCGCGTGATGCCCAAGGGCGAAGTGGTGCCTGTGCCCATCCTGTGTTCGGTCACCTTCGGCGCGCCGATCCAGCTGCAGGCCGGCGAAGACAAGCGGGTCTTCCTGGAACGCGCCCGCGCGGCCGTGGTGGCCCTCAGAGACGTGCAGTCGGGCGACGCGCCTGCGGCTGCGGCCTGATGGACGCGCTGCGCCAGCTCAGCATCAGCCAGCAGGTCGGCCTGCTCTTCGTCGGCCTGTTCGGCGGGCTGCTGTTGATCACCTTCATCGCCTTCAGCCGCACGCTGCGCGAGCGCAGCACCGAACAGCAGGAGACGCACGAACGCTTCAAGCGCGACCTGCGCGCGGTCTGGGCCGGCGCAGTTTTGTTCTGGGTGGCGTGGGCTTCGGGCGCGGTCGGCGCGACGCTGCTGTTCGGCGTGCTGTCGTTCGTGGCGCTGCGCGAGTTCATCACGCTGACGCACACCCGCCGCGGCGACCACCGCAGCCTGTTGCTGGCGTTTTTCGTGGTGCTGCCGCTGCAGTTCATGATGGCCGGCGGCCGCCGCTTCGATCTGTTCACGGTGTTCATTCCGGTCTACGTTTTCCTGGCGATTCCGGTGGTCAGCGCCTTCGGCAACGACGCGCACCGCTTTCTGGAGCGCACCGCAAAAATACAGTGGGGCATCATGGTTTGCGTCTACGGCATGAGCCACGCGCCAGCGCTGCTGCTGCTGGACCTGCCGGGCTACAAAGGCCGCGGCGCCTTCCTGGTGTTCTACCTGGTGGTGGTGGTCGCGGTGGCCCAGTTGGTGCAAGAGGCTGCAAGCCGGCGCCTGCGGCGGCGGCCGGTGGCGCGCGCCATCAGCCGCGATTTTTCGTGGCGCGCCTGGGGCATCGGCGCGCTGGCCGGCGGCGCGGTGGGGCTGCTGCTGTTCTGGGCCACGCCGTTCGGCCCGCTGGCCGCGCTGATGATGGGCCTGATTGCCGGGGCCACCGGCACGCTGGGCGAGTTCGTGATGCACGCGCTGAAGCGCGACGCCGGGGTGCGTAACTGGGGCGGCAAGGCGTCGGTCACAGGTGCCGTCGGGCTGTTGGACCGGGTGGCGCCGCTGTGCTTCGCCGCGCCGGTGTTCTTCCATGCGGTGCGCTGGTACTTCGGGCTGTGAGCGGCTTGTGAGCGGACGCTGAACACATGACCGTCCTGCGCATCCTCGGCATCGACCCCGGCCTGCGGACCACCGGTTTCGGCGTCATCGAATCCGAAGGCTCGCGGCTTCAGTACGTGGCCAGCGGCACCATCAAGACCGACGCGGTCGACATCGGTCAACTGCCGGCCCGCCTGAAGATCATCTTCGACGGCGTGCGCGAAGTCACCACGCGATATCAGCCGTCGTGCGCGGCGGTGGAAATCGTCTTCGTCAACGTCAACCCGCAGTCCACGCTGCTGCTCGGCCAGGCGCGCGGTGCGGCTTTGAGTGCGCTGGTGTTCAACGACCTGTCAGTCGCCGAATACACCGCGCTGCAAATGAAAAAAGCCATCGTCGGCCATGGCCAGGCGCGCAAGGAACAAGTGCAGGAAATGGTGATGCGCTTGCTCAAGCTGCCCGGCCTGCCCGGCAAGGACGCCGCCGATGCGCTGGGCCTGGCCATCTGCCACGCGCATGCAGCGGGCTCGTTCGCCGCCATTGCCAAGAGCGCCACGCTGGCGCGCAAGTCGCACGCGCAATACAAGGGCGGGCGCAGCTACTGAACGGCTGGACCCGCCAAGCGTCAGCCCTTGCGCGGCGACTTCGGCTCCGGGTCGATGCCCTTGATCGGATCGGCCGTCACGTCGGGGCCGATCTCGACCAGTTTCTCGTCGGTTTCCTTGTCCTTGTAATTTTCGGGCTGCGGCTCGGCGGCCTTTTTCTCTGAACGTTCAAGGGCATGTCGCTGGCTGTCGTCCTGCGCGGGCGAGGCGATGGGTGTGTTGGGCATGGTGGCTCCTGGATGCTGTGGGTCGGACACCGACGGTAGCCCTCTCGTCGCGGGCGCGCGATGGGCCGGCTCCACGATCGGCGGCAGGACGCGTCCTACAACGCGTGCGCCGTTCTCGGCAAAACGGCCCGTCGTCCTACACGCAAGGCGGGCGTCGCGGGGCAAGCTTGTGAGCTGTCCCCACTCGAAGGAGCGCCGCCATGCTCAAGACCATCGGTCAACTCACCGGCTCGACCCTCACCGCCACCGACGGCGAGATCGGGCACATCAAGGAAGCCTACTTCGATGACCACAGCTGGACCATCCGCTACCTGGTGGTCGACACCGGCACCTGGCTGTCGGGGCGCGAGGTGCTGATCTCGCCGTACTCGGTCAAGCAGCCGCTGGGCACGGTGAAGAACGTCGACCTGGCGCTGACCCGCCAGCAGGTCGAGGACAGCCCCGTCATCGACACTCACCAGCCAGTGTCGCGGCGCCACGAGCAGGAATACCTCAGCTACTACGCCTACCCCGAGTACTGGGGCGGCAGCGGGCTGTGGGCGATGGGCGCGTTCCCGCTGCTGCCGCCGGTGCTGGCCTCGGGCGAGATGGAGCCGGCCGCGGCCGCAGAAGCTCGCGAAGCCAACGTGCCGGCCGAGGACGTGCACTTGCGCAGCAGCGCCAACGTCGCCGGCTACGACATCCAGGCCACCGACGACAGCATCGGCCATGTGAAGGACTTCGTGTTCGACGACGAGTCGTGGGCGGTGCGCTACCTGGTGGTCGACACCCGCAACTGGTGGCCGGGCGGCAAGAAGGTGCTGCTCGCGACGCACTGGATCGACCGCATCGACTGGGCCGACAAGACCGTCTTCACCCGCCTGACGCGCGAGCAGATCAAGAACAGCCCCGAGTACGAAGAGGCGACACCCATCGACCGCGACTACGAACACCGCCTGCACGACGCCTATGGGCGCGAGGGCTACTGGGATTGACGCAGGTTGACGCACGGGCGCCGCGCCAATGTGGGCCATCGCACAGACAGTGCGGGCGCACTTGGCCAACAACTGCGAGCGCGAGCGTGCCTTCGGACAACTGATTTCCTGCAAGGGTTGTGCGCAGCCTGCAGTGAGCGCAAATTAGGCCGCCGCAATGTGCGGCGGCGTACAGAGTTTGCTGCGGCAATCAGGCACATTCATTTTGCGCGGGAGGTCTGCGCGCTCCGCCGAAAGTGCCAGGATGATGCTGCATTTCAAAGACTTCAGGCCGCGCCTGAAGGCTTTTCTGCCGGTGGCAAGCGCCCCCGCGCTGGACATCGTCCCGCCGCGTGTGGGCATGACCGCGCTGTTCGACGATGCCAAGCTGGCCTTGCTGGTCACGCCGCCGCCAGCCGACCAAACCACCGACGTTGCCATCATCGACTGGAACGACCTGATTTGCGCGGTGAAAGACCGCTTGACCCTGCTTGTTCGCGACCCGCCGGCGGCTGCTTCAGCCACTGAATTGCAGTTGCGCGATCGCCGTGCCTGGGTTCAGGCCGGCGTGCTCGACTGTGTGTCCGCGCTCGACCAGTTGCATTCCACGCTGACGCACGAACTGGCGCGCTGCCGCCAGGTTGAGCGCGATGCCTTCGAGGCGCGCATCGCGCTGGCCAGGGAACGAGAGGAACTGATCGGCGGCCGTGTCGCAGAGCGCCGTGCCCGCCACCTGGCACTGCGCGAGGGCATGAGCCTGCTGCCGACCCGGGGCCATTTTGGCGCGTGGTTGGAGCAGGCGCTGAGCGTCTCGAAAGGTGAGTCCCAAGACGTGCCGCTGCCCGAGTCGCGCGCGCTGGCTGTGCTGTTTCTCGACCTCGACGGGTTCGAGCAAGTCCACGCTTCGCATGGCCCCGGCGTGGCCGATGAATTGCTGAAGATCGTGACCGCCCGCCTGTCGCGCGCACTGCGACCGGAGGACACCGTGGGTCGCGTCAACGGCGGTGAATTTGCCTGCCTGCTGTTCGGCCCCACCGACCGTGAAGCGCTCAGCCAGCTGGCCTGCAGCCTGTTCGACTCTGTGTCTGCGCCGGTCCAGCTGGGCCGGTTGAAGTTGCGCGTTGCGCCGAGCATCGGCATCGCCGTCAGCCCCGACGACGGTGCGACGTGCGAGGCGCTTCTCACTCAGGCCGACGCCGCCATGGCCCGGGCCAAGCGGCACCAGACCGGCTATGCGTTTTTCGACCACCAGCAGCCGGAGGCTTGACAGCGCAAGCGTTCGGACGATCCATCTCCCCCTGACCCCATCCCCGGACAGCTTCCAAGCTGTTGAACACCGGGCGGAACACAGACCGTGGGGTCTTCAAGGCGTGCTTTGCGGCACGCCTTTTTTTGTCCCGGCTTGTCGGTTCAGGCGGCGGCGGACGGCCCGTTGCCGCGCGGATCGGTGTCGGCGGCGAGCTCGTTGCAGTACAGCAGCAGCGCGTCGATGTCGTTCGACTTGTCGAACACCCGGTCCGCGCCCATCTCGCAACACTTGTCGCGCATGTCCTGCGTGGCGTAATTGCTCAGCACCACCAGTTTGTGGGGTCGATTGTTCAGGCTGCGCAGTGAGCGCAGCACGCCCAGGCCGGAACCGCTTTTCAGGAAAATGTCGATGATCACCAGGTCGAAGCGGTTGGTCGGCCGCGTCAGCCACTGAACCGCGCTCGATTCGTCCTCGGCTGTGCCGACCACCTCGACCGGAACCAGTTCTTCCAGCGTGGCGATCAAGTTCTCGCGAATGACCTGGCTGTCCTCGACGATGTAGGTCTTGAGCAAGTGCATCGGCTGGGACACATCCTTCGCGCGCAGAGAGTGAACTCCCGAGATCGCCGGGTTGTGCTGACCATTGCCCGGTGAAGCCGATGCGCGTGAGGTGTTAAACATGTGGGTGAGACCTTCGCAGGCTTACCGGCTCTTCGCCATCGGTGGTGAACGCCCTGCACAGCCGGACGTTTCCTACAGTGCCTGCTCGGTCTGCCGGTGCGCGCTGCCATCGTTCAGTGCTGCGGGCGCTGCAGCCTGCGCGTCCACCACCTCAATCTCCGGGTTGATGCTGACCATGCGCGCCGGTCCGAAGATGGTGGCGAATGCCACGTCCTTGGCGTCGCGTCCGGTGGCCACGCGCACCACCTGGCCCACCGGCGCCATGCCCGTCGGGTCGAACTGCACCCAGCGGCCGCCCAGATACGCCTCGAAGATGGCGTGGAAGTCGGGTGGCGGGTCGGGAAACGGTGCGTAGCCGCAGACCAGCCGCGCCGGAATGTTCAGCGCCCGACAGAAGGTGACCGACAGGTGGGCGAAGTCGCGGCACACGCCGGCGCGTTGCACGAACACATCGCGCGCGGTGGTGGTCGCGGTGCTGGTCCCGATGCGGTACTCGACGTTGTTGCGCACCCAGTCGCAGATCGCGGCCACCCGCGAGTGCCCTTGCGGCAGGTTGCCGAACAGCTTTTGCGCCGCGAAGGAGAGGTGGTCCGATTCGCAGTAGCGCGTGGGCATCAAGAAGCGCAGCACGTTATCGGGGATGTCGCTGATCGCGACTTCCGGGGCCGACAGGTCGGGTGTCTCGATGATCTTGTCGACCGTGGCGCGGTAACCCACCGTGAACGGGCCTGCTTGCGCCTGCAGGCGCAGGAATCGGTTGCCCGACTGCGGGTCGGAATAGGTGCGAAACGGGATATCGGGTTGCAGCGTCAGCGCCTCGTCGACCACCGTCTGACCCATGCCGGCGGCGGCATGGATCAGGAACACGAAATCGCAGGCACCGGCCAGTTCGTAACCCAGCGTGCAGTCGATGTGCATGCGGGCATGGCCGGGGGCTGGCAGCGCGCTGTGGGCGTCTGCGGGGGTGGCGGGGGTGCCGTGGGTGGCGTGGAAGCCGGTATCGGCGGGTGCGGCATTGCCGGCACCCTGGGTGGATTCATTCATCTTCACATCCTGTGGAAATTCAATGCGGACTTGTTGGCATTCGGGGTGCGCAGGCTCCGATTGCACGCGCCAGTGGGTGCGATTTCCATCGGGCGGCACCAAGGGCACTCGTAGGACAAGACCGCGCGCTGCTTGCGTAGGACATCCGCTACGGCTCCGGGCGGTGCCGTCCGCTTCCGGTGTGAGCGGCCGGCGAACAAACTCAGGTCGTCAATGCGCCGTTGAAGACCACAACGACAACGGCAACGATGGCGCGACGTGTCCCGCTGTGACCCAAGCAATCCTTCAAGGAAAAAACAATGAACAGAACTGTGAAACTCATCGTGTCGGCGGTGGCCCTGGTGGCTGCTTCGCACGCAGCGGCGCAGGTCAGCTTTTACGAGAACGAAAGCTTCGACGGACGCGCCTTCAGCACCGACCGACAGGTCGGTAACTTCAAGAGCCACGGCTTCAACGACCGAGCTTCATCGGTGGTGGTGGTGAACAACCGCTGGGAGGTCTGCGAAGACGCGCAGTTCAGCGGGCGCTGCGTGGTGCTGCGTCCGGGCCGCTACCCGTCGCTGTCGGCCATGGGCCTGAACGACCGCGTTTCGTCGGTGCGCATGGTGAGCCAGAATACGCGCGTTGCCGACGAGCGCTATGCGCCTGTCGCTGCACCCGTTTACGACGACCACCGGCGCGGCAACGAGCGCCTCTACCAGGCCGATGTCACATCAGTGCGGGCGGTGGTCGGCACACCGGAACAGCGTTGCTGGGTCGAGCGTCAGGAAGTGCCGCAGCCGCAGCAGCGTGGCAGCGCCAACATCCCCGGCGCCATTGCAGGCGCCTTGCTCGGCGGCATCTTGGGCCACCAGGTGGGCGGTGGACGCGGCCAGGACATCGCCACGGCGGGCGGTGCCGTGGCCGGCGCTGCGGTGGGCGCCAACATCGGTCGTGGCAACTCGGAACCGAAGACCGCCATGCAGGACGTGCAGCGTTGCACCAACGGCCCGGGCCAGGCCAAGCCGAACTACTGGGACGTGACCTACAACTTCCGCGGCATCGAGCACAAGGTGCAGATGGCCAGTGCCCCGGGCCAGACCATCACGGTGAATCGCCAGGGCGAGCCGCGTACCTGATGGGTGGTCAACACAGCTGCTGATGGCAACGCCGTAGGACATCTACTACGGCGTCTGGCGGCGCAGTCCGCTGTTGCGTGAGCAACGGCACTTCGATACTTCAGCCACACCAACCAGCAACCCCAGTGGAGCAACCATGAGCCTCGTCCCCTTTCTCGTGGCCGTGATCGCGGTTCTGCCGGCTGTTGGATTGGCCGCGTGGGTGTGGCTCGCGATGGTGAGCGCCAACGACGACCTGCGGTCCTTCGTCGGCTTCGAAGGCATGCACTTCGAAGACTGATATCGGCATCAGCCGCGCTGCACCCGCGCCACAACGCGTCCCTTTTTCAATCACTCAGGATCTCCAATGAACAAGAACTTCTCTTTCAAGACATCGCTCAAGGCTTCCTTCATCGTTGCCGCCATGCTGGCGTTGCCGATGGCACAAGCCGCCACCATGGACAAGGCGCAGTACAGCGCTGCCAAGGACCGCATCAGCGCCGAGTACAAGACCGACAAGGCCGCCTGCGCATCGATGTCCGGCAATGCCAAGGACATCTGCATCGAAGAAGCCAAGGGCAAGGAAAAAGTGGCCCGCGCCGACCTGGAATACGGCTACACCGCCAAGCCCGCCGACCAGACCAAGCTGCTCAAGGTGAAGGCTGAAACCAGCTATGCCGTGGCCAAGGAAAAGTGCGACGACAAGTCCGGCAACGACAAGGATGTCTGCCGCAAGGAAGCCAAGGCACTGGAAGTTCGCGCCTTGGCCGACGCCAAGATGGGCAAGCAGATCGGCGAAGCCAAGAAAGACGCCGCTGAAGACAAGAGCGACGCCAACTACAAAGTGGCTGCCGAGAAGTGCGACGCCATGACCGGCGATGCCAAGGCCAGCTGCATGACCGCCGCCAAGGCCAAGTTCGGCAAGAACTGAAGCCGCTGTTCCACGCGCGCGTGATGAAGGGCTCGCTGTGTGCGGGCCCTTTTCACGATCTCCACATGTTCAGGAGTTGATCGCCATGCCATCTGCCCCTTCTGTTGCATCCTCGACGCCGCGTATCGCCGGCACCATTCGCCTGAAGCCAAGCGCCGAGAAGCGGGCGGCGCCCGAGTTGCCGCACGAGCGCGACGAGGCGGTGGGCATGACCGGCGGTATTCCCAGCCAGCCGGTGCAGCAGGCGTATCGCGACGTGAAGCGCGGCCTGGTCGACACCGACCGTGCGGCCGAGGCCGACCGCACCTACGACAAGCTCAAACGCTGAGCTTGTGCACCTGCACGTCCACGCTCATGCCCAGGTAGTCGCCCGGGAAACCGTGCCACGAACCACTGATGGGTGAGGCCTGGCTGGCGTGGCGCGCCACGCCGACGCGGACCAGGTCGGTGCCGCCGATCAGGTTGTTGGTCGGGTCGAACGGAATCCAGCCCGCGCCCGGCAGGTAGACCTGCACCCAGGCGTGCGTGGCGCCGGCGCCCACGATGCGGGTGTCGCCTGCGTCCAGCCACGGGGTGTACAGGTAGCCCGAGACGAAGCGTGCCGCATAGCCGAGCTGGCGAATGGCTTCGAGCATCAGCGTGGCGAAGTCGCGGCAGGTGCCGCTTTGCAGCAGCAGGGTGTCGTACGGCGTTTGCACGCCTTCGTCGAAACGCGCCTGGTAGGCCATGGTGTCGCGGATGAACTGCGTCATCGCCACCAGCAACTCGCGCGAGCCGGTCGGGCCGTCGCTGCGTATGAACTGGCCGGCCCAACTGCGCAGCATGCCGTCGGGGTCGTCGTAGTACGGCGTCAGGTAGTGCGCCAGCACCAGCCGCTCTTCGGCGTCGTATTCGAACGGATAGGTCTGCGCGTGCGGGCTCAGCGGCAGCTCCAGCGCGCGGGTGCCGGTGTGTTCGACCGAGAACGAGCACACCACCTTCAGTTCGGTGGCCGGGCTTTGCGGCTGCACCAAGGCCACCGAATTGGAATAAGCGTCCTGGATCAGCCGGATGTCGACCGGCGCCGGTGACACGTTCATGTCGGTGGCCAGCACGCGCAGGTCGTGGCTGTCGCGTGGGCGAAACATCACGCGGTGTTCGCCCAGGCGCACCGGTTGTGCGTAGCGGTAGTGGGTGGTGTGGGTGATGTCGAAGTGAACGGACACGGTGGGCCTCCAGGGTCGAGCGACAGCATGCACCCACCCGCCGCACGTTGCCATCAGTCGCCGGCGTGAACGCGTGTCGGTCGCGTCCTACCGCCCGTCAAGCGGCGCTGTAGGGCACGGCCGACGGCGCGATTCAGCCACGTCCTACCGCACGGCGCGCGGCTGTCCCGTGCGCGCGTTGCAGCGCGCTGCCTACGCTGTGGAGCCACCCGCACAAGGACTTGAAATGAGCCGCAAGACATCCGCTTCGAAGCCACGCACTCCCGCTCCAGCCGACGCCAAGCAGCGGTCGTTGGAAACGTCGCACGACGTACCGCTGGACCACTTGACGACCAACCAGGGCCTGCGTGTGGCCGACAACCACAACTCGTTGAAAGCGGGGGTGCGCGGGCCGACGCTGCTGGAAGACTTCATCCTGCGCGAGAAGATCACCCACTTCGACCACGAGCGCATCCCCGAACGCGCGGTGCATGCGCGCGGCGCCGGTGCACATGGCTACTTCGAGCCCTATGAATCGCTGGCCGACTTGACCTGCGCCCGCTTCCTGTCGGATCCGTCGATTCGCACGCCGGTGTTCGTTCGCTTTTCCACCGTGGCCGGCTCGCGCGGCTCGGCCGACACCGTGCGCGACGTGCGCGGCTTCGCCGTCAAGTTCTACACCACTGAGGGCAACTACGACCTGGTGGGCAACAACATCCCGGTCTTCTTCATCCAAGACGCGATCAAGTTCCCCGACCTGGTCCACGCAGTGAAGGCCGAGCCGCACAACGAGATTCCGCAGGCCGCCAGTGCGCACGACACCTTCTGGGACTTCGCCAGCCTGATGCCGGAGTCGACCCACATGCTGATGTGGGCGATGTCCGACCGCGCCATTCCGCGCAGCCTGCGCATGATGGAGGGCTTCGGCGTGCACACCTTCCGCTTCGTCAACGCGGCGGGCGCATCGCACTTCGTCAAGTTCCACTGGAAACCCAAGCTGGGCATTCACGGCCTGGCCTGGGACGAAGCGCAAAAGCTGGCCGGCAAGGACGCCGACTTTCACCGGCGTGACCTGTGGGAGGCCATCGACAAGGGCCACTTCCCCGAGTGGGAACTCGGTGTGCAAGTGGTGGCCGAGGCCGATGAAGAAAGCTTCGACTTCGACCTGCTGGACCCGACCAAGCTGATCCCCGAAGAATTGGTGCCGGTGCGCCTGATCGGCCGCATGGTGCTGAACCGCAACCCGGCCAACTTCTTCGCCGAGACCGAGCAGGTAGCCTTCCACCCCGGCCATGTGGTGCCCGGCATCGACTTCTCGAACGACCCGCTGCTGCAGGGCCGGCTGTTCTCGTACACCGACACGCAGTTGACGCGTCTGGGCGGACCGAACTTCCACGAGTTGCCGATCAACAAGGGCGTCTGCCCGTTCCACAACTTCCAGCGCGACGGCATGCACCGCCAGTTGATCGGCACCGGCCGCGTGGCGTATGAGCCGAACACGCTGGCCAGCGGCGAGGAGTTTCGCGTCGAAGGCGAGGTCAGCGGCAGCGACGGCTTCGTCAGTTTTCCGCAGGCGATGGAGTCAGCGAAACTGCGCCAGCGCAGCGCCACCTTCAACGACCATTACTCGCAGGCGCGCATGTTCTGGATCAGCCAGAGCGTGCCGGAGCAAGACCACATCGTGGCGGCGTTCCAGTTCGAACTGTCGAAGCTGGAGACGCCGGCCATCCGGCAACGCATGGTCGACAACCTGGCGCATGTGGACGCTGAATTAGCGCAGCGCGTGGCCGCACCGCTGGGCATTGATCCGCCCAACGCAGCCGCCGCCGCGGCACGGCGTGGCTTTCGCAAGGCGCCATTCGCGGTCGACGTGCAGCCCTCACCGGCCCTCAGCATGGCGGCCTCGGTGGACGGCAGCATCGCCACCCGCTGCGTGGCGATTTTGGTGGCCGACGGGGTCGACGGGGCGGGTGTCGATGCCGTCAAGCAGGCGTTGATGAACGCCGGCGGGCAGTGCAAGGTGGTTGCTGCGGCGCTGGGCAGTGTGGCCACGGCCAGTGGCGCGCGCTTGGCCGTGGACTGCACCTTCGGCAACACACCGTCGATCGCTTTCGATGCCGTGTTCTTGCCGGCCCTCGGCGGCGCGCCGCTGACCATCCACGGCGACGCGGTGCACTTCGTGCTGGAGGCCTACAAGCACTGCAAGGCCATCGCGGCAGCCGGCTCGGGCGCGGCACTGCTGGCCAGCCTGGGCGTGTCCATGCCCACCGATGCCGGCGTCACGCAACCGCTGGGTGGCGTGGTGCTTTGCGGTGCCGGCAAGTTGCCCGGTGACTTCGCCGAAGCGTTCATCGCGGCCGTCGGTCAGCACCGGCATTGGAGCCGCAGCAACGTGGATGCGGTGCCTGCGTAGTGCCAGTGCATTCGGCGCGTTGCGCCGAATGCAAGACGACCCGCAGCGGCTGCTGCCTCTGCGGGTCGTTTTTCGAGCGGGGCTGGCTCAGGGTTTGGCGGGTGACGACGTGCCCGCATCTTCGCCTTTGAAGTGCGCCTCACCGACATGTACGGCGTCTCGGGTTTGAAACCGAGAATTCGGCTCGGTCAATGTGCTGCGCTCGCGCGACAGATGCACGGCGGCGAATAGTCACGCCCGACCATGCCGCGTGCGAACAGGTAGTTGTCTTTAGCCCGCGCTGACAAGCCTTCCATGTCAACACCGCCGGTGGCATCGCAGGGAAAAGACAGCGCCCGGCCCTGCGAAAAAAGCGACGCGAAGCGAAGCTGGAACTCGCTCACTGCACCTGGCTTGGACGTGCCCATGACCGCATCGCCGTCGGCTTACTTGCCGATCTGCAACTGGTTGTCGACGCTGACGACGCCGTCGACCTTCTTCGCCAACTGTGTGGCGCGCTCGCGCGCCGCAGCGTCGGGAGCAGTTCCGTGCATCGCGACCTTCCCGCCATTGGTGTCGACATCGATCTTCAACGCACTCAGCGTTGCGTCGCGTGCCAATTCGGCATTGATGCCGGTGGTGATGGCGGCGTCTTTGACCTTCGAGCCGACCGCGTCGACCGCCTTGCCAGTGCTCTCGCGCGCAGCGGCGGTGTCCTTCTTCATCTCGGCCGCAGCCTTGTCGGTCTTTTGCTCGGCCGTGGCGATGGCCGAGTCGACCTTCTGGCCGACCGTCCGGTCGTCCTTGCGTTGGTCGCAGGCGGAAATGCTGATGAGGGTGGCCACCGCGAGGGCGGCCGCTGACAGTGAATAACCTTGCAATTGCATGACGGTTTCCTTGCAGGAGTAACGATGCAACAAGCGTAGGTGCGCGTTCGATTCCAGCCTATCGGTGAGGGGCCCAAATCACTGTCGGACAACGCGCACACCGTGCGCTGCGCAGCGCGCGAGGTGTTTCCAGCGGTGTCATTCGAGGCTGATGCTGGCCTTCTTGACGAGTTGCTCGTAGACCTTGGACTTGGCCTCGGCAGCGCGCACGATTTCGTCGGGCGACCAGCTGATCGGCTCGAAGGCGAAGGTGTCGAAGCGGGCCTTGATCTCAGGGTCGGTCAGCACCTTGGCCACGTCGGCGTTGATCTTCGCGCGCAGTGCTGGCGCCAGGCCCTTCGGTGCCACCAACACCACGAAGGCGTTGACATCGAAATCCTTCGGCCCGCCGGCTTCCTGCGCGGTCGGTACTTCGGGCACCTGCGGCAGGCGCTTGTTCGCGGCCACCGCGATATAGCGCAGCTTGCCGGCCTTGTAGGCCCCCGAACTCGACGGCAGCGTGCCCAGGCTCCAGGCCACGTCACCGGCGCCCACCGACATGAACAGCTGGCTCACCTCGCGATAGGGGATGTGCTGCATCTCGACGCCGGTTTGCATTTCGAGCAGCGCGGCACCCAGATGGCCCGGGCTGCCAACACCCCACGAGCCGTAGCTCACCTTGCCCGGCGCGGCCTTCGCGGCGGCGACTATGTCGGCCATGTTCTTGAACTTCGAGTCGGTCGGCACCGCCACCAGGAAGGTGGTGCGGAAGATCGACGCCACCGGCTCGAACTGCTTCACCGCATCGGCCCCGCGCTGCTTGTACAGGTGCGGCACGGCGGCCAGGTGGTCGCTGTCGAGTTGCAGCAGGGTGTAGCCGTCGGGGGCAGCACGCCTGGCCACGTCCATCGCAATGAAGCCGCCACCGCCGGGCTTGTTCTCGACCAGTACGCGCTGGTTCCAGACCTTGCCCAGCTTCTCGGCCACCAGGCGCAGCGTGGCGTCGGGCCCGCTGCCGGGCGCGAAGGCGGTCAGCAAGGTGACCGGCTTGTTGGGGTAGTCGGCCTGGGCGAAAACGGGTAAGTGAAGCAGCGCGGCGCTGCTTAGCAATGACGCGAGCAAAGAGCTGAGCAGAGTGGGGCGGTTCATGAACGTTGTCTCCGTTTTGTTTGTCGGGGCGAGGGATCAGGCCGACAGCCGCTGTTCGCGGAAGAAGCCCAGCTTCTCTTGCGCGGCCCGGTCGGAATACGAGAACAGCACCAGGTCGTCGTCGGCGTGCAGCGTGTGGCTCATCCAGCCGGGCACCACGACGACATCGTGTGGCGACAGGTCGAAGTGCTGCTCGCCCACGCGAACGGCGCCGCGTCCTTCGACCGCGATGAAGATCATCGCGTCGCTCGACCGGTAGGGCAGGGTCGCGAAGCCCGTCGGCAGCAGCCGGATCATGGTGGCCATCGTCGGCATCGCCCAGCCGCCATCGAGCGGATTCACGTAGCGCATCAGGTGCCCCAGGTGCGCATCGGGCGCGCCGGCGCGCGTGAGTGCATGCAGCGCGTCGCGGGTGCGCGCGTATGGGTAGTTGAAGACGGGAGAGTTGAGCGATGCGCTGCGGTGACCGACCGGCAGCAGGCCCTGCCCGAAGCGCGCCAGCGAATCGCCCTCGGGCCGTGTCAGCGGCGCTTCGTCGGCGGCGTGGTCTTCACGGAAGGTGCTGTTGAAGAACGCGACCAGCGGAATGTCCAGGCCGTCGAGCCAGACCATCGGGGCGTTCGATTCGTTGCCGTGATGGTGAAACGTCCAGCTCGGCGTGATGACGAAGTCGCCCGGCTGCATGGTGGTTTTTTCGCCGTCGACCGCCGTGTAGGCACCGCTGCCTTCAACGATGAATCGCAGCGCGCTTTGCGTGTGGCGATGCGCGGGCGCCACCTCGCCGGGCATGATGAGCTGCAGCCCGGCGTACAGCGAATTGGTGATCTGCGAGCTGCCTTTGAGGCCGGGGTTTTCGAGGATCAGCACGCGGCGCTCGGCTTCTTTCGCGCTGATGTGTTCGGCCGATTCCAGCACCGCCGGCCGCACGTCGGCATAGCGCCAGCGGTGCGGCACGCCGACGGGCGTGGGTGCTTCGGGCACCAGCGACTTCAGGCGCGTCCACAACGGCGCCATGTGCTGCGGGTCGATGCGCTGGTAATAGGCCTGGCGGGTCGAATCGCTCATGTCATTTCACCTTCACGCTCAACGTGCCCAGGCCGTCGATGCCACCCGTCATCGTTTGCCCACGTTCGACCTTGCCGACGCCTTCCGGCGTGCCGGTGTAGATCAGGTCGCCGGGCCGCAGCTCGAAAAACGTCGACAGGTTGGCGATGACTTCGGGCACCGACCAGATCAGCTTGGCGATGTCGCTGCGCTGGCGGTCTGCACCGTCGACCTGCACCCACACCGCGCCCTGCGTCGGGTGGCCGACGGCGGACACCGGATGCAGGGGCGCGATCGGTGCCGACTCGTCGAACGCCTTGCCCAGCTCCCACGGCCGGCCCTTGTCGCGGGCGCGCAGCTGCAGGTCGCGCCGCGTCATGTCCAGGCCCACCGCGTAGCCGAACACATGCGCGTGGGCCTGCGCCAGTGCGATGTCGCGCCCGCCCTTGCCGATCGCCACCACCAGCTCGATCTCGTGCTGGAAGTCGCTGCTCTGCGACGGGTAGGCGATGCTCACCGTCTGCCCGGTCGGAGCGACGACGATGGCGTTGTCGGGCTTGCAAAAGAAAAACGGCGGCTCGCGGTCCGGGTCGAAACCCATCTCGCGTGCATGCGCTGCGTAGTTGCGGCCAACGCAGTAGATGCGGCGCACCGGAAACACCGCTTCGCTGCCGGCGATGGGCACCGTGACTTGCGGCTCGGGTTCGAAAACGTGGTTCATGAGCACTCCATTCGTGGTTGACTCGCTCCGCCAAAACGGGGGCGAACGATTCAAATCGCCAAGCCATTGTCCACGCGCCAGCGGTCCGGCCATTGCGTGGCATCGGCGCTCTCACGCCCTGAGGCGCCGGGTTGCCATGTCAACCCGACTGCGGCACAATTCAGTTATACACATCCAAGGTGTATGCCGACTTCAGGAGCTGTTTCATGCAAACGCGAACCAACATCGTGCTCGACGACGAACTGGTCGACAAGGCCATGACCAAGGCCGGTGTCATGACCAAGAAGGCCGCCATCGACACGGCCCTGCGTGCCTATGTTCGTGAGCCCGACTGGAAAGGCCTGCTGGCGCTGGGCGGCTCCGGTGTGCTGTCCGACGACTACGACCCGGCGACCTTGTTCGCAGAGTCGCCCGCACGGCTCATCGCGTCGCAGCCGCCAGCGGGTTACGCCGTCAAGCGCCGAACCGCAGTCAACCCGAAGGCGGAAGTCGCGCGTCGCAAGTGATCGCAGACACTTCGGCCTGGGTCGAGTTTTTGCGGGCCACGGGTTCGCGTTGCGACCTGCGTCTGCGCAAGGCCTTTCGCGCCGAGCAAACCGTCTGGATGCCTTCGGTGGTGCTGCAAGAGTTGCTGCAAGGCGCGCGCAACCCGGCCCAGTTCACCCGCCTCGAAGCCCAGCTCGGCCGCCTGCCCGGGCTGGACGAAATGAACCCGCGCGATGTGGCGGTCGATGCGGCGATGCTCTACGCCCGCTGTCGTTGGCAGGGCCTTACCGTGCGCAGCCCGAACGATTGCGTGGTGGCAGCGGTCGCCATCGCCAGCGGCCTGCCGCTGCTGGCCCAGGATCGAGACTTCGAATCCATTGCCCACGTGGCACCGGCGCTGCGCCTTGTGTAGGGAGATCAACCCGGCTGCGGCCGACCAATCGAGACCCCGGTCCCGTTGAGCGGCTCAGCGCGGCCCGCGCTTGTGGCGAGGATCGCCCTCGGGCCGACGCTCATGCTGGACCCCCGGTTGCCGCTCGCTGCGCATCTGCGCTTCCTCCCGCGCCGTGGCCAGGTAGCCGT
>JANNBZ010000296.1:0-4220 GCA_031386065.1 Burkholderiales bacterium
TACCACACGCACAGCGGCGTGATCCTGCGGCCGATGGGCACGCAGAGCGACGACGACATGATCCCGGAAGACCTGTGGTCGATCAAGCGCTTCAGCGCCCTTGGCGCGCAGGCCACCGGCTACCCGGCCATCAGCATCTGGCACGACTTCAAGTACCACCCGAAGGAAGTTATCACCGGCACCCAGGACTGGGTCTACGAACACCTGGGCGCGCTGTTCTGGGTGGTGGAAATCTGGTCGCCCAACAAGGAAGCCGGCATCACCGAATACAAGTGGATCGACTGGTACCGTGAGCACCCGGTGGAAGACGACCTGAAGCTGCTGAAGTGGAGCGACGAACAATGCGGCGGCCAGGCGCATGTGGACTGGAAGCCCTTCCACCACCCGCAGCTCGGCGCGGTGGAAATCGGCGGCTGGGACAAGATGAACTACTGGCGCAACCCGCCGCCGCACCTGCGCGAGCGCGAGGCGGCGCGCTTCCCGGCCTGGATGAACCAGATCGCGTTGAGCCTGCCGAAACTGGAGCTGCTGCGCACCGAGGTGCGCGCCCTCGGCCCCGACACCTGGCGCATCCGCATGGCCGTGGCCAACACCGGCTACCTGAGCGCGGCGGTCACGAAGCGGGCGCTGGCGCGCAAGACGGTGCGCGGCGTGATGTTCGAGATTCACCTGCCCCAGGACCACAATGGCAACAGCCCGACGGTGACGCTGGTCAGCGGCAAGGAACGCATGGAAGGCCCGCACCTGGAAGGGCATGCGCCGAAGGCCTCGCTGCAGGCCTTCTTGCCGAACCGCGACGTGACCGCCGACCGCGCGGTGGCCGAGTGGGTGGTGCGTGCGCCCCAGGGCACGCGCCTGGCGCTGAGTGCCCGCGCCGACCGCGCCGGCGCAGTGCGCACCGAGGTCAGCCTGGACTGATCAGACCGGTCCCAGCTCGTCGCTGGAGGCCACGCGCGGAATCACCGGCGCCTCGGCCAGCGCCTCGCGCCACACCTTCTTCGGCAAGAAGGTGCGCAGCTGCTCGATGGCCTTGTCGATCAGCGCCGGGTGCAGTTCGTGCGCAATGCCGGGCAGCACGTCGGCGGTCACGTCGCCGCCCAGCGCCACCAGGCGCTGCGCCGAATCGATGACCGGACCGCACGGGATCACGCGGTCGTCCAGGCCGTGCAACAGGTGCACCGTGGTGTCGCGCGGCGCATGCATCGGCGCCGTGGCGTGGCGGCCGCTGAACGCGAGCACGCGGCCGGCCAGTTGCGGCTCGGCCTGCACCGCCTCCAGCGCCATGATGGCGCCCTGTGAAAAACCGGCCAGCGCAGTGCGCTCCCAGGGCAACTCGAAGTGCGTGCTGAGGCGACGCACGCTGGCGATGAAATCGGGCAGCGCGGCGGCCACGCGCTCGGCTCGGTTGGCCTCGGTCACGCCCTGCGCCGCAAACCACTGGCAGCCCGCAGCGCCCTGTGCGTCACCACCTGCGGCACCGGCCGCCGCGTCGGGTGCGTCCAGGCCCAGCACGGCGGCCTGCGGGTACTCGGCGGCCAGCCGCGCGGCCAGCGGCGCCATCGCCGCAGCGGTGGCGCCGAAGCCGTGGAACAGCAGGAACAGCAGCTCGGCCCGACCGCTTGCGGGCAGGTGGGCCAGGCCGGCGTGGATCATCGAAAACCCGTCATTCGAAACCGGGTTCAGAAGCGCAGCCGCATGCCGGTGGCCAGCGTGGTGCCGGTGGTCAGGCCGGTGACGCGGTCGGTCATTGCCACCGCGTACAGCTCGGTGTTCTTCGACAGCAGGTACGAGTACGCCAGCGACAGCGTGG
Organism: Burkholderiales bacterium; assembly: GCA_031386065.1. Classification (GTDB taxonomy): domain Bacteria; phylum Pseudomonadota; class Gammaproteobacteria; order Burkholderiales; family Burkholderiaceae_C; genus JANYJJ01. The sequence goes on from JANNBZ010000296.1 coordinate 1,811, forward strand.
TCTCGGTGCGTTTTGCGGTGTCGTTGGCCTCGGCGCGGTTGAACTGCGCAATCACGCGGCTGAGTTCCGTGACCGGCACCGACGCGCCGAAGCCGTAGATGGTGGTCTTGCTGTTCGCCGTGGCCTTGGTCTTGACGTGGGTGTACTGGCCGAACAGCTTGGCCAGCTTCAGGTCGTACGAGGCACCGAATTGCATCGTCTCCTGGTTCGCCCAGCCGGCTGGCGTGCCGAAGGCGCCGTTCTTGACTTGCTGGGCGGCGACGGTGGCCGACAGTGGGCCGTTGAAGTACAGCAGGTTGGCGCCGATGTTGCGGCCATTCGCGCCCGGCGCGCCCTCGCCCACGTTGCCCAGCAGGTTGACGCTCCAGCCGTTGTAGGTCGGGCTGGCGTAGGCGAGCGAGTTGTTCCAGGCGGTGTCGCCGAAGAAGGGCAGCAGCGCCGGCGTGAACAGCTGGCGGATCGCCGGCGAGAAGCCGAACGAATCGCCCAGCGCGTTGAAGATCAACGTCGACACGAACAGCGGCGTCGTGTTGCGTCCGATCACCGTGGCGCCGAAGGCGCCTTGCAGGCCGACGTAGGCACTGCGGGCCCAGAAGGCGTCGCCGTTGAAGCGACCGGCCGCGCCCTGGTCTAGGCGTATGAAATGCTCGATCGCGAAGCGCGCCCGCAGGCCGCCGCCCAGGTCTTCCGATCCCTTGAAGCCGAGGTAGCTGGTGCTCATGCCGCCGCTGTCGGCCTTCCAGACTTTTTGCGCACCGGCAGCCTGGAACTGCCCGGCCGACATGTCCAGCAGGCCATATATGTTGGCGCTCGACTGGGCCCATGCGGGGGTGAATGCGGCGAGACCGAGGCAAACACCGGTGCAGGCAGTGGCGATCGACTTGAACGAACGGGGCATGAAAGAAACTCCTTTTGGCGTGGGCCCGCACAGTATCGGGCACAAGCGCGGATGCAAGGATCGCACCACGGGCAACCTGCCCGAGCGGCCACCTCAGGCCGGGCGACCCGCGAACCGCTGCAGCGTGCTGCGCAGCAGCTTGGCGTCGATGGGCTTGGTCATGAAATCGTTCATGCCGCTGGCCAGCGCCTCGTCGCGCTCGGAGGTCAGCGCCGCAGCGGTCAGCGCGACGATGGGCAACGTCTGCGCATCGAAGCGCTGGCGCAGCCGGCGGGTGGCGTCGTGGCCGCTCATCTCGGGCATCTGAACGTCCATCAGCACCAGCGCAAACGGGCGGCCTTCGCGCACCGAGCGCTCCACGGCGGCCAGCGCCGCGCGGCCATCCACGGCCTGCACCACCTGCACGCCCCACTGTTCGAGCATGGCCACCACGATCATCATGTTGACGGCGTTGTCTTCGACCACCAGCACATGCGCACCCTCGATTTGGTCCGACAGGCCCCAGGCGGTGTCGGGCGTCGGCTGGCCGGGGTTGGACTCGGGCAGGCTCAGCACGGCCCAGAAGGTGCTGATTTGGCTTGAACGCCACGCAACCTACCACGCTGTCCGTCACACACGTGGGCAGTGGCCAGCAGTACACGCAAGATTTGGCATGGCGCAAAACGGCGACGGGCGGCCAAAGCGCTGAGAACACATTTGCAATCCCTCCGGCGGCGAAATTGGGTGTTTACCAGGTCGAGTTGCGGGGTGCTAATCAAGACTCCGTTTTATCCACAGGCCAGTTTCGCGTGGAAGAATTCCGCTTGCCTGTGTTTCAAGGCAGCGTGACGGCGTCTGACAAGACGCCCTTGGTCAACGCCAAAGCCGTGCCCGTCGATGTGCAGATCAACTACGTGGCCGGTGGCCCTGCCATGAGCCTGCCGGCGCGCATTTCGGCGCTCGCGCGCCGGAAGTTTTTGAGCTTCAGCGACTTTGAAGAGTTCAGCTTCCAGCCGCCGCGCGGCAATCGCAATACCTCCGCCGACAGCGAGGAGGAAGCCAGCGCCAGCCTCGACACGAAAGTCATCGCTGATAAGCTTCCCCTGAATTTGGACAAATCTGGCACGGGCAAGCTGAACCTGGACAAACTGCCCGCCTCGCGCCAACCGCAAGAGCTGCTGCTGGAGGCCACCTACGCGGACCCGAACGGCGAAGTTCAAACCATCCGCAGCACCCACACATTGTGGCCAGCCGCCGTGGTGGCCGGCATCAAGACTGAAGGCTGGGTATCGACGAGCCGGAAGATCAAGTTTCAGGCCCTGGCACTTGATTTGAGCGGCAAGACCCTGGCCAATGTGCCGCTGGAAGTCAAGGCCAGCGCACGCATCGTCACCACCAGCCGCAAGCGCATGGTGGGCGGTTTTTACACCTACGACAACAAAACCTCGGTGAAGGATTTGGGCAGCGTGTGCAACGGCAAGAGCGATTTACGCGGGCTGCTGCTGTGCGAAACCGCCTTGACCGAACCCGGCG
>JANNBZ010000304.1:0-31455 GCA_031386065.1 Burkholderiales bacterium
GGTCAAGCAGTTCCTTGGGGATCTTCGGCAGCGCCGCGGACTTCGCCGCGATCGCCGCGTTCTTCATCTTCGTCTTGCTGATCGGCATACATGCTCCTGATGATCATGCTATGCCTCGCACACAAAATTCAGGACAGGCTCATGCCAGCGATCCGGCGGTGCTCCCCATGTTGACGATGCGCCCCGCCGGCGCATCACGCAAGAGCGGCAGCATCGCTTGCGTGACGGCGATGACGCCAAAAACGTTCGTCTCCCAGACTGCGCGCACATCCTCGAGCGAGGCTGCGGCCAGCGAATTTGTCTCCATGCTGTCTTGGAATGCCATGCCCGGCCTGGCAGCATGCGAGATGCCCGCGTTGTTCACCAACACGTCCAGGCGGCCGAACTCAATGCGGATGCGCTCTGCCGCTGCAGCGATAGAGGCTTGATCCGTGACGTCGAGCTGGATGGCGTGGGCATCGGCTCCGATGCTCTTGGTGGCGACCTCCCCGTTCTCGAGCTTGCGCGAGCCGACGAGCACGGTGAAGCCGCGCGATGTGAGTCCCTTCGCGATTTCAAGACCGATTCCCTTGTTGGCGCCAGTCACCAGGGCGACAGGTTTGTTCTGCATGGTGGTTTCCCTTGAAAAGTTGAGCCTGTGACCCGTCACAAGCAAGCTGTGGGACATAAAATGGAGCGACGTTCCGCATAATACGGAACATTGATCCGTTTATCAAGTAAAAATTTGATTGGAGATAGAAGGTGAGTGAGGAAGCGGCCAATCAGGGGCGTACCGCAGGGCGCGAGGTCCCAACGCCCCGGCGCGTGCGCGCGGACGCGCAACGCAGTGAGGACGCATTGCTCGAGGCGGCCTTGGCGGTGTTCGCCACCTCTGGGGTTGACGCTCCGGTGCGGGAGATCGCAGAGAGGGCCGGCGTCGGCATCGCCACCCTGTATCGCTGCTTTCCGCAGCGCTCAGACCTCATCGTCGCCGTCTTCCGTCAACAAGTGGACGCCTGCGCAGACGCAGCTCCGGCTTTGGCAGTCGAGCACGGGCCGCGCGAAGCGTTGGCGCTTTGGATGCAGCGCTACGCTGACTTCATTGCGACCAAGCGCGGGCTTGCAACAGCCCTTCACTCCGGAGACCCTGCCTTCATCACTTTGCCCGCCTACTTCGATACGCGGCTCACGCCCGCGCTTCGCGCATTGCTCGACGCAGCGGCTGCGGCGGGCGAGGTGCGCAACGACATCGAACCCTACGACTTGTTGCGTGCGGTGGGGAACCTGTGCATGTCGGCCAAAGACGATCAAACCGACTATGCGCGGCGGATGGTTGCTCTGCTCGTCGACGGGTTGCGCTACGGTGCGAGCTCATCGGTGAATCAATCTTCCTAGATCAAATCAGTTGGCTCGACCAGGGGCGGCGTAGGGATGACCTCCACCCGCGCCTATGTGGCTATTGGCAAGGGACGATGCCGCGTTCTGATGATTTGCTCGTCCACCGAGGCGCAGCTTTTCGATGCCGTGGACCGTAGTCGGCCCTCGACCGCTACTGCGCTTCGGGAAGCTCTGCCCGTGCGCCGAAACAAGGCGCGAGATGCCGGAAAGCTGCCCCCAGCCAAAGCCAAGCCTCCCCGTCGGAGAAAGCCGTAGTCTCTGGTGAGTCGGCCGCTCGCCGACGCGCTGCACCGTGGGCCGACCCAGTCGTTGCAGTCGGGACCGGCCGCAGTTCGTGTCTGCGCGCATCAATGTGCAACTGATGCCTTGGCATCGATGGTCCCCTCCAGCGCGTAACCGCTGCCTCGAAGGTCCGTCAAGAGGTCCTGTTCCTGCGGCTGCCATCCCAGCGAGTTGCGGGTGATGGCGCTCGAGCTTGCATTGTCGATGGCCACAAACGGCGCTAGCCAGCCGAAATGCGCCGATGCTTCGTCCTCGGCCATGCCGCGCACAGGAACACCGAGTCCTCGGCCGATCGCCTCGGCAATCGCTCGCATCGGGATGCCCTCTTCGGCCACGCCGTGCAGGCGGCTGCCCGGTGTTGCATTCTCGAGCGCCAGTCGGAACAGCCGCGCTGCGTCGAGCCGGTGCACTGCCGGCCAGCAGTTGGCGCCGTCGTTGACGAAGGCGGCAACACCGGACCGGCGAGCGATGTCGATCAACGCGGGCACGAAGCCGTGGTCACCCTGGCCGTGGACAGAGGGTGGCAGGCGCACAACGCAGACCCGTACGCCGTGCTCGGCCGCAGCCAGCACAACTTCGGACGCCGCACGGACACGGCCGATGCCGGCAGGCGCCGGCGCATCCAGCTCGGTGCCGATGCGGCCTGGCGCGAGCACAGTGGTGCCGGACGTCGCGACCAAGGGCTTGCCCGAGCCTCGGTGCGCACGCGCCATCGCGTCCAGCGCTCGCTGATCCGTCGCGGCATTGGCCTCGTATTGTGCGAAGTCGTGGATGAAGGCGGTGTGGATAACGCCGTCGCAGGCACGGGCACCTGCAGCCAGGCTGTCAATGTCCGACAACTCGCCCTTGTGCACCTCGACGCCCAATCGCGCCACGGCGTCGGCGGCAGCGTCGCTGCGCGCCAGTGCGAGCACCTGGTGTCCCGAAGTCAACAACTCGCGTACAACTGCTGTACCAATGAACCCTGTGGCTCCTGTCACAAACACTCTCATGCTGATCTCCTTGTGGCAATGAGTGCGGATAATCGTTTGTAATTCGGGGCCGTAAAAGCCGAGAGCGCATACAGGTATGCCTACTAACACCCTGCCGGGATCGTCCCTCAACCTTGGAGGCTTTCTGCGCGACCGCCGGGAGCGCTTGCCGCCTGCTGCGGGCGCATTGAGCCGGCGCCGAACGCCGGGCCTCAGACGGGAAGAGGTCGCCACGCGCGCGAACGTGAGCGTCACCTGGTACACCTGGCTGGAGCAGGGCCGCGGTGGCCCGCCCTCGGACGAGGTGCTGGAGCGACTCGCCCGCGCGCTGGAGCTGGATGCCGCCGGCCGCGAAGTCCTGTTCCTTCTGGCCCAACAGCGACCGCCGCCGCTCAAACCCACGCCATCAGCTGCCGTCACGCCGATGTTGCAGCGTGTGTTGGACGCGCTGTCGACCAGCCCCGCGATTGTGAAGACGCCAACGTGGGACATCGTGGCCTGGAACGCGGCTGCGGCCGCGGTGCTGGCCGACTACGCCGCCATGCCGGTCCATGAGCGCAACGTGCTCAGACGCCTGTTCGGCACAAGCGCGGTGCGTGCCTCGCTGCCCGATTGGGAGGCCGATGCGCGTTTCGCGTTGGCAGTGTTTCGCGTTGACGCCGCACGTGCGGGCGACGGCTCTGAAGCTGCCGCGCTCGCGGCCGAACTTCAGGCGAACAGCGCTGACTTCAGAAGGCTCTGGGCCGACAACGAGATGCGAAGCAACGGAGTCGGGCTGAAGCGGCTGCAGCACCCTGTCGCTGGCGCGCTCACGCTGGAGTATTCGGCCTTCTCTGTCGACGGCGCCGGCGGGCTGACCATGATCGTCTTCACGCCGACCTCGCCGGCCGACAGGCTGGCGATAGCCGCGCTGCTTTCGGTCGGCAGCAAGCCAAATCACGAGCAAGCGCACGTGCCTGGCGCTACCTCCAGCCCTGCACGGTTGCGCCACCAAACAAGCTGCGATTGACCGCCGGGCTTTGCATCAGGTAGGGGTGCGCCGGCGCCAGAGCACTGCATTCGTCCAACATGTGCAATTGCTCTGCCTCAAGATGGATGTTCATCGACTCCAGGTTGTCGTGCAACTGAAGGGCGGTCTTCGCACCCAGCAGCAGCGCCGTGATGCCGGGCTGTGCCGAAGCCCAGGCCAGCGCCACCTGCGAAGGCGGACGGCCGAGTTGTGAAGCGACCACGCGCAGCGCATCGAGCGTGCGCCAGTGTGGGTCAGTGAAGGTTCTGAAAGGTGCCTGCGCAGCGAATCGGCCGTCGCCTGCGATACCGTCACCCTCGCGCCGATACTTGCCGCTCAAGAAGCCGGCCGCCAGCGGCCCCCAGGGCGTGATGCCCAAGCCACACTCGCGTGCCATCGGCACATGCTCGCGTTCGATGCTGCGCTCGACGAGCGAGTACTCGGGTTGCAGCGCGATGGGGCGTGGCAAGCCATGCGCCGCCGCCAAGGTGGCGGCCTTGGCGATGTACCACGCCGGTGTATCCGAGAACCCGAAGTAGCGGATCTTGCCGGCGCGCACCAAGTCACCCAGCGATTGCAGCACTTCTTCGACCGGCGTGACCAGGTCCCAGGCATGCATCCAGTACAGGTCGACGTGATCGGTGCGCAGCCGCTTCAGCGAGCCTTCTAGCGCGCGGTGCATGTTTTTGCGGCCGTTACCAGCGGCGTTGACGTTGCCCGCCTCACCGCCGTGAAAGCTGAACTTGGCGGCCAATACGATCTGGTGGCGGAGTTGGCGCTCGGCGATGAACACACCGATCAATTCTTCGCTGGGGCCATTCGAGTACACGTCGGCGGTGTCGATGAAGTTGCCACCAGCGTCGACGTAAGCATTGAAGACGGCAGCGGAAGCGTTTGCCTTTTACTGAACGATTTCGCATCGCTCCAGCAAGGCGTCGAACGGCTCGGCGTCATCGAAGAGCAGCCCGTCTTCAACCATACGTTCGTAGTCTGCGGCCAGCCTGACGAGCGCTTCTCGCTGCGGCACAAGCCGAAGTCCGCCGGACACCGCCGAGTGGTAGTCGATGACAGCGCCTTGCATGTCTTTCTCGGTGAAAAACACGCGCTTGTGATCGGCAACCGCCATTGCGAGGGCTTCGTCCGCGATGGCGGCATCGACGTAACCGGTCGCGTCAAGTCGGGTCACGTCATGCCAGTGCCGTGCAAAACGCTCACCTCCCCGAAACTCGCCTTGCGCGCAGAACACATGGATCGCAGTGGCTTTCTCCCAGAACGTGCGTTCCGGGCGCATCACGTGAGGCGCAGCGGCAGGGAATTCTGCCGCTGCGACGTGGTCGGCCGCATCGCAGTGCAAGGAGCGCCGTTCGCTGGGCTCGCCGGTGGAGCGGGCGCCGAACTCCAGCATGACAGCGGGTGAGACGTAGCCTGAAGCGGTCACCAGTGGCGTGTACTCAACGTACGCAATTTCGCCATCGGCGCGCACGGTGGCTGGCAGGTTGTGCAGCTCAAGCGTTTGCCTGAGCTGAGGCACGATTTCACTGCCGACCCACTCCGACAGTCGCGCGCGTATCTCCTTGCTCCACTTCTTTTCCTGGCTCTTGCTCGCGGGCAACGGCACATGCGCATCGCCGACCAGATCGCCTGCGACGGCCCGAATGTCGTAAGTCAAGTCCACATCTTCTGAGAAGCGGCGGATGACGCCATAGGCTTTCGACAGCGACGTGCCACCCTTGAAAACCAAGTGATCAGCATAGTGGCCGGTGAAGAGTTGTTGCAGCGCCCAGACCACCCAGATGTCTTTTTCAAGCAGGTGGGGCGGGCGACCGGAAGACCCGGCGGCAAGCTCCAGCGCGGTGAGGCGGTCCGCTGCCGAAAGGGCGAAGAAGTCAGCCACGGGGTACCAGGGCACTGACCTCCTGCGCCAGCCACGTGGGCAGGCGCGCTCGCACGGATGCCACCTCTTCCAAGGCCGACGCCGGGAGCTTGCTGCGCAGTCTGCCGATGGCCTCACCGGCCTTTTTCGGTCCTAACCAGGCCAGAGCCCGAACGACGTCGCCGGCTGCCTGGCCGGGCAGCATCAGCTGCCAGAACGGCGCATGCCGTAGCTCGATCGCCTGCGCACCCAACTTCATCCGGCGGCTGCTGCCGGACGTGAGATAGACCGCCCGCATCGGCACCTGCGTTGTCAGCCCCAGGGCGTTAGCCGCAACGGCGCCGTGCGACACGATGGTTTCGCCGCGCTGACTCGCCAGCGCCTCCACCATCTTGGCCGCCGACGGTGTGCGCGTGCCAAAGCGACTCTCGACCGGCAGGACATAGACGCCACGGCCTGCGCGCAACACGCTGCCGCGCAGCGCAAGCCGGGACAGCACTTGATCCACGGCAGCGCGTTTCCCGAGGTGAAGCAGTTCCTTGGCAAGCAGCGGCGTGCCCTCCGGCAACTTGGCGGCATGCTCCAAAACTTGAGTGGCGAGGGTCTGCACGGTATTGATTCCTGACTGGTAGAAATATAGCAAAAGTTTCTGACAGCCGTTGATGACTGTGCGCGGCGGGTTGGCTATCGGCCACCGAACGCGCTGCCTCGAGCGGCAGTCAGGCGGCTTGAGGCTCTCTCGTGACCTGGAGGTGGCGGGGTTTGGAGCCCGTTGTTGCGTCCAGGATCGCCTCCAGTGCGCTTCCGAGGCGCATCCAAGCCTCGCGCATCTCTGTCGCGTATTCGTGCTTCATGCAGTGGCGGCGCACACGACTGCCTGCCATCACGTGGTTCTGGCAGCGGTCGATCACGTCCGGCGAGACACCAAGAGCCTGCATCATGGTGGCGGCAGTCCGGCGCAGATCGTGGGGCGTCCACTCCCCGGCCGTGCCGCTGCTGAGCACCAGGCTGTCATCGTTGCGCCGGTTGGCCAGCGGCTTGCGCTGTTTGAACATCTGCTGCCGGTCCCCGACCTGTTTGCTGACCGTTTTCAAATCGATGTGAGACTGCCCATCCCGCGATGGGAAACACCAGCGCCCGTTGCCCGTTTCAGCTTTCAAGGCTCTGAACTGCATCGCCGCGAAGTTGGAAAGACAGATGGAGTGGTCCTGCTTCTTGCCTCTAATTCCCTTGACGTTTTCCTTCGGGATGAACCAAGTGGCGCTGTCGAGTTCGACATGCTTCCATTCGGTGAGCAGCAACTCGCCGATGCGGCAGCCCGTGGACAGACACAACCAGAGAGCGAGCTGGCTCACTGGCTGCAAACGCCGAGCGAGCCGATCACGATAAGTGCGATGGGGAAGATTCTCTGATGTGTTGCGGGTCGAGTTGAGAGTTGGGTGTCAAGGGATTGACGCGGGCAAGCGTCAGCGTTGCTCACTGGGCGCTGGCGGAGATGAGCCATCATTTGCAGGTGTTGGTGCGGACGAAGCCCCACCACCCCCACCCCGAAATTTCCCCAGCCGCCTGCCTGCGCGAAAACGTTCGCGCTCTTCTTCGCTCAGGTTGGCCCAGCCGGGGCCGAAGCGGCGGTGCATGCGGCGCTCCCAGCGGTCCCGCATGCGTTCACGCATGTCCGCGCGCCAGCGCGGGCCGCGCGCAAGCATGGCCACTCCGATGCCGATGAGAAGCAAGGGCCAGAACAGGTGCACAAACGCGGGGTCGATGAGGCCGTAGTGCTTGAGCACCCCGAACACGCCAATGGCGATGAGGGCGAGCGGGAAGATGCGCATGGTTTTCTCCAGAAAGGCAACGGGGCGCGTGCGCTAAACAATGAGGTCGCCGTATTCGGCCTGCAGCCGCAAACGCAGGGCGAGCACGGCGTAGCGCTTGCGCGCGAGCAAGGTGTTCTGCGGTACGCACCATTGCGCGGACAGGTTGGCGAACGAAATGCCTTCGATCTCGTGCGCCACAAACACGTCGCGCTGCTCTGGCGGCAGCGTTTGTAGCGCGGCCTGTATGGAGCCGAGCAGCACCGAGCGGGCATAGGCGGCATCAGGGCCTGCGGCGGGGTCGGGCAGGTTCTCTTCGAGCCAGCTGCGGCCGTCTTCATCGTCAGCGGCGGGCAGCGGTTCTTCTTTCTTCTTGCGCGCGCGGTCGATGATGCGGTTCTTGGCCACTCGAAACAGCCACGCGCCGGCTTGCTCAATGGCATCGGTGGCCGCGTAGAACTCGAGCAACACGTCTTGCAAGATGTCTTCGGCCTCAGCCGCATCGCGCACTCTGCCGCGGATGAAGTGGCCCAGCCGCGAACGCTCACGCGCAACGATTTCGGTGAAGCGCGAGGCGTTGACGGGCATGCTGAAGTGGGCTGGCGGGGGTGGTCCGGCTAGGGCGTCCATGCAAGGTAGACGAATGGACGAAGGGAAGATTGTGGGCGGGCTTCACCGGATCTTGCGTGAGTTGACGCACGGCACCCAGGGTCGCAACCCTGCCGCCGGTTTCGACTCGTGAACGGCCCTGCTGCACAGACGGCGCAGAACGTGACTGCCGCATGGTATGTCGTTCTCAGCGGTGGTCCGGCGATTTGCAGCGCAATTGCGATACACTGAATGCATGAAGACTGCCACCATCCCGTCCGTTCGCGTTGAACCCGAGTTGCGCTCCGAAGTCGAGTCGCTGCTGGGCGACGGCGAGACGCTCTCCGAGTTCGTCGAGGCTTCGGTGCGCGCGAACGTCCAGCGTCGACGTGTCCAGGCTGAGTTCATTGCGCGTGGCCTGCGTTCGCGCGACGAAGCCCGCCGCACCGGGGAGTATGTCGACGCCGATGTCGTGATCCAGCAGTTGCAGCGCAAGCTCGACGCCGCGCGCAGCCGTATCGCGAAAATCAAGAAGTGAGCTTTAGGGTTCGCCTCACTCGCGAGGCCAAGGCAGACCTGGACCGGCTGTTCGACTTCGTGCTCGAGCGCGAGCTTGCACGAGACGGTGGCGATCTGACATTGGCCGAGCAGGCGTTGGTGGGCATTGGCGCCGGATTGGCCACGCTGAAGGCGTCGCCGTTCACATGTCGCAAGGCCGGGCAGAGTCCGTTCTTGCGCGAGTTGGTCATCCCCTTCGGCCGCTCGGGGTATGTCGCGCTTTTCGAGATCGAGGGCGCCGCCGATGTGGTCATCACCGCCGTGCGTCATCAACTCGAAGACGACTACCACTGAGTCGTCCATGCCACGAGATGCAGGCACCGCGTGAACTCGACGCGCGTTGTCAATCGGGGTGAAAGCCGACGACGCAGCCTTGCCTCGCAATCAATGTGCCGTTGCGCTTCAGGCTTGCCTGAACGCGATCAATGCCGTCACTCCGAGCGACAAGCAACGCCCTCAACGCGCCAGTCCCATGGATGATTCTTCGAACGGAATCATCGGTCATGACATCGCATCGGCTTCACGGTGCCGCATCTCCGCCAGTTTCGCCAAAGGGCGCCGCCTGGCGCAAGTCGTTGGTCCACGCTGCAAACGCAGCGTCGAAATCGCCAGGGTCGATGCGCAGCAATGCCGAAGGATGGCCGGCGATCAGCACGCGCAGCCCGTCCGCGCGTGTCATCCATTTGCCGCGCATCGTCGTGATGCTGATCGTGCGCCCCAACAGCGCACGCGCCGCAGTCGCGCCGAGTGCGATCACCGCTTTGGGCGCAACGAGTGCGATCTCCTGCTCCAGCCACTGCAGGCAGGCCGCAGCCTCGTGCTGTGCTGCAGTCTTGTGGATGCGGCGCTTGCCGCGCATCTCGAACTTGAAGTGTTTGACCGCGTTGGTGAGGTAGAGCGCCTCGCGCGGCCAGCCGAGTCGCGCGAGCGCGCGGTCGAGCAACTGGCCCGCCGGCCCGACGAAGGGCCGGCCGTGCAGATCTTCCTGGTCGCCGGGCTGCTCGCCCACCAGCATCAGTTGCGCGCGCGGGGCGCCTTCACCGCCCACCGATTGAGTGGCCGAGTGGCCGATCGGGCAATCGCGACAGCGCTGCGTTGCTTCCCGCAGCGCCGCCAGCGTCGTGGGTGCACCGATGCCCTGCGGCGAACGACCCTGCTCGCGATGATCGAGTCGCAATGCCAGCGATGCCGCAGGGCGCCGCCGCAGCGGGGTGCTGTCACCTTGCTCGATCATTCGCCCGCTGCGCTCGGCCGACTGCGTGGTGAGCGATGTGATCAGCGCAGCCTCCGGAAGATTCTTCCAGTAGCGGCGTGGCATCTCCTTTTGCATCATTGCCAGCTTCAGCCGCGCGGGGTTGAAGATGCTTTGGTAGTAGGTCAGCCAGAGCCGCTCGTCGGCATCGGCAGGCGGTGCGTCTTCGCGCCTGGCGCCAGGGCCGAAGGCGAGTTCGCGGCCGTCCCAACGGGCGCTGCACTCGGGCGTGAGGATCGCCCACGGCATCTGCGCGAAGCGGCGCGCGAAGAAAGGTGCGGTCGCCTCGACGATGTGGTGCTGCGGCTCGAACCAGGCCATGTGCGAGACCGCAGCTTCATCCTCGCACAGCACCTGCAGCGGCCGGAAGCGCACGAACGCCGTCATCTTGTGCATGTCACGCCGCACTGCGCGGGCCAGCAACTCGATCTGCATGCGGTCGGCGTCGAGTGGGTCGTTGCGCAGGCCGGGTTCACGCGCGAGCCGCCACAGCCAGCCATACAGCAATGCGTGCCGCTGTGGGTCGCGGTGCAGCGCCGCGCGTTCGCACAGTGCGACGATCGCAGCGGGCAAACGCAATGGCGCGTGCTCGCGCGGCAGCTCGTCATGGGTGGTGGCGCTCGGCGTCGGTGCCGACGCGAACAGATCGCCCTCGGCCGCGCCCGATATTTGCCAGCTCACAAGCTGCGGTTCGATGCCGTGCGCGATCAGGCGGCGCGCCGCCGCGCGAAAGCCGGCGACATCGGTTTCACTGCCCAGCCAGACGGTGTGCGCATCGCCGTCAGCCATCGGCGGCCGGAGCCGTTGCCGCATCGAACAGCGAGCCTTGCCGGGGCTGGGGCCGCAGCCGCGCGGCGAGATCGGCGGCGTCCAGCCGGTGGCCCGTCGCTGCCCCGGGCACGGTGATGAAGGGCAGCACGTTCTTCAACGGCACATTCAGCCGCGCCAGGTCGTCGGCGCGGATTGCGCGCGTGCGCCGTGCCTGCAGCAGCCGCTTGACCGAGGTCACGCCCAGGCCGGGCACGCGCAGCAGCATCTCCTTCGGGGCGCGGTTCAGGTCGACAGGAAAGCGCTCGCGGTGCGCGAGCGCCCAAGCGAGTTTGGGGTCGATGTCGAGCGCGAGCATGCCGTCTTGCGCGCCGACGATCTCGTCGTGCGCGAAGCCGTAGAAGCGCATCAGCCAGTCGGCCTGGTAGAGCCGGTGCTCGCGCACCAGCGGCGGAGCCGCCGACGGCAACGCGCGTGGCGAGTCGGGTATCGGGCTGAACGCCGAGTAGTAGACGCGCTTCAGCCGGTACGAGCTGTAAAGCGTGGCGCTGGTGGTGAGGATGCTGCGGTCGTCGCTTGCGTCGGCGCCGACGATCATCTGCGTGCTCTGCCCGGCCGGTGCAAAGCGTGGCGGTTTGGCGCGACGCGGCGGGACTTGCGCTTGCGAGCTGACGGCTTTCGGCGCGCCGGCCTGCTTCGCATCGTCGATATGAATGCGCAGCCGCGCCATCGAGCGGCGGATCGCCGCGCCGTCTTTCTCGGGTGCCAACGCGTGCAGTCCTTCGGCCGTCGGCAGCTCGATGTTGATGCTCAAGCGGTCGGCATAAAGCCCGGCGCGCGCCAGCAGTTCTGGGCTCGCTTCAGGGATGGTCTTCAGGTGGATGTAGCCGCGAAAGTCATGCTCTTCGCGCAGCACACGCGCCACCTCGACCACTCGCTCCATCGTGTAGTCGGCACTGCGGATGATGCCCGAGCTGAGGAACAGACCCTCGATGCAGTTGCGGCGGTAGAAATCGTGCGTGTGCTGCACCACCTCGGCGACGCGGAACCGTGCACGCGGCACGTTGCTCGTGACCCGGTTGATGCAGTACAGGCAGTCGTAGACGCAGTGGTTGGTCAGCAGAATTTTCAGCAACGAGATGCAGCGCCCGTCCGGTGCGTAGCTGTGGCAAATGCCCGCACCTTCAGTCGAGCCGATGCCGCGCCCGCCGATTGAATCGCGCTTCACCGTGCCGCTGGAAGCACACGACGCGTCGTACTTGGCGGCGTCGGCCAGGATGGCGAGTTTCCGTTGAATGTCCAAGATGGGTGCCGGGTAGATAACTGGACAAATATACAGCTATAGACCCACTCGCGTTGCCGTCGTCTTCCAACGACGGCCTCGCTATGGTGACTGGTGAGAGCCGACCGTGCGGGGCTACTTGAACTTCACCTCGATGAAGTACAAACCCCACGGGCACAGCGCATAGCGCTCTTGCAGCGGCTTGTCCTTGAAGTCGGCCAGGCGGTCGGCGTCGTAGACGGCCCACAGCGGGCCGAGGCCGCCAACGCTCATCGGCACACCGTCTAGCGTGGTGGCAACGATCATCCGATAGCGTTGCGCGTCGGCCAGGCTGACGGCCACGGTGTAGCCGTCGAGTGCGCGCAACGCCAGCGTCGCCGCCGCGCCTGCGTTGACGCCGGCGGCAGCGAGCACCGTGCCGAGCAACGGGCCGCTCAACTTGTGGGGCTTGGCGTCGTACTCGAGCGTGGGCTGGATGGTCACGCTCGGCAGCCGGGCCAGCATGGCGGCATCGAACTCCCATGCCTTGCTGAACTGGGTGCCGTGCTTGACCATCAGCTGGTCCAGCGCCGCATCCAACGGGCCGCGGTTGCTGCGCGAAATCGCGCCGCTGACGGTCAGCAGACCGGGGCCCGTGCGAGCGCCCGCAGGCGCTGCCCGGGCTTGCAACGGCAAGGCCGAACCGAGTGCGCCCGCTATCAGAAATTGACGCTTGTCCATTCGATGACCTCCGGTTTTCGCAGCCGCAGCGACCGTCTGCCGAGGCATGAATCAGTATGCCGCAGAGGCCAGCGCGGCCTCGCTTGTGTTCGCGCGGCGCTGTGCTGGCGCCGGTGGACCTGAGCAGCATGTTGCGAATCCAGGCGCGCGCCAACCGGCTTGCTGACCATCGGCTGCTGGCGGCGCTGGACAGCCTGCCGCGACAGGATGCAGTTGCGGGGACGCTTCAGTGCGCCATCAGCACCGGCAGCGTCATCGAATTCAGCACCGTGCGCGAGGCGCCGCCCAGCACCAGTTCGGGCGCGCGGCTGTGGCCGTAGCAGCCCATCACCAGCAGGTCGGCGCCGGTGTCGGCGGCCAGCGACGGCAGCGCCTCGCCGGGCTCGTCTACCGGCAGGGCGGCGTGGGGCACGACGCGGGCCTGCACCTCGTTCAGACGCAGCCAGTGTTCCAGCTCGGCGATGTCGGCACGGCCTTCGCCGGGGCTGGCTTCAGCGGTCACGTGGATGCGCTGCGCGCCTTGCAGCGAGGGCAGGGCGCCCCACACCGCCTGCGCCGACTCACGGGTCGGCTTCCACGCCACCAGCACCTCGCGGCCCAGCGTGGTGAAGGCACCGGCGAAGGGAACGATCACTGCCGGCCGGCCGCTGGCGATCAGCACCGAGGCCACGAAATCCGCCGGCACGCCGATCGCGTGCGCGTCGTTAGGATCGTGCTGGCCCAGCACCAGCAGGTCGGCCAGCAACGCCAGCCGGGCCACACCTGCGGCCACCGGTTCGCCCTGCAATTCGCGCCACGCGATCTCGGGCAGCGCAGTGCCGTTGCGTTCGAACACGCGCCGCGCATCGGCGCGGCGGCTGTCGTACAGATGCTCCGGTGCCGGCTGTGCGCCCGACGCATCGTGCGACATTGCGAACGGCAGGTCCAGCAGGCTGGGCGCGGTGGCGTACAGCGCGGTGAGCTGCGCCGCATGCCGTGCCGCCAGTTCGCGCGCGAGCAGCAGCCGCACCTCGCTGCGCGGCGACGGGTCCAGGTGCAGCAGAACGGATTTGAGCGGGTTCATCGCAGCTGTCCTCGGTGGATCGGGATCCGCGGCGCCATCAGCCCGCAGCCCCGAGCCCAATCGGCGCCGGCACCATGTTGGCGATGCGGGTGAACAGGGCGCGGTAGTCGGCCTCAGCCTCCTGACCGACCAGCGGATAGCGGTTGTCGGTCAATGCCGAGTCGAGCTCGGCCCAGTCGTCGCTGGTCAGCACCTGTTCGGCCAGCGGCAGGATCTGCTCCTCCTCCATCGCCATGTGGGCCAGGTAGAAGTTCACGTAGTTTTCGGCGGCCTGCTCGAAGGCCTGGCGGCGTGGCTCGCCGATCATCTCGAACGCGAGCAGCGCGTGTTCCAGCTCGCGGATGCTTCGCTCGCCGTTGGCGTGGTCGGCGTCAAGACGGTCGAGAATGTCGTGCGACAGCGGAGTGCGCGCGCGCAGTCTGGGGAACAGGTATTCCGACTCCTTGCGGTGGTGGTGTTTTTCGGGGAACTCGTCGACATAGAAAAGCATGGCTCGCAGCGCGCCGAAGTCGGGCAGCGTGCCGCGTCGGCGGTGCTGCGCCAACAGCAGCAGGATCGAGCGCAGCATGGCCGCGAGGTCGGCGTGCTCCTCGCGGATGACGGTGGTGGTGACGTGTCTCATGGGTGCCTCCGGCAACGCCTGTAGCGTCGCAGCCTGCGGTGCCGCGCGTCTTGCCGCAGATCAATTGCGCGCGCACCGGGCAAGGTCTTCGGACGGTTGCGGCGTGTGCCGTGTGGCTGAACCCGCGACACGGCGCTCGCGGGCGCAGGACACAGACGACGGCAGCTCGCGCCCCGAGATGTGCCCCGCGATGGTGACAACAAGCCCGCTGACCCTCATCATGGGCGTCGGCGTCCCGCTGTGAGGCGTGGTGCAGACCGCCAGCCCTCTCCAACCCGCGCGTCGAACTGGCTTGACTGGTTCACGCGCATCACAGGAAACACGACATGCAAGTCTTGTTGAACACCGATCCGCACGTCGACGGGCGCCACGAAATGGCCGAACACCTGGAGAGCGTGGTGAAAGGCGCGCTGTCACGCTTCGGCGAGCATGTGACGCGGGTCGAGGCTCACCTTGCCGACGCCAACAGCCACGCCAAGACCGGTCCGGACGAGATTCATTGCACGCTAGAAGCCAGGCTGGCGGGGCGCGAGCCGGTGGTGGTGAAGGACCACGCCGGCAACGCTCATCAGGCCATCCACGGGGCGGTCGGCAAGCTCAAACGCGCGGTTGCAACCGCGCTCGCGAAGCAGGACCCCCGGCGCGGCAGCGCACCTGCAGACGACCCGGGGCTCGGCCTGTCAGCGGCCGATCTGCCCGGCTGAGGAGCCTTGCGTGGCGGCAACGCACGACGTGTTCAATGTGTCTGTCGAACGGGTTGACTACAACCTGTTCGAAACCGACGCAGCACTGTGCGAAGCCGTGCGACGCGAGGGCGCTGGGGCGGCCGAAGGCGACCTGCATGCGTTCGGCGCGCGCATCGGCGCGGCCGACTACCTGGAGCTCGGCGTGCTGGCCAACCGGTTTCCGCCCGAGCTCGACACGCACGACCGGTTCGGCCATCGCGTCGACCTGGTGCGCTTCCACCCGGCTTACCACGCGCTGATGGCCAGTGCTGTCGCCGAAGGCATCCACTGTTCACCCTGGCAGGCGCCCGGGCCGGGTGCGCATGTGGCACGCGCCGCAAAGTTCTACCTGCACACGCAGGTCGAAGCCGGGCATGGCTGCCCGATCACCATGACGTTTGCGGCCGTGCCCAGCCTGCGCGTGCAGCCGGAACTGGCCGCGCTGTGGGAGCCGCGGCTGCTGCAGCGCGTGTACGACCCGTCCAACCGCCCGGCAGCGGACAAGTCAGGCGTCACCTTCGGCATGGCGATGACCGAGAAACAGGGCGGCTCCGACGTGCGCGCGAACACCACGCGCGCGCTTCCGTTGGGGGTCGAGGGGCCGGGTCAGGCGTATGAACTGGTCGGGCACAAGTACTTTGTTTCGGCACCCATGTGCGACGCCTTCTTGACCCTTGCGCAGACGCCTGCCGGCCTGACCTGCTTTTTGCTGCCGCGCTGGCGCCCCGACGGGTCGAAGAACCCGCTGGAACTGCAGCGCCTGAAACGCAAGATGGGCAATGCGTCGAACGCATCCAGCGAGACCGAGTTGCGCGCTGCGCTGGCCTGGCGCGTGGGCGACGAGGGCCGGGGCGTGCCCACCATCATCGAGATGGTGGCCATGACGCGCTTCGACTGCATGATCGGCTCCGCTGCAGGCATGCGCGCGGCGCTGGTGCAGGCCATCCACCACTGCCGCCACCGCAAGGCGTTTGGCGCCCTGCTCGTCGAGCAGCCGCTGATGCGCAATGTGCTGGCCGATCTTGCGCTGGAGGCCGAAGCCGCGATGGTGCTCACGATGCGCATGGCGCGGGCGATGGACTCGCGCACCGATGCCCACGAGGATGCGCTGGTGCGCCTGGTCACGGCCGTGGGCAAGTACTGGATCTGCAAGCGCACGCCCCAGCACGCGGCCGAAGCGATGGAATGCATCGGCGGTAGCGGCGTGATGGAAGATTCGCCGATGCCGCGCCTGTTCCGCGAGTCGCCTGTCAACGCGATCTGGGAGGGCAGCGGCAACGTGCAGTGCCTCGACGTGCTGCGCGCAATGCAGAAGTCGCCGCGGGTGGTGTCGGCCCTGTTCGACGAACTGGCGCGCGCGCGAACTGGCCATGCTTCGCTCGATCGTCATGTGCAGTCGCTGCAGCTCGACCTGGCCAACCCGGCGGAGTTGGAATACCGGGCGCGCGGGCTGGTGGACCGCATCGCAGTGGGCCTGCAGGCCGCGCTGCTGGTGCAGCACGCGCCTGCGTTCGTCGCCGATGCGTTCTGCCGTTCCCGCCTCGACAGCCTCGGCCATCACCAGTACGGCGCGCTGCCGGTGGGGGTGGATTGCGGCGCGATCATCGATCGCGCGGCCGCCGCCACGTAGTCCTTGCTTTCGGCCCGTCGCAGTCGGAGTTGATGCCGATCAAACCCGCAGCGCGCGCGTCGCGCCAGCATCGGAGCATTCCCTTTGAAGCGGAGCCGCTCCATGAAGATCCTCCTTCCGGTTGACGGCAGCGACCACACCAAGCGCATGCTGGCCTACATCGCTGCGCACGACGAATTGCTGGGCGCTGGCCACGAGTACCTGGTGTTCACGGTCGTCGGTGCGATCCCGCCCAGCGCTTCGCGAATGCTCGATGCCCAGATGGTCGAGAACCACTACACCGAACAGGCCGAGCAGGTGCTGGCGCCGGTGCGCGCCTTCATTGCGCAGCAGCACTGGAACAGCCGGGTATCGCACGGCCACGGTCGCGCTGCCGAGTTGATCGCCGCCCTGGCCACGGCAGAAAAGGTCGACCTGATCGTGATGGGCACGCACGGCCACTCGGCGCTGGCCAACGTGGTGCTGGGCTCGGTGGTCAGCGGCGTGCTGGCGCGTTGCAAGACGCCGGTGCTGTTGATCCGCTGAGCCCGCCGCGCGCACGATGTCCACGCTGTCACCGTCGGCTGCCGAACCCGCCGACGCGTTGCGCTGGAGCGTGCTCGACGATCCGCTCGAAGTCGACGCCTTCACCCGCTGGGAGCCGCCTGCCACCGCCAGTGCCTCCACCGCCAGTGCCGGCACGCGGATTGCCGAGTCGTCGCTGCGCATCGGCGGCATGCACTGCGCGGCCTGCTCGGGCATCGTCGAGCAGGCGCTGCAGCGGGTTCGCGGGGTGCTGTCGGTCAACGTCAGCGCGGCGGCGCAATGCGCCACCGTGCGCTGGGATGCCGGGCTGACCCGCGCGTCGGAACTGGCGCGCGCCATCGAGTCGGCCGGCTACAGCGCCGTACCCGACAGCGCCGCCGCCGCCCGCGTGCAGCGCCAGCACGAAGCCCGGCTCGCGCTGTGGCGGCTTTTTGTGGCGAGCTTCTGTGCGATGCAAATCATGATGCTGGCCACGCCTTCTTACGTCAGCGCGCCGGGCGAACTGGCGCCCGACCTGAAGCGCCTGCTCGACTGGGGCGGCTGGTTGCTCAGCCTGCCGGTGCTGTGGTTCTCGGCCGCACCGTTTTTTGGTGGCGCCTGGCGCGCGCTGCGCCAGCGGCGCATCGGCATGGACGTGCCGGTGGCGCTGGGCATCGGCGTGGCTTTCGTGGCCAGCAGCGGTGCCGCGTTCGACCCCGGCGGTCTGTTCGGCAGCGAGGTGTACTTCGACTCGCTGGCGATGTTCGTCAGCTTCCTGCTCGGCGGTCGTTACCTGGAAATGCGCGCCCGCCACCAGGCCGAGCGCGCGCTCGAAGCCAGCGCATTGCGGCTGCCGCAATCGGTGCTGCGCCTGCAGCCCGACGGCACGCTGGAGCGTGTCAGCGCGAAGCGGCTGCGTGTGGGCGACCAGTTGCGCATTCCGGTCGGCGAGGCGTTCGCGGCCGACGGCGTGTTGATCGACGGCGCCACCCAGGCCGACGAGTCGCTGCTGACCGGCGAGTCGCGCGCCGTCGCCAAGGCCTGTGGCGACGCGCTGGTGGCCGGCAGCGTGAACCTGTTCGCGCCGGTGCTGATGCGGGTCGACCGCATCGGGGCCGACACCCGCTTCGAGGCCATCGTGGCGCTGATGCGTGCCGCCCGCAGCACGCGCCCCGGCGTGCTGGCCAGCGCCGACCGCTGGGCCGCGCCGTTCCTGTGGAGCGTGCTGTTGCTGGCTGCTGCGGCGGGCGCGGCGTGGAGCGTCATCGACCCGTCGCGCGCCGTGTGGGTGGTGGTGGCGGTGCTGATCGTCACCTGCCCGTGCGCGCTGTCGCTGGCCGCGCCGAGTGCGCTGCTCGCAGCAGCCGGGGCAATGGGCCGCCGCGGCGTGCTGCTGCGCCGGCTCGACGCAGTGCAAGGCCTGGCGCGCATGCAGACCCTGTTCGTCGACAAGACCGGCACGCTCACCGAAGCGCGGCTGCAGTGCGTGAACGTGCAGCGGCTGGACGACGGCTGCGTGCTCATCGACACCGATGAGCTTCAACGCGTGGCCGCGTCGCTGGCGGCCTGCTCCACGCACCCGCTGTCGATGGCGTTGAATGCCGCAGTCACGCCCGCCGCCATCGCCTGGCGTGGTCTGCGCGAACAAGCTGGCCAGGGGCTGGAGGGTGTCGACGAGCAGGGGCGACGCTGGCGCCTGGGGTCGGCGGCGTGGACGGGCGCACCGCAGCACGGCAGCGACAGCAGCGACAAAAACGACAGCGACTGCGGCGCGCAGACCTGCCTGTCGTTGAACGGCCACGCCGTCGCGTGCTTCCACTTCGATGAACGCCTGCGCGACGATGCACAGGCGGCGGTGCGCGCCTTGCAGGCTGACGGCGTGCGGGTGGTGCTGCTGTCGGGCGACGACGCCGGCCGCGCGCGCCGGGTCGCGTTGCAACTGGGCATCGACTGCTCGGCGTTCGCAATGACGCCCGACGCCAAGCTGGCCGCCGTGCGTGCCGCGCAGCAATGCGGCGAACGCGTCGGCATGCTGGGCGACGGCATCAACGACGCGCCGGTGCTGGCGCAGGCCGACGTGTCGCTGGCGATGGGCGAGGGCGCGTGGGTCGCGCGCAGCCAGGCCGACGGCGTGCTGGTGTCGATGCGGCTCGGCGACGTGGTGCGCGCCCGCGCGCTGGCCGTCAAGGCGCTGCGCGTGGTGCGGCAGAACTTCGCATGGGCCGCCGTTTACAACGCCGCCTGCGTGCCGCTGGCCCTGGTCGGCTGGCTGCCGCCATGGGCGGCCGGTCTGGGCATGGCCAGCAGCTCGCTGTTCGTGCTGCTGAACTCGCTGCGGCTGTCGCGCTAGCGGGCTTGCCAACGAAGCGATGGACATCCTCTACCTGCTGATCCCGATGTCGGTGCTGCTGGTGCTGGCCATCCTCGGCGTGTTCGCCTGGGCGCTCGGCGGCGGCCAGTTCGACGACCTCGAGCGCGAAGGTTCGCGGGTTCTGGAAGAAGACGGCGCGCCGCTTGATCTCGATCAAGCAGCGCATGGTCGCGGCAGCGAAGAATCGGCGTCACGCCCATAAGAACCTCAAGGAGTACGCGGAATGCAGAACAGTTCGGCAGCAACCGCAAGTGCATCCGCAAACGTGGCCGTCTTCGACGACGCGGTGGTGCGCAACTTTTCCATCGCCGCCATCGTCTGGGGTGTGGTGGGCATGCTGGTCGGCGTGTTCATCGCGGCCCAGTTGACCTGGCCCGAACTGAACTTCGGCATCCCCTGGCTCAGCTACGGCCGGCTGCGGCCGCTGCACACCAATGCGGTGATCTTCGCGTTCGGCGGCTGCGCGTTGATGGCCACCAGCTACTACGTCGTGCAGCGCACCTGCCAGACGCGGCTGTTCTCCAACACGCTGGCGATGGTCCATTTCTGGGGCTACCAACTGGTGATCGTGGCGGCCGCCATTTCGCTGCCGCTGGGCTTCACGCGCGGCAAGGAATACGCCGAACTCGAATGGCCGATCGCGATTTTGCTGGCCGTGGTGTGGGTCATCTACGCCGTCGTCTTCTTCGGCACCATCGGCATCCGCAAGGTGCGCCACATCTACGTGGCGAACTGGTTCTACGGCTCGTTCATCATCACGGTGGCGCTGCTGCACATCGTCAACGGCGCGGTGATTCCGGTCAGCTTCACCAAGAGCTATTCGGTCTACGCCGGCGTGCAGGACGCGATGGTGCAGTGGTGGTACGGCCACAACGCGGTGGGCTTCTTCCTGACCGCCGGCTTCCTGGGAATGATGTATTACTTCATTCCCAAGCAGGCCGAGCGGCCGGTCTACAGCTACCGCCTGTCGATCGTCCACTTCTGGGCGCTGATCTTCACCTACATGTGGGCCGGGCCGCACCACCTGCACTACACCGCGTTGCCCGACTGGGCGCAAAGCGTGGGCATGGTGTTCTCGCTGGTGCTGCTGGCGCCGAGCTGGGGCGGCATGATCAACGGCATCATGACCCTGAGCGGCGCGTGGCACAAACTGCGCGACGACCCGATCCTGAAGTTCCTGATCGTCAGCCTGTCGTTCTACGGCATGGCCACCTTCGAGGGGCCGATGATGTCGATCAAGACGGTCAACTCGCTGTCGCACTACACCGACTGGAACGTGGCGCATGTGCACTCGGGTGCGCTGGGCTGGGTCGGGTTGATCTCGATCGGCTCGCTGTACTACCTGATCCCGCGCATGTTCGGGCAGAAGAAGATGTTCAGCGTGCGCGCCATCGAGCTGCACTTCTGGGTCGCCACCGTGGGCATCGTGCTGTACATCGCGGCAATGTGGATCGCCGGTGTGATGCAGGGCCTGATGTGGCGCGCCACCAACCCCGACGGCACCCTGGTCTACAGCTTCGTCGAAAGCGTCAAGGCCACCTACCCGTTCTACCTGGTGCGCCTGTGCGGCGGGGTGCTCTACCTGGGCGGCATGTTGATCATGGTCTGGAACGTGTTCAAGACCGCCACCCACGGGCGCTACCTGCCGGTGCCCGTTCCGCTGACGATGGTGCACGCATGAACAAAGAGCGCTTGAACTTCGGAGAGCTTCATGGCGAATGACAAGCCCGCGCGCTTCTCGCACGCGAACATCGAGACCAACAACTTCCTGATGATCGTGCTGATCCTGCTCACGGTGGCGGTGGGCGGCCTGGTCGAGATCGTGCCGCTGTATTTTCAGAAGTCGACCACCGAGCCGGTGCCGGGGCTGAAGCCGTACACGCCGCTGCAGCTCGCCGGGCGCGACATCTACATTCGCGAGGGTTGCTACAACTGCCACTCGCAGATGATCCGTCCGCTGGCCGCCGAGACGCTGCGCTACGGCCACTACTCGACCGCCGGCGAGTTCGTCTACGACCACCCGTTCCAGTGGGGCAGCAAGCGCACCGGGCCCGACCTGCACCGCGTGGGCGGCAAGTACAGCGACGAGTGGCAGCGCATTCACCTGAACAACCCGCGCGACCTGGTGCCCGAGTCGAACATGCCCGCCTACCCGTGGCTGGCCACCGGCATGCTGGACCCGGCCGACCTGGCGCCGAAGATGCGCGCGCTGCGCCGCGTCGGCGTGCCGTACACCGACCTGCAGATCGTCAACGCCGCCGGCGAGGTGGCCGGCAAGACCGAGATCGACGCGCTGGTCGCGTACCTGCAGGTGCTCGGCACCGCACTCAAATAGGCAGCCGCGACATGGACGTGAACGACCTGCGAATCATCGTGACCCTGCTGTCCTTTGCGGCCTTCATCGGCATCGTGGTGTGGGTCTGGTCGCGCCGCAACAAGGCGCGGTTCGACGAGGCGCAGATGCTGCCGTTCATCGACGAGCCCCCGGCTTCACCGCCCAAGGACGCCCAGCCCAAGGATGCGCGACATGAGTGACTTCTTTTCCAGCGGCTGGTCGTACTACATCGCCGCCGTCACCATCCTCGGCCTGGCGGGCTGCCTGGCGCTGCTGATCATCGCCAGCAAGACCAAGGTGGTGTCGGCCGACAACTCCACCGGCCATGTGTGGGACGAAGACCTGACCGAACTGAACAACCCGCTGCCGCGCTGGTGGATGTGGCTGTTCGTCATCACCATTGTGTTCGGCGCGGTCTACCTGGTGCTGTACCCCGGCCTGGGCAGCGCCGCCGGAACACTGCAGTGGAGCAGTGCGGGCGCCCACCAGGCCGAGCAGGACAAGGCCGCCGCCGAGATGGCGCCGCTGTACGCCAAGTTCGCCGCCATGCCGGCACCGGAGTTGGCGCGCCGCCCGCAGGCCATGGCCATCGGCGAGCGGCTGTTCATCAACAACTGCGCCACCTGCCATGGCTCCGATGCCAAAGGCAGCAAGGGCTTCCCGAACCTGACCGACGGCGACTGGTTGTATGGCGGCAGTCCGGAAAAGATCGTCGAGACCATCAGCCTCGGTCGCAACGGCCTGATGCCGCCGATGGCGGCGGCGGTGGGCTCGCCGGTCGACGTGAGCAACGTGGCGAACTACGTGCTCAGCCTGTCCGGCAGTCCGCACAACGCCATCGCTGCCGCCGCCGGGCGGCCCAAGTTCGCTGTCTGCTCCGCCTGCCACGGGGCCGACGGCAAAGGCAACCCCGCCCTCGGCGCACCCAACCTGACCGACCGCACCTGGCTGCACGGCTGGGGCGAGGAAGCGATCGTCGCAATGGTCAACAACGGCAAGACCAATGTGATGCCGGCACAGGCGCAGCGCCTGACCGCCGCGCAGATTCACGTGCTGGGGGCCTACGTGTGGAACCTGTCGCAGTCGACCGTTGCTGCGGCGGCTGCGGTGAAGTGAGTCGGTGGCATGCCGCGCTTTTTCTTGATCGCGAAGGACGCGAAGGACGCAAAGGTCGCGAAGAAGAAAGTTGCAGGATGTCCTGGTATGTCGACCATGAGCGAAGTTGATGCTTGGCCTTTGTTTTTCCTTTGCGCCCTTTGCGCCCTTTGCGTCTTTGCGATGAAGGGTCTTGCCTGCGCGGCGGCCCCACCCGACGCACGCCACCGCTTCGCATGAGCGCAACCATAAAAAAGCGCCCCGTCATCCCCATCACGGCTGTGCCCGCCGACGACGCGGCGGTGCAGATGGTGTCGATGTACGAGTCGCAGAAAAAAATCCATCCGCGCTCGGTCAGCGGCTGGTTCGCGGCCTGGCGCTGGACCCTGGTGTGGGGCACGCAACTGCTGTACTACGGCCTGCCATGGCTGGAGTGGAATGCCCGCCAGGCGGTGCTGTTCGACCTGGGTTCGCGGCGCTTCTACATCTTCAACCTGGTGCTCTACCCGCAGGACTTCATCTACCTGACCGGCCTGCTGGTCGTCTCGGCCTACGGCCTGTTTTTGTTCACCGCCGTGGCCGGCCGGCTGTGGTGCGGCTTCGCCTGCCCGCAGACCGTGTACACCGAAATCTACATGTGGGTCGAGCGCCGTTTCGAGGGCGACCGCATGGCGCGCATCAAGCTCGACGCCGGGCCGTGGAACTTCGACAAGTGGTGGCGCAAGGGCGGCAAGCAGGCGGTCTGGATCGCCATCGGTCTGTGGACCGGCTTCACATTCGTCGGCTACTTCACGCCCATTCACACGCTGGCGGCCGAGACGCTGGCGTCGTTCAACCTCGGCGCGGCAGGGCAGCCCGGGCTGGGTCCGTGGGAATGGTTCTGGGTGCTGTTCTACGGCTTCGCCACCTACGGCAACGCCGGCTACATGCGCGAGCAGGTCTGCAAGTACATGTGCCCGTACGCGCGCTTTCAAAGCGCGATGTTCGACAAGGACACGATGATCGTCAGCTACGACACCGAACGCGGCGAGCCGCGCGGCTCGCGACCACGTTCGCTGCCGCATGCCGAACTGGCCGCCCAAGACAAGGGCGACTGCATAGCCTGCACGCTGTGCGTTCAGGTCTGCCCGACCGGCATCGACATTCGCGAAGGCCTGCAGTACGAATGCATCAGCTGCTCGGCCTGCATCGACGTGTGCGACGACGTGATGGACAAGATGCAGTACCCGCGCGGGCTGATCCGTTTCGCCACGCAGAACGGCCTGGCAAACCACTGGAACCGCGCCGAGATGCTGCAGCGCGTGTTCCGCCCCCGCGTGTTGATCTACACGGCGGTGTTGATCGCCATCACCGCCGCGCTGGGCGCCAGCCTGGCGCTGCGCAGCCCGTTCCGGGTCGACGTGATCCGCGACCGAGGTGCGCTGGCGCGCCAGGTGCAGGACGGCCGCATCGAGAACGTCTACCGGCTGCAGGTGATGAACGCCAGCGAATCGGCGCAGCGCTTCCATGTGGTGGTGACGGGCCTGAACGGCGCCACGCTGGCCTCGGGCGCGCAGGTCGACGTGGGCCCGACGGAAGCGCGCTGGCTGCCGGTCAGTGTGCAGATTCCGCCCGAGGCGGCGCGTGCCATCGGCCCCGGTGCGCACGCCATGCGCTTCGAGATTCGCCGCGATGCCGACGGCGCCGATGCGTCGCCGGTGACCGAGAAATCCACCTTCGTGGTGCCGCGTTGACGCGTTGGAAAGCGCAGGAGAACCGCATGTCCACCACCGATGTCCTGAAAGCTTCGATGCCCGCTCCGCTGCCCGCGCCGTGGTGGCGCTTCGGCATCGTCTGGCTGGCGCTGGGCCTGCCGGCGGCGGCCGTGGTCGGCAGCGTGCTGAGTGCGGTGCTGGCCTGGCGCTACATCGACCCGGTGGTGGTCGATGCGCCCGTCACCGTGCCTGCCGCCGCAGCGGCCGACGGCACACCGCGCCCGAATGCGCTGGAGCCGGCCCAGCGCGCCCGCAACCATGCGGCCACGCCACGGCCTTGAGGCCGCGCGCGCCGCCCCACCGGAGCTGCCCGTGAAACGACTGGCGATGACCATCCTCTGGCCGGCCTTCCTGATGGCCGGCGTGCTCGAAGCGCTGGTGTTCGCCGTGGTCGACCCGGCCGAGCTGCACTGGTTCGGCGGGCCGGCGCTCGAGTGGCCCACGCAGGCGGTCTACTCGGTCACCTTTCTGATCTTCTGGGGCGCCATGGTCACGGCCGGCGCGTTGAGCGCGCTGCTGTCGCGCGAGGCCGACGACGTCAACCAGCCCGACGCCCAACCGCCGCACCACACTGCGGGTCGCTGATGCAGACCGCGCTCATCCTCGCCGGCCTGGCGATGGGTGTGGCCGCCTCGCCGCACTGCGTGGCCATGTGCGGCGCGCCGTGCGCGGCGTTGACCAGCGGCTGCCGGCGCAGCGCCAGCGGCTTTCACATCGGTCGCCTGCTCGGCTACATGGCCGGCGGCGCGGTGGCGGCGGGCAGTGTCTCGCTGCTGGCCGCGTGGAGCCAGTCCGCACCGGCACTGCGCCCACTGTGGATGCTGCTGCACCTGGCGTTTTTAGCGCTCGGCGCGTGGTGGCTGCTGACCGGCCGCCAGCCCGACTTCATGAAGCGCGGCGGCGCGGTGCCGGCAGTGGCGAATGGCGGGGCGCCGGTGTCCTTTGTGCGCACCCGCCGTCGCACCTGGCGTGCCTCGCTGGCGGGTGCGGCCTGGGTCGCCTGGCCCTGCGGCGCCTTGCAGGCAGCGCTGTTGCTGTCGGCGCTGGCCAACAGTCCGCAGGGCGGGGCGCTGGTGATGGCGGCCTTCGCGATCGGCTCGATGCCGGCGCTGGCGGCGGCGCCCTGGGTGTGGTCGCGCTGGCAGGCGCTGCGCGGTGCAGCATCGTCAAATTCAGCGGCAATGTCAGCGGCAAACTCAGCGGCAAACTCAGCGGCCGAGGTCGCGACGCTCGGCTTCCGTGTCGCCGGGGCCAGCCTGCTGCTCGCGTCGGGCTGGGTGCTCACGCACGGCCTCTGGCAGCGCTTCGCCGCCTGGTGCGGGTTTTGATTTCAGCCACCGCAGGCGCCGCTCGCGCCGTGTGCGGCGCCAGTCGATGCGCGTGAAAGCCCACACCGTGCCCAGTACCGCGAGTTGCGTGATCACGAAGTAAAGCCAACTGCCGGCGCCCAGGCTTTCGGGCTCGAACCAGCGGCCTGCGGCCACGCCGCCCGCGAAGGCGGCGGCATAGCTGACGAAGCGGCCGACGAAGAACGGCAGCGCCAGCAGCCACAGCGGTGCGCGCGTCAGCCCGTAGGCCAGGAACAGCGCGTTCGACGGCAGCGGGCTGAAGGCGAACAGCAGGAAGCTCAGCGCGCTGGCAGCGCGGCGCCTGCCAATGGTCTCGGCCACCACCGACAGGTTGTCGCGCAGGCCCGCACCGACCCAGCGGCTGTCGGCAATCCGGTGCGCGCAGCGCGCCAGCAGCATGCGCCCGGCGGTGGCGGCCGACGCCGCGATCCCGGCAATCAGCCACACGTTCGCATCGGCATACCGCAGGCCGACGAAGGACAACACCATCCACGTCGGCGGCGCGAAGGCCGGCAGCACGTTGAGCACGAAGACCACGGCGAACAGCAACGCCAGCGAGGCCATGTCGTGCTGTCGTGGGTGCGTGCCGGCGCGCGGCTACGGCGCGAACTCGTACGCCAGCGCAGTGATCCTGCCGCGCCAGTACGTCTTGCGGCCTGCGGGCAGCAGCCACGCCACTTCGCCTTCCAGCGGCACCTGCATGCCGCTGCGCCGCTCGTAGTTCCAGAAGCGGCCCTGCCACGGCGCCATCACCACCCGGTCGCCTTCCATGCGGCCGCGTGCATCGGCCAGCACGGTCTCGATCAGGCCGTCGGCACCGAAGCCGAAGGTCATCGTCAGGCGGATGTCGCCGTCGACCAGCGTCGCGCGTGCGTGCTGCTCGTCGACTGCTTCCCAGCGCACGCCCTGGCTGGGCAGCAGCGCGGTCGGGTACCAGGCCGCCTCGGCGAAGAAGCGCATCAGTTCACCACGCGCGATCTCGCCGCCGCCCGCCACCCGGGCCAGCGAGAACAGGCCGAACACCGAAGGCTGCAGCAGCCCCTCGCCCGCCACATACGCGTCGTGCACCTGCACCGGCACGCCGGGCAGCATCATCACGCGGGCGTCCCATGCAAAGCCGGGGCGCCGCGTGACCACGCGCTGGGTCGAAGTGAACGGCTTCCACTGGTCGTTGGTCTGGCCCATGTTGAAGCTGCCGCTGTGCGTGACGCTGGCCGCCGCCACGACGGGTTGGCCGTCGGTCAACGCTGCGCGAAAGAAGCGCTGCACCGGCGCCGGCAGGCCGGCCAGTTCGCGCGCGTCGTAGCGCGACACCACCGCCGGTTCGCGCGTTGCCTCCAGGCGGGCCCGCAGCGCGGCTGTGGCTGCGGCCCAGCGTGCGGCACCGATTGCGTTCAGCGCGATCAGCGCGACAAGCAGCGCGACCAGCAGCACCGCCAGCGCGATCACCCCCCATTTGATCCAGTCCATCGCTGGGGCTCTTTGCAATTCGTCAACCCACCCTCAGCCCAGCACCCGCAACAGCAGCGCCTGCAGCACGAAGCGGCGTGCGTCGTCGGGCGAGATGCTGTCGCCGAGTCGCGCGGCGAGCGGCGCGGTGGGGTGGTCGGCCGAGCCGGCCCCGTCGAGCACCGGCACGCCGGCGTCGCTGCCGATCTGCTGCACCAGGCCCAGCGGCAGGCCCTGGCAGACCAGCACGTCGTACAGGCGGCCGAGCATGCGCGCGGTGTGGCGCACTTCGTCGCGGTTGCTCATCTCGGTCAGGCTGGGCCGGATGTGCGCCACGTGTGCGCCCAGTTCCAGCGCGGCGCGGCGCACCAGGGCCGCGTCGGCGTCGACCTCGAATTCGCACAGCAAGCCCAGGTTCTTGCCGCGCAGTGGCGTGCCTGGACCGCCGGACTTCGCTGCGCGGCCCAACGCGCGCGCACTCGCCAGCAACGCGCTCATGTCGTCGGTCGAGCCACTGCCGGCAGCCAGAGGTGGGCGTTCTTTGGGCGGCAGGTTCATGGGTGCGGGTGACGTGCGTACAGCAATCTTTCGCATGGTTTCGCAAGCCTAGCGATCCGCCGGGTACCCGGCTTGATGCCGGTCAAGCGAGCGCGTGCACGTGGTCGCACAGACGCGGGCAGGCGCTGCGGCCGCTGCTGCGGGCAACTCGCCGCGCCGACCCCGTCCGTTCACACAACGTTGTGCTGCGGTTCACACAGCGTTACCCAGCGATGCACGCAGTTGTCACGCCGTTGGCGCGCGCTTTCTAGCATTCGTGGCATCGAATCGTCGCCCGCCACCCAGGAGAACACCATGCTCAACCGTGCCGTCGCCCGCGCTCCCATCGCCCCCGTCGCTTTCCTTCCATCGCTGGTTCGCAGCCCGCTCGTCGAGCCATCGGCGACCCGTGGCCATGGCGTGGCGCCGCTCAGCGAGAACCAGCGCGCCAGCCAGCGCATTGCCGACGCGCTGGCCTTGCTGAACGACGCGCTGGCCCCGCAGCGCCGCGTGCTGCACGCCGGCGAGCGCATCTACCAGGCTGGCGGTCACTTCGACAACCTGTACGTGATGAACTCCGGCTTCTTCAAGATCGTCAACCTGACGCCCGATGGCCGCGAGCAGGTGGTGGGCCTGAAGTTTCGCGGCGACTGGTTGGGCTTCGACGGCATTGCCGGTGGCCGCTACTCGTGCGACGCGGTGGCGCTGGACACCGGCGAGGTCTGGGTGGTTCGCTACGACGCGCTGCTGGTGGCCTGCGCGCGCCAGCCCGCGCTGTTGACAGCGCTGCACGAAGCGATGAGCCGCGAGATCGCCTGCGACCGCGATTCGATGATGTCGGTATGCACGCTGCCGGCCGACGCACGGGTGGCCGACTTCCTGCGCTACTGGGCCGAGTCGCTGGCGCGGCGCGGGCTGCGCAACGACCAGATCACATTGCGCATGTCGCGCGCCGAAATCGGCAACTACCTCGGCATGACGCTGGAAACCGTCAGCCGCGCCTTGTCGCGCCTGGCCCGCGAAGAGCTGATCGCGTTTGCCGAAAAAGGCCGGCGTGATGTGCGCATTCCCGATGTCGGCGCGTTGTCGCGCTTCGTGCAGCGCAGTCTTGCGCCGGCAACCACGGCGCTTCAGTAGTCGGCCGGCCACCGCGCTGCAGTGAGCGGACCGGCGCGTCAGGCCGACACGGTCGCCAGCACACGCGCCAGCCCGCGCGCCAGTTCGTCGCGGCTGTATGGCTTGCGCAGCACTTCCCAGTGCAGCGGCGAATTGCGGTCGGCGTCCAGCAGTTCGGTCGAGAAGCCCGACATCAGCAGGATCGCCAGCCTCGGATGGCGTCGCTGTGCCAGCGCCGCCAGTTCGGTGCCGCGCATGCCCGCGCCCAAGGCAATGTCGGTCAGCAGCACGTCGAAACCGGCCTCGGGCGTGAGCGCCTGCAGGGCCTGTTCGCCGTTGGCGGCGGGTCGCACGGTGCAACCCAGCGCGTCCAAAAAAGTGATCACCACGGCGCGCACCTCGGCATCGTCTTCCACCAGCAGCACCTTCAGGCCGGGCGGCACCACCTGGCTTGCAGCGTCGGGCTCGGCCGACCCGGCTGCAATGTCGCCCGGGCGCGGAATGAAGAGCGTCAGCGTGGTGCCCGCGCCGGGCGCGCTGGTGATGGCCACGGCGCCCTTCGACTGCTTGACGAAACCGTACACCGTGCTCAGGCCCAGCCCGGTGCCGCGGCCGGCTTCCTTGGTGGTGAAGAAGGGCTCGAAGGCGCGCTCCTTCACGTCTTCGGGCATGCCGCTGCCGGTGTCGCTGATGGCGATGGCAACAAAGCCGTCGTCCGGCGCACTGGCGTCGTCGAGCCCGGCCCGCACCGGCCCCGGCAGCGCGCTGCAGGCGGCTGCGCTGAAACGCAGCGTGCCGCCGTCGGGCATGGCGTCGCGCGCGTTGATGGCGATGTTGAGCAGGGCCGATTCCAGGTGCACCGGGTCGGCCAGCACCGGCGGGCAACCGGCCGGCACCTCGACCTCGATGCGGATGTGCTGGTCCAGCGTGCGCCGCAGCATGTCGCTCAGCGAATGCAGCAGGCCGCCCAGGTCAACCGCGTTCGGCTGCAACACCTGCCGCCGCGAGAACGCCAGAAGCTTGCCGGTCAGTTCGGCGCCGCGCTTGCTGGCACGCGTGGCCGCCGCAACGAGTTGCTGGCCGTAGGCGTTGTCGGTCAGCGCGGGCAGTTCTTCCAGCACCTGCAGGTTGCCCTGGATCACCGTCAGCAGGTTGTTGAAGTCGTGCGCGATGCCTCCGGTCAACTGGCCCACGCTTTCGAGCCGCTGCGAATGGTGCAGCGCTTCTTCCGACTGCGCCCGCTGCAGGCTGGTGGCCAGCAGGTTGGACAGCGATTCCAGAAAGCGCGCCTCGTCGTCGCCGAAGACCTGCGCTGCGTTCGCACGCACCAGCAGCGCGCCGATGGTTCGCCCGCGGTCCGACAGCGGCACCGCCAGCGCACTGGTCAGGCCCACGTCGGCATAGGCCTGCGGCACGGCCCCTGCCGGGGCGGGGGCATCGGCGCCCACGGTCATGCGCAGGCCGTTGTCGAGCACCAGGCCGGCCAGCGAGTCGGGCCGGTTCGGCAGTCGCGCGCCGATGGCCTCGCTGCCGCGCAGGCCGACGCCGCTGGCGATGCGGATGTCGAGCCGGTTCGGCTCCAGCAGCGCCACCATCGCCACCTCGACCTGCAGTGCTTGCGCCGCGATGGCGGGCACCTGCGCCAGCAGGTCCTGCGGGTCGCGCGCGTCGACCGCCAGCCGGCCCAGCAGCGCCAGGTGCTCGCTGTAGCGAGCACGTTGCAACGCCTCTTTCACGCGCGGGTAGGCGCCGATGTCGCGGATCGCCGCCACCACGAATGGCAACCCGTGGTTCTGCAGCGGGCTGAGCGCGATCTCGACCATCACCTCGGAGCCATCGCGCCGTTTCGCGACCAGCTTGGTGTGCATGCCCATCGGCCGTGCGCGCGGCGCGTGGCCGTAGGCCTCGCGGTAGGCCGCGTGCTGCGGGCGGATGCCGTCGGGCACCAGCGCGTCCACGTTCAGGCCCAGCAGTTCTTCGTTGCTGTAGCCCAGCAGCGAGGCCGCCGTCGGGTTGGCCAGCACGATGCTGCCGCTGGCGTCGGCCACGATCAGCGCATCGGGGTAGGCCACGAACAGGCTGCGGAACACGCTGCGCTCGTCGATGCCCTCGGGCAGCTTGGCCAGCGGCAGCAACGGACCGGTCGGAGCGAGGATGCCGTCCACTCAGCGTGCCGTCACGGCGGGCACCAGGATGTAGCCCGCGCCGCGCACCGACTTGATGATCTGCGGGTCGTCCACGTCAGCTTCGAGCTTCTTGCGCAGGCGCCCGACCTGCACGTCGATCGTGCGGTCGAACGGCCCGGCCTCGCGACCGCGCGTGTATTCCAGCAAAAAGTCGCGCGACAGCACGCGCCCGGCGTGTTCGGCCAGCGCGCACAGCAGGTCGAATTCGCCGGCGCTCAAGGCCACGTC
>JANNBZ010000305.1:0-16176 GCA_031386065.1 Burkholderiales bacterium
GAAGGCCGGCAAGATCATGATGTAGACCTCGGGGTGGCCGAAGAACCAGAAGATGTGCTGGTACATCACCGGGTCGCCGCCGCCGGCGGGGTTGAAGAAGCTGGTGCCGAAGTGGCGGTCGGTCAGCGTCATCGTGATCGCGCCCGCAAGCACCGGCATCACGGCGATCAGCAGGTAGGCGGTGATCAGCCAGGTCCAGCAGAACAGTGGCATCTTCATCAGCGTCATGCCGGGGGCGCGCATGTTCAGGATGGTCACGATGATGTTGATCGAGCCCATGATCGAACTGGCGCCCAGGATGTGCAGTGCGAAGATGCCGGCGTCCATCGACGGGCCCATCTGCAGCGTCAGCGGTGCGTACAGCGTCCAACCTGCAGCCGGCGCGCCGCCGGGCATGAAGAACGAACCCACGAGCGTGACGGCGGCCGGAATCACCAGCCAGAAGCTGAGGTTGTTCATGCGCGCGAAGGCCATGTCGGCGGCGCCGATCTGCAGCGGGATCATCCAATTCGCGAAGCCGACGAAGGCCGGCATGATGGCGCCGAACACCATGATCAGCCCGTGCATCGTGGTGAGCTGGTTGAAGAGTTGCGGGTTGAAGAACTGCAGACCGGGCTGGAACAACTCCAGGCGAATCATCAGTGCCAGCACGCCGCCGACCATCAGCATGGTGAACGAGAACAACAGGTACATCGTGCCGATGTCCTTGTGGTTCGTCGCGTAGACCCAGCGCCGCCAGCCGCGCGGCGCGCCGTGGTCGTGATCATGGTCGTGGCTGTGGTCGGCGGGGTGGTTGGCGTGTGGGTCGAGTACTGCACTCATGGCGTTTCCTTCTGTGCGTTCGCGCGAACGGCTTGCTGCTGTTGAGGCGGGCGGGGCGGGGCGAGTTACGGCGCTTACTTTCGCGCGGCGACCACGTCGGCGGGCTGCACCACCTGACCGGTCTTGTTCGACCAGTGGTTCTTCGTGTACGTGATGACGGCGGCGATCTCGGTGTCGCTGAGTTGCTTCCACGACGGCATGGCGCCGTTGCTCTGGCCGTTCAGCAACACGGCGATCTGCTTGGTCTTGTCGGCGTCGAGCACCACGGCCGCACCATCGAGGGCCTTGATCGGCCCGCCGCCTTTGCCGGTGGGCAAGTGGCAGGCGGCACAGTTCGCGCCGTAGACCTTTTCACCGCGGGCCGACAGGTCGGCAAGCTCCCACACCTTGGCAGGATCGTCGGCCTTCGCCGCCATTTCTTTCTTCTTGCCGTCGACCCAGGCGGTGTAGTCGGCTTGCGAAACCACTTTCACGTGAATCGGCATGTAGGCGTGTTCCTTGCCGCACAGTTCCTGGCACTGGCCGTGGTAGTCGCCGATTTTCTCAGCGCGAAACCAGGTGTCGCGCACGAAGCCCGGAATCGCATCCTGCTTGATGCCGAAGGCCGGTACCGCGAAGGCATGGATCACGTCGTTGGCGGTGGTGATGATGCGGACCTTCTTGTCGACCGGTACGACCAGCGGGTTGTCGACCTTGAACAGGTAGTCGTCACCGGACGGCTTGCCCGAGTTGGACATTTCGCGTTGCGCCGGGTCCAGCGTGGAGACGAAGCCGATGCCCTCGCCCTCGCCGTTCAGGTAGTCGTAGCCCCATTTCCACTGGATGCCGGTGGCCTTGATGGTCAGGTCGGCCGAGCTGGTGTCCTTCATCGCGACCACCGTCTTGGTGGCTGGCAGCGCCATGCCGATGACGATCAGGAAGGGCGCGATGGTCCACGCGATCTCGACCTTCACGCTCTCGTGGAAGTTGGCCGACTTCGCGCCCTTGGACTTGCGGTGCTTGAAGATCGAATAGAACATCACGCCGAACACGGCCAGGAAAATCACCGTGCAGACGATCAACATGAAGTAATGCAGCCAGCGTTGTTCGCGCGCAATCGCGGTCACCGGGGGCGGCAGATCGAGCTGCAACACCGACGGACCGCCGGGCAGGTCGTTGACCGCCATCGCCGCATGCGTCCACAACAACGCGCCCAAGCTCAGGCTCCATTGCCCCAGCCGGGTCCAAAGTGCATTCATCGTCTTCATCGTCGTCACTTCAGTTTCAAATTCGTTGTCACAACACCGCGTTCGCCGTCTGGCGGTGCGACAGCCGCAGCGCCATTCGCAACTCGCGGGCCAACTGGCTTCGCAATTCCGGCCGCACGAAGCGACCGACCGCAATTCTTCTGCCCTGCCCCGACAACTCGACCAGCGAGCAGTCACCACTTTCGGGCTCCACCCGCACCCAGGCGGGCTCGAACTCCACACGCTCCAGGCGGCTGCCCGACGCGTGCTCGACCGTGAGGCGACCCCGCCGCACCGCGATTCGCTCGACATCGGTGGCGTGGCGCGCATAGACCAGCATGGCCAGCCCCACCGCCACGATTTCAAGCCACGCGAACGGCATCACCATGCGCGCTCCCTGCCACCACCAGAAGGAAGCGACCGACAGCGAAAATGCGCACAGCAGCAAATAGAACATCAAAAGCTGACGCGGAGCCAGCGAGCAATTCCGCCTGAGCATCCACTCGACCGCCCATTCCGACTCGTTCACTCCGGACTCGTGCCCGAAACGAAACCCGCTTGACTGGGGTGAAGTGCTTGCCGACATCTTGCTGGTACTGCTTCAACGCTGGGGTTTGCGTTCGCCGTGGACTTCGAGGGTCGCCGAAAGCCACCGCGCATCGCCACTCTTCAGGGCCATGCGTGCGAACCATAGAATTTTACCGCAGGGATCGCCGGCCTTTCAGCCATGGGGGCGACCAGAGCGCACCATCGCGCGCATGTCGTCCAGCGAAACGCTGGTTTCGGCGTTGCGAACGGCGCGCGGCAGCGCCTTGAATGCGTGTCCGTAAGCAATCTCGAAGCTCAGATGAAGGCGTCCGTCGGCGCCCGTCAATGCCGTCAGATCGGCTTCCAGCGAGCGCCGCCAATGTGGGGTGCGCAGGCCTGAGGTCCGGCCGGGAAACACGTTGGCCCCCATCAGTCGCAACTCGCGCAGCATCGCCGCCGGGTCGCTCCAGCTCAGCGTGATCGTTTCCTGGTCCATCACCGGGTCGGCGAAGCCGGCCTGCACGAGCATGTCGCCCAGATCGTGCATGTCGACGAATGCGATCGTCGGCGCCGGCCAATCCCGGCGTCGGTAGAGGCCGCGCAACTCGCGCAGGGTGTCCGGGCCGAGGCAGGAAAACATCACGAAGCCGTCGGCGCTGAGCGCCTGTTGCCAGCGGGCCATCAGGGCCGGCGGATCCTCGACGGCGTGCAGCA
This sequence comes from Burkholderiales bacterium, assembly GCA_031386065.1. Lineage (GTDB taxonomy): Bacteria > Pseudomonadota > Gammaproteobacteria > Burkholderiales > Burkholderiaceae_C > JANYJJ01. Next base: position 3,291 of record JANNBZ010000305.1, read on the forward strand.
TCATGTTGGCCCAGACGAGTTGCACCAGTCCGGGCCGGCCGGGCGCCACGTCGTCCGCGAGCATCGCTTCGGGGCGCGCGGAGCCCCAGCGCGACCACCAGGGCCGCTCGGCCGCGAGCAGGCTGCGCTGCAGCAGCGCCGCCGTGGGCTCGACCGCGATGCGCTGCGCCTTCGGGTACGCCGCGTCCAGCACCTCACCGCTGCCACCGAGGAACGCCCACCAGTCGACGATGCGCTCGGGCTGCAGACGGATCAGCGCCAGCCGCTCGGCCATGCGCCGCGCCACCTCGGTGTGCAGCCACGGCGCGGCGGGTTGTGCGGCGAGGCGCTGCAGCGCGCGCATGACGGCTGCGTCGTCGAGCCGATGCGGGGTGGGAGAGGCGGTGTCCGACATGCGCGGCAGTATATTGAGCGCCCCCAGGCCGCCGTCTTGCGGCGTCCGCCTCCAAGCGGATGCCCGAAACTGGCAGAGCCACATTTCCTTGAGAGCCGATGTCGTTGTCCCCCGCTCCGAGCTCGCTGCGAGCCTGGCATTTGCCCAGCCAATGTGCCGTCTGCCACGGCTGGGGCAACGCCCGGGTGTGCGAGGCCTGCACGCTGCGTTTCGCGGCACGGGTTCCCCGATGCGAGCGCTGCGCGCTGCGCGTACAGGCACCGGTCACGCTGTGCGGCCAGTGCCTGCGGTCACCGCCGAGCTTCGACAGTGCGCTGGCCGGCGTCGACTACGACCACCCCTGGGACCGGCTTATCGCGCGCTTCAAGTTCAATGCGGCGCTGGACCTCGCGGCGTCGCTGGCCGACCTGCTGGTGGGCGCGCACCTCGACAGCGGCCGCGCGCACATTGACAGCGGCCGCGCGCAGCCGGCGCTGCTGTTGCCGGTGCCGCTGAGCGATCAGCGCCTGCACGAGCGCGGCTACAACCAGGCCTGGGAAGTGGCGCGCCGCGTCGCCAGAAAACTGCACTGCCCCGCCGACCCGCACCTGCTGCTGCGCGTGAAGGACACACCGCATCAGCTCTCGCTGCCACGCGCCCGCCGCGCCGCCAACGTGCGTGGCGCGTTCGCGGTCGAGCCGCGCCGGGCGCATGAGCTGCGCGGCCGCAGCGTGACCCTGGTCGACGATGTGATGACCACCGCTGCCACGGCCGTCGAGATCAGCACCGTGCTGAAGCAGGCCGGCGCGGCCGAGGTGCACCTGTGGGTGGTGGCGCGCACGCCGGCGCCCGGCGATTGAGTACCGGCCGCAGTGCGCCGGGTCAGAATGCAGGGGCCATGTTCAACATCGTGCTGGTCCATCCCGAAATCCCCCCCAACACCGGCAACGTGATCCGGCTGGCCGCGAACACCGGCTGCGCGCTGCACCTGGTCGAGCCGCTGGGCTTTTCGATGGACGACAAGTTGCTGCAGCGGGCCGGCCTCGACTACCACGAGCACGCCCGCGTGCAGCGCCATGCGTCGTGGCACTCGTTCATCGAAGCAGCACGACCCGACCCCACGCGGCTGTTCGCCCTTACCACTCGCGGCAGCGCCCCGCTCGGCGACCAGCAATGGCGGGCCGGCGACTGGCTGGTGTTCGGCTCCGAGACGGCGGGTCTGCCCGAGAGCGTGCGCGGCACCATGGCCGCATCGCAGTGCCTGCGGCTACCGATGCTTCCCGGTCAGCGCAGCCTGAACCTCAGCAACGCGGTGGCGGTGGCGGTGTTCGATGCGTGGCGGCAGTGCGGCTACGCCGGATCGATCTGAACGCTCTGAACGGTCGAGCCTCAGTGCTCCGGTCGCGCCAACCGCCCCATCAAGCCTTCCAGCGCATGCATCGGTGTGGCGCTGCCATCGAGCACGCGCACCACGGCCTGGGTGATCGGCATGTCGACGCCGCGCGCCTGCGCTCGCCGCAACACCATGGTCGCGCTGTGCGCGCCTTCGGCCACGTGGCCGAGTTCGCTGAGGATTTGTGGCAGCGGCAGTCCGCGCGCGAGTTGCAGGCCGACCTGCCGATTGCGCGACAGGTCGCCGGTGGCGGTGAGCACCAGGTCGCCCAGGCCGCTCAGCCCCATGAAGGTTTCGGCGCGGGCACCCAGCGCCACGCCGAGCCGCGTCATCTCGGACAAACCGCGGGTGATCAGCGCGGCCCGCGCATTCAATCCGAGTGACATGCCGTCGGCCAAACCGGTGGCAATGGCCAGCACGTTCTTCACCGCACCACCGACCTCGACGCCCACTGGATCGCTGGACGTGTAGACGCGAAGGCTGTCGCTGTGCAGCGCGGTCACAGCCGCGTCGCACACCGAAGCGTCGGTGCTGGCAGCCACCAGCGCGGTCGGTTGCGAGCGGGCAACCTCGATCGCGAAACTCGGGCCCGACAGCACGCCCACACGCGCCTTCGGTGCCGCCGCGCGCGCCACTTCATGGCCGAGCCAGCCGGTGCCTTCCTGAAATCCCTTGCACAGCCACAGCACGGCGGCGCCGCCGTGATTGGCCAGGCTGACCCGGCGCAGCATCTCGGCCAACGCGGCCATCGGCGTGGCCACGATGACGAGGCCAGCACTCTCACCGGCATTCGCATGCGCCAGCGCCAACTCGAAATCGGCACCGATGCGCAGCGCCGGCGGGATCGCCACGTCGCCCAGATAACGGGTGTTGCGCCGCTGCGTCTGCATCTGCGCGGCCTGCTGCGCATCGCGCGCCCACAAGCGGGTTGGGTGGCGTTCGCACAGCCGCATCGCGATGGCCGTTCCCCAGGCCCCCGCACCCAGCACGGTGACGTTCATGTCTGCCGTGCGAGCCTGCTCAGTGAGAGCCGGTGATGATTCCCGAGCCGTTGCTGGCGACTGCGCCTTGCGCCTCGGCGGCGGCAGCACGCTGCTGCTCGAACATGGCCTGGAAGTTCACTTCCGACAACAGCACGGGCGGGAAGCCGGCGCGCGTGCAGACATCGGACACGATGGCGCGCAGGTACGGGTAGACGATGCCGGGGCAGGCGATGCCGATGATGGGCTGAAGCTGGTCTTCGGGGATGTTGCGGATCTCGAAGATGCCGGCCTGCTTGGCTTCCACCAGGAACAGCGTCTTGTCCTTGACCTTGGTGGTGACGGTGGCGGTGACGGTTACTTCATAGATGCCGTCGGCCACCGGCTCGGCGCCCAGCGCGAGGTTGATGTCGACCTGCGGCTGCGACTGCTCGAGCAGGATTTGCGGCGAATTGGGCTGCTCTAGCGAGAGGTCTTTCAGGTAGATGCGCTGAATCTGGAACACGGGGGTCAGGTTGTCGTCGGCCATGGAAGTCTCGATGTCAGAGTCCGGCGCCAACATGGCGCAGACAGTTGGAAATTATCGCCCAGCGGGTGTTCAGACCGGCGCCGCGAGCAGCGGCGCCAGCCCACCGCGCTGGTCCAGTGCGACAAGGTCGTCGCAGCCGCCGACGTGGGTGTCGCCGATGAAGATCTGCGGCACGGTTCGGCGCCCGGTCTGGGCCACCATCGCAGCGCGGGCGGAGGCGTCGAGGTCGATGCGGATCTCGTCGATCTGCGACACGCCGCGCTGCTGCAGCAGCGTCTTGGCGCGCACGCAGTACGGGCAGGTCTGCGTGGTGTACATCTTCACGGTCGGCATGCGCGCTGGCTCCTGACAAGTTGACGGCGGCGCCAGCTCAGGCCGACTTTTCGACCGGCAGGTTGGCCTCGCGCCAGGCGCTCAGCCCGCCGGCCAGTGCGCGGCTGTTGGCGTAGCCCAGCTTGTGCAGCACCGCCACCGCCTTCGAGGCGCGGGTGCCGGTGGGGCACACCACCACCAGCGGCAAGGTCTTGTTCTTGGGTAAGGCGGTCGAAGCCTCCAGCCCGGCCAGCGGAACGCTCTTGGCACCGGCGGCGTGGCCTGCGGCGTATTCGGCAGCCTCGCTCACGTCGATCAGCACCGCTTTCTCACGGTTGATCAGGGTCACCGCCTCGGCGGCGCTGAGCTTGCCGCCGCCGGTGCCGCGGGAAACCAATGGCCACAACAGCAGACCGCCGGAAACCAGGGCGGCAAGAATCAGGAACCAGCTGTCGATGAAGAATTGCACTAGGGTGTCCGAGGTCATGGACGCGGCCAGCGCGTCCTGGGGCAAAGCCACGAATTATAGAATCGGCGCCGACCTTCCACCGAACTGACCCCGGGTCGTCCCCGACGCCCCTGCTGCCATGTACACACTCGTGCTCATCCGCCACGGCGAATCGACCTGGAACCTGGAGAACCGCTTCACCGGCTGGACCGACGTGCCGCTGACGCCCACCGGGGTCGAGCAGGCACGCCAGGCCGGCCGCTTGCTGAAGGCCGCCGGGCTGGACTTCGACGTCACCTACACCTCGGTGCTCAAGCGCGCCGTCTGGACACTGTGGCACGCGCTGGATGAGATGGACCGCACCTGGCTGCCAGTGGTTCATTCGAGGCGGCTCAACGAACGCCACTACGGCGCGCTACAGGGCCTGAACAAGGCGGAGACGGCGAAGCAATACGGCGACGCGCAGGTGCTGGTCTGGCGGCGCAGCTACGACACGCCGCCGCCGGCGCTGGAGCCGACCGACCCGCGCAGCGAGCGACAGGACATTCGCTACGCGAAGTTGAAGCCGTCCGACGTGCCGCTGACCGAATGCCTGAAGGACACAGTGGCGCGCGTGATGCCGCTGTGGAACGACAGCATCGCGCCGGCCATCAAGGCGAACAAGCGGCTGCTCATCGCGGCGCACGGCAACAGCATCCGGGCGCTGGTGAAATACCTCGACGGCGTGGGCGACGCCGAGATCGTCGGCCTGAACATCCCGAACGGCATTCCGCTGGTCTACGAACTCGATGCGAACCTGAAGCCGATTCGCAGCCGCTACCTCGGCGACGCGGCTGCGGTGGCCCAGGCGGCAGAGGCGGTCGCGAGCCAGGGCAAAGCCTGACCCGGCCAGTTCATGGACCCAGCGCGCTGCCGATCTCGGCGCGCAGCTTGTCCGACAAGGCACGCCGGTCCAGGTGCCGCGTGGCCTGGGGCGGCAGCAGCGTCACCTGCGCGCACAGTCCGGACGCCATCACCACCCACCACAGCGACTGCGCTAGCGTGGTGTCGCCGACGAAGGCCGCCGCCGGACTCACCGCGTGCCGTGCGTCCGAGAAGCGCAGCGCGATGGCTTGCACCGGCGTTTCGGTGGCGATGGCCGCTTGCAGCAGGTTGGCGTGGAACGGCAGCAGCGCATGGCCGTCGCCGGTGGTGCCCTCGGGGAACACGGCCACCTTTTCGCCGCCCTTCAGAGCCTCGGCCACCAGGTGCACCACGCGCAATGCGTCGCGCTTGCGCTCACGTTCGATGAACAGCGTGCCGCCACAGGCGACCAGCCAGCCCAGCAGCGGCCAGTGCCGCACATCGGCCTTCGAGACGAAGCGCACCGGCTGCACCGCGTTGATAGCCAGGATGTCCAGCCAGGAAATGTGATTGGCGACGAACAAGGTGGCGCCCGGCCTCGGCATTCCTTCGGCCTGCAGCGCAACGCCCAGGGCGCCGAGCATCCGCCCTGACCAGCGGCCCACCGTGCGCATGCGCTGCGGGGTTTTCAGGAACGGAAACACGAAGCCGCAGATCAAGGCGCCTTGCAGCGTGTAGGCCAGGCAGCACGCCAGCCGCCAGACGGCGCGCGCGGTGCGCAAGGCGCGCAAGCTCAGGCGGCCTCGTAAGCGACGTGGCCCGACACCAGCGTGCACATCACGCGGCCCGGCAACTCGTGGCCGGCAAACGGCGTGTGCTTGCCCTGGCTCTTCAGCGTGCCGGGGTGCACCGGCCATGATTCGTCGAGGCGAAACAGGCACAGGTCGGCCACACCGCCTTCGACCAGGCGACCGGCGCTGGCCGTCAGCGAGCCGAGCGAGTCACCCAGCACCTTGACCGGCCCGCTGGTCACCGTGGCCAGGGTCTGCGCCAGCGGCAAGCCCGCCTCGGCGCCCCACTTCAGCGCCAGACTGAGCAGCAATTCCAGCCCGGTGGCACCCGGCTCGGCTTCGGCGAAGGGCAGGTTTTTGGCGTCTTCGTCGACCGGCGTGTGGTCGCTGACCAGCGCGTCGATGGTGCCGTCGGCCAGGCCGGCACGAATGGCATCGCGGTCGCGTTGCTGGCGCAGCGGCGGGGTCAGCCGCATGGCGGCGTTGAAGTAGCCGATGTCCATGTCGGTCAGGTGCAGGTGGTTGATGCTCACATCGCAAGTGATCGGCAGGCCCTCGGCCTTGGCCCGCCGCACCAGTTCGATGCCGGCGGCACTGCTGAGCCGGCACAGGTGCACCCGCGCGCCGGTGTCGCGCACCAGTTCGAAGATGGTGTTCAGCGCGATCGTCTCGGCGATCACCGGCACCCCCGACAGGCCCATGCGCGTGGCCAGCGCACCCTTGGCAGCCACGCCCTGGCCCAGAAAGCCGTCTTGCGCGCGCAGCCAGGTGGTGTAGCCGAAGGTGCTGGCGTATTGCAGCGCGCGGTGCAGCACCAGCGTGTCGTTGAGCGCCACCTCGGCCTGCGAAAAACCGACGCAGCCGGCCTCGGTCAGTTCGGCCATCTCGGTCAGCGCGGCGCCGGCCAGCCCGCGCGTCAACGCCCCCAGCGGGTACAGGTGCGCCTGGTTCAGGTTGCGGGCGCGGAACTTCAGCATCTCGACCAGTCCGGGCTCGTCGAGCGGCGGATCGGTGTCGGGCAGGCAGACCAGGCTGGTCACGCCGCCGGCCACCGCAGCGGCCATTTCCGATTCGAGCATGCCTTCGTGCTCGTGGCCGGGCTCTCGCAGGCGCACCGCCAGGTCGACCAGCCCGGGCATCACCACCAAGCCGCTGGCGTCGATGCTGCGGTTGGCGTGAAAGTCGGGGCTGACGCGGCCCAGCGCGTTGATGCGGCCGGCTGCGATGGCGACATCGCCGATGGCATCGAAGCCCGAGGCCGGGTCGATGATGCGGCCGTTTTTGATGAGTATCTTCAAGCCGAATTTCCTGCAATGGTCGACATCACCGCCATCCGCACCGCGATGCCGAAGGTCACCTGCGGCAGGATCACGCTGTGCTTGCCGTCGGCCACCGACGACGCGATTTCCACCCCGCGATTGATCGGGCCAGGGTGCATCACGATGGCGTCGGGGTGGGCCAGCGCGAGCTTCTCAGGCGTCAGGCCGTAGTTTTTGAAGAACTCGCCGGCGGACGGCAGCATCGCGCCGCTCATGCGCTCGTTTTGCAGCCGCAGCATGATGATCACGTCGGCACCCTTGATGCCTTCCGTCATGTCGTGGCACACGCGCACGCCCATCTCTTTCAGGTCGCCGGGGACCAGCGTTTTCGGACCGACTGCGCGCACCTCGGGCACGCCCAGCGTGGTCAGCGCGTGGATGTCGGAACGCGCCACGCGCGAATGCACGATGTCGCCGACGATGGCCACCGTGAGCTGGCTGAAGTCCTTCTTGAAATGGCGGATCGTGTACATGTCGAGCAACCCCTGCGTCGGGTGCGCATGGCGGCCGTCGCCGGCGTTGATCACGTGCACATGCGGCGCACAGTGCTGGGCGATCAGGTACGGCGCGCCGCTTTCGCCGTGACGCACGACGAACATGTCGGCATGCATCGCGCTGAGGTTGGCAATCGTGTCGAGCAGGCTTTCGCCCTTGGCCGTGCTGGAACGCGCGATGTCGAGGTTGATGACGTCGGCGCTGAGTCGCTTGGCGGCGATCTCGAAGGTGGTGCGGGTGCGCGTGCTGTTCTCGAAGAACAGGTTGAAGATGCTTTTGCCGCGCAGCAGCGGCACCTTCTTGACCTCGCGTTCGTTGACGCTCAGAAAGGTGCCGGCGGTGTCGAGGATCTGGTGGATCACCGCGCGCGGCAGCCCTTCAATCGACAGCAGGTGGATAAGCTCGCCGTGCGCATTGAGCTGGGGGTTCTTCTTCGAGAACATGGTCATGTCAGTAACCCGATCTCGAAGCTGAAGCGGCTTGCGCCGTCACGCGCCAGCGACAGCCGCTGCTCTTTCGGCAGCGCGATGCGCGCTGCCGAATAGGCCGCCTGCACCGGCAGTTCGCGCCCGCCCCGGTCGACCAGCACCGCCAGTGCCACGCTGGCGGGTCGGCCGAAGTCGAACAGTTCGTTGACCACCGCACGCACCGTGCGGCCGGTGTACAGCACATCGTCGATCAGCAGCAGGTGACGCCCTTCCACGTCGAACGGCAGCCGGGTGTGGTCGGCGCCGGCAGACAGACCGCGCGAATTGAAATCGTCGCGGTGCAGCGCGCTGGAGATGACACCGAAATCGCCGTCGAGTCGAAGGTCGCGCTGCAAGCGCTCGGCCAGCCAGGCACCGCCCGACCAGATGCCCACCAGCGCGCTGCCGGGCTGCAGCAGCCCGCGCACACCGGCGGCGAGGTCAAGGTACAGCGCTTCGGCGTCGAGTTGCAGACTGCTCACGGAAGCGCCCTCAAGTGCTGTTCGAGAATGATCGCAGCCGAGGCGGCGTCGACATCGGCTGCGCCCATCGCATGCGCCTCGGTGGTGGTGTAACGCTCGTCGATCTGGTGCACCGGCAGGCCGAAGCGGCCGTTCAACTGGCGTGCGAATCGGCGCGCACGCTCGGTGTTCTGGTGCGTTGCGCCATCGGGGTGGAACGGCACGCCCACCACCAGCGCATCGGGCTGCCATTCGGTGATGTAGCGGGCAATGCTGTCGAAACGCGGCGTGCCGGTGGCGCTGATCGTGCCCAACGGCTCGGCCGTGCGCGTCAGGCTGTTGCCGCAGGCAACGCCCACACGCAGGGTGCCGAAATCGAAAGCGAGAAATGAACGCTGGGCCGTGGGCATCGAGAGGCTTGGCCCGCTCATGCGTGGCCAGCTTCCTGGCTCAGCATGCCGGCGTCGATGCCCAGCAGCGACAGCGCGCGGCCGTAACGCTGCTCGACCGGCGTGTCGAAGATCACCTCGGGGGCGGCCGCCACATTGATCCAGCTGTTGCGGCTCATCTCGTCTTCGAGCTGACCCGCGCCCCAGCCGCTGTAGCCCAGCGTGATGAGCACGCGCTTCGGGCCGGCACCCACGGACAGCGCTTCGAGCACGTCCTTGCTGGTGGTCATTTCCAGGCCGCCGGGAATCTTCAGCGACGAGTTGTAGGGCTCGCCCTGGCCGCCCACGCCTTCGTGCAGCACGAAGCCGCGCTCGGTTTGAACCGGCCCGCCGAAATAGACCGGCGACTCGGCCATGTCGGGCCGGTCCAGCGGCAACTCGACCCGTTCGAACAGGTTCTTCAGCTTGATGTCGATCGGCTTGTTGATGACCAGCCCGAGCGCACCTTTTTCGGTGTGCTCGCACAGGTACACCACGGCGCCGGCGAAGGTGTCGCCGGTCCGGCCGGGCATCGCAATCAGGAACTGGTTGGAGAGTCGGGTCGAGTCGGCGCGCATCACGGTATTTTATTCCTGCGGCAGACTCCGGGAATGGACAAAGCTTTGGATTCCGCCCTGGTCTGGATGCGACGTGATTTGCGCTGCGAAGACCAGGCTGCGCTTCACCACGCTTGCAAGAGCGCACGCAAGGTGTGGTGCGTGTTCGTGCTCGACCGGGCCATTCTCGATCCGCTGCCGCGCTGCGACCGCCGGGTTGAATTCATCCTCGCCAGCCTGGCGCAGGTGCATGTGCAGTTGGCACGCTGGGGCGAGGCGCACGGCCACGCCGGCGTCGGCCTGATCGTGCGCCACGGCGCCGCGGTCGACGAGGTCACCGCGTTGGCCGCGACGCTGCGGGTGCAGGCGGTGTATGCGGCCCACGACGACGAGCCTGCGGCGCTGCAGCGCGACGCGCAGGTGCGCCAGGCGCTGGCGCGGGCGGGCACCGCCTTTCACACCCACAAAGACCACGTGGTGTTCGAGCGCAGCGAGGTGCTGACGCTGAGCGGCAAACCCTACAGCGTGTTCACCCCGTACAAGAACGCCTGGCTGAAGAAGCTGGACGCGTTCTACCTGAGTGCCTACCCGGTCGAAAAGCACGCCGCCAGCCTGGCGCCGTTGCCGCAGGGCGAGGTCGGCGGCCCACCCGATCTGCACAGCATCGGCTTCTTGCCGACCAACCTGCAGGCGCTGAAGATTCCGCTCGGACTCGAAGGCGGGCGTGCGCTGCTGGCCGATTTTCTGCAGCGCATCGACGCTTACGAAGAGACGCGCAACTTCCCCGCCGTGAAGGGGCCGAGCTACCTGTCGATGCACCTGCGATTCGGCACGGTGTCGATCCGCGAACTGGCGCGCCACGCCTGGGCGCGTGTGCAGCAGGGCTCGCGCGGGGCCGAGGTGTGGCTGTCGGAACTCGTGTGGCGGGATTTTTATCACCAGATCCTGCACCACCATCCACACGTGGTGACGCGCAGTTTCAAGCCAGCCTACGACGCCATCGAATGGGAACACGGTGACCGGGCGCAAGCCCTGTTCAGTGCCTGGTGCGAGGGGCGCACCGGCTACCCGCTGGTCGACGCCGCGATGGCACAGATCAACCAGACCGGCTACATGCACAACCGCCTGCGCATGGTCGTGGCCAGCTTCCTGGTGAAAGACCTGGGGCTCGACTGGCGCTGCGGCGAGGCCTATTTCGCCACCCACTTGAACGATTTCGACCTCGCCGCCAACAACGGCGGCTGGCAGTGGGCGGCGTCGACCGGATGCGATGCACAGCCCTACTTCCGCATCTTCAACCCGGTCAGCCAGAGCCGGAAATTCGACCCCGACGGCAAGTTCATTCGTCGCTACCTGCCGGCGCTGGCGGGCCTGCCCGCAGCAGCGCTGCACGCACCCTGGGACGCACGGCCGGTCGACCTGGCCAGCGCGGGGTTCGTGCTGGGGCGCGACTACCCGGCGCCCGTGGTTCAGCACGACCAGGCCCGCGCCCGCACGCTGGCGCGCTACGCGGTGGTCAAAGGCGGCGACTAGAACAGCTCGACATCGCCCGTCCTCGCCCTGCCCTTGAGCTGGCCGCGCGCCACCAGATCGGCGTGGCTGCAGACCCGGTTGCGGCCCGCGCCCTTGGCGAAATAAACCGCCTGGTCGGCGCGCTCGAAGGCGGCGTTCGGCGAGTCGCCAGCATTGACTTCGGTGAAGCCGATGCTGACGGTCATCTGCCCGACCTGCGGGAAGGCGTAGTTCTCGGCGTTGGCGCGCAGGCGCTCCAGCGCCAGCAGCGCGTCCGCCTCACCGTGGCAACGCATCAGCACCACGAACTCCTCGCCGCCGAAGCGGTACAGACGGTCGTGAAAGCGGAAACTGCTGCGCATCAGCCGCGACAGCAACAACAGCACCTCGTCGCCGATCAAGTGACCGTGGTTGTCGTTCACGCGCTTGAAGTGATCGATGTCGATCATGCCCAGCCAGGTGCTGCCGCTGTCGCCCGGGCCGTCACCGCTGCGGCGTTCGGCACCGTCACTGGCGTCGGTCACGCTGCGAAGCTGCGACGCGACCTTCAGGAACGTTTCGTCGAAGGTCTTGCGGTTCAACAGGCCGGTCAGCGTGTCGCGCTCGCTGTAGTCGAGCAGGCTCTGGAAATTTCGGTAGATCCGCAGGATGCTGCCCACCAGGCGCAACGCCTGGCTGTCGAGGGCGACGGCGGACTCGATTTCCAGCACGCCGATCACATCGCGGTCGGTGACGACGGGGAACAGGCTCACGTGGGGCGGCCCGGCCAGGTGCACCACGCGCTGCGACATGAAGGCCTCGTGGCGGGCCGCAAACTCGGCCAGGCGGGGCAGGCCCTGCGGGTCGGCGAAGGCGTCGTCGGTGGAGGCCACGGCGTGCTGGCCGCTCAGGCGCGCGCGCGCCAGCCAGCGTTCCTGGCTGGGCTCTCCGACACTGCGGTAAATCGCCACCGACGACGGGCGAATCAGGTCGTTGATCGCCCCGACCAGGGTGACATCGAGAACGTCGCGATCACGAAAACCGGTCAGTTCTGCGAGTCGGTCAACAAGCTCGGACATGGGGACGGGTCAGCCATTGAAAGAACAGACGACGGCACCCGACGACAAGCTCAGGCGAGCGATTCGTGCGAAGTGTATCGGCCGATCAACGCCAGCAGGTCTTCCTCCGAGTAGGGCTTGCCCAGGTAGTGGTCGACGCCCAGTTCGGCAGCGTAGTCACGGTGCTTTTGCGCAATGCGCGAGGTGATCATGATGACCGGCAGATCGCGCAGACGCGCGTCACCGCGAATGTTGCGCACCAGGTCGAAACCGTCCATGCGCGGCATCTCGATGTCGCTGAGCACCATGTGCGGCCGCTCCTCGGCAAGCCGCTCCAGCGCGTCGAGGCCGTCCTTGGCCAGCACCACACGGTAGCCCTCGCGCAGCAGCAGGCGCTGCGTCACGCGGCGAACGGTCAACGAGTCGTCGACCACCAGCACCAACGGTGCCAGTCGCACCGGCGCACTGGCCGCCGAGACCTGCGCCGACTGCGGCGAGCGCATCGCGGCGTGGGTCGCGGCACGCGCCGCATCGCCATAAAGCGTGGCCAGCGCAACCGGGTTGTAGATCAGCGCCACGGCGCCCGAAGGCAGCAGCGTCATGCCGGCCAGGCCGGGCACGCGCGAGAGCTGCGGGCCCAGGTTCTTGACCACCACTTCCTGGTTGCCGATGACTTCGTCCACGTGCAATGCGATGCGCTGCTGTGCACTGCGAATCACGACCACGTGGCGGGATCGACCGGCCGGCTCGAAGCTGCGCGGCGACTGCTGCAACAAGGCTCCGAGCCAGAAGAATTGCAGCGGGCGATCGGCCACCGTGTAGGTGCCGCTGAGGTACGACTCATCGAGCTCGGCTTCCTTGGCGCGCCGAACCACTTCGACCAGGGTCGACGGAACGGCCACCGTCACGTCGCCGCAGCGAAGCATCACCACTTGCGTGAC
>JANNBZ010000331.1:0-5806 GCA_031386065.1 Burkholderiales bacterium
GGTTGGGGTGAGGGCTGTGCCGAACGAAAGCCTCGCGCTGCGCGGGCCCCTCACCCAACCTCTCCCCAGAGGGGAGAGGAGCAATTCAGGCGGAATTGCTCCTCTCCCCTCTGGGGAGAGGTTGGGTGAGGGGCCCGCGCAGCGCGAGGCTTTAGTTCGGCACAGCCCTCACCCCAACCCTCTCCACGGGCCACGAAGGGGCCCCTTCGTGGCCTGTGGAGAGGGGGAAGGCAAGCATCGGCCTCGACGGATATTTGAAAAGGACCACGCCATGAACCACTCAATCAACGAACAACTGATGGCCCGCAAAGCCGCTGCCACGCCGCGCGGCGTTGGCGTGATGGGCAGCTTCTTCGCCGACCGCGCCGAGAACGCCGAGCTGTGGGACGTGGAGGGTCGCCGCTTCATCGACTTCGCCGGTGGCATCGCGGTGATGAACACCGGCCACCGTCACCCGAAGATCATCGCGGCCATGCAGGCCCAGCTCGAACGCTTCACCCACACCTGCTACCAGGTGGTGCCGTACGAGAGCTACATCACGCTGGCCGAAAAGCTGAACGCGATGACGCCCGGCCATTTCGCCAAGAAGACCGCGCTGTTCAGCACCGGTGCCGAGGCGATCGAAAACGCCGTCAAGATCGCGCGCGCGCACACCAAGCGTTCCGGCGTGATCGCCTTCAGCGGCGCCTTCCACGGCCGCAGCATGTTCGCCGTGGCACTGACCGGCAAGGTGCAGCCGTACAAGGCCGGCTTCGGCCCCTTCCCGCCCGAGATTTACCACGCGCCTTTTCCGTGCCACTGCGCCAGCCTCGACGAGGTGAAGAAAGCGGTGCAGCACCTGTTCAAGGCCGACATCGAACCCAGCCGCGTGGCGGCCATCGTGTTCGAGCCGGTGCAGGGCGAAGGCGGCTTCAATGTCATCCAGGCGGCCGCTGTGAAGTGGCTGCGCGAGCTGTGCGACGAGCACGGCATCGTGATGATTGCCGACGAGGTGCAGACCGGCTTCGGCCGCACCGGCAAGATGTTCGCGATGGAGCACTTCGACGTGCTGCCCGACATCATCGTCAGTGCCAAGTCGCTCGCCGCCGGCATGCCGTTGTCGGCCGTGACCGGCCGCGCCGAGATCATGGACGCACCCGCACCCGGCGGCCTGGGCGGCACCTACGCCGGCAACCCGGTCGCGATTGCCGCTGCGCACGCCGTTATCGACGTGATGACGCAAGAGCGGCTGCCCGAGCGCGGCCAGGCCCTGGGCGATGCACTGAAAGCGGTGCTCGAAGGGCTGCGCGCCGACGTGCCGCAGATCGCCGACATTCGCGGCCTGGGCGCGATGGTGGCGGTCGAGTTCAACCACGCCGGCAGCGACACACCCGATGCCGATTTCACCAAGCGCGTGCAGGCCGAGGCGCTGAAGCGCAACCTGATCCTGCTGACCTGCGGCGTCAATGGCAACGTGATCCGCTTCCTGTTTCCGCTGACGATTGCGCAAGCGCATTTCGACGAGGCAATGCAGATTCTGCAAGCTTCGGCCCGCGCCGCCGTGTCCGCCTGAGCCGATGACGACGCTGCACGCATCGCTGGCCACCTCGCTCGCCGCGCAAGGCGTTCACACCCTCATCGCCCAGTTCACCGACCTGCACGGCGTGGCGCGCGGCAAGTTCGTGCCGCTGAACCAGTTGGACTTGCTGCTGGGCGACGGCGTGGGCTTTGCCGGCCCGTCGATCTGGGGCACCGGCCTGCCACGCACCGGCCCACGCTCCGAGTACTACGGACGCGGCAACGCGCACACCGCACGCGCCCTGCCCTGGATGCCCGGCTACGCACGCATCGTGTGCGACGGCTTCGTGGCCGGCGAACCCTTCGACGCCTGCCCACGCCAGGTGCTGCGCCGCCAGGTGGCGCGGCTGGCCGAGCGCGGCTGGACGCTGCGCACCGGCATCGAGCCCGAGTTCTTCTTGCTGCGCCGAACGGCCGATGGCATGGCGCCCGCCGACGCGCAAGACCGCTTGTCGAAACCCTCGTACGACCTCAAGAGCCTGCCGCGCCAACGCGACTTTCTGAAACAGCTTGCCGACGGTTTGACGGCCTGCGGCCTCGACGTGTTCCAGATCGACCACGAGGACGCGCACGGCCAGTACGAGCTGAACTTTCACCATGAAGACGCGCTGACCAGCGCCGACCACCTGATGCTGTTCAAGCTGGCCGCCCACGAGTTGGCCGAGCGCCACGGCATGGTCTTCTCGATGATGCCCAAACCATTCGCCAACCAGCCCGGTAGCGGCATGCACTTTCATGTGTCGATGTGGGAAGGCGACGGTGCGGGTGCCAAATCTCGCTGCGTGTTCGATGCCGCCGACGCCGACCTGTCGCCGCTGGCGCTGCATTTCATCGGCGGCGTGCTGCAGCACTCGGCCGCGCTATGCGCGCTGGCCGCGCCCACGGTCAACAGCTACAAGCGGCTGGTGGTGGGTGAGTCGATTTCGGGCACCACCTGGGCACCGGCCTACGTGGCACACGGGCCGAACAACCGAACCGCGCTCGTCCGCACGCTGAAGGGCCGATTCGAATGGCGCGTGCCCGATGCGTCGGCCAATCCCTACCTGGCCACCGCTGCCTTGATCGCCGCTGGGCTCGACGGCATAGCCCGCCAGCTCGACCCTGGCGCCGCCTGCACCGAAGACCTGTTCAAACTGTCGCTCACCGACATTCGCCAGCGCGGCATCGAGGTGCTGCCGCAAAACCTGGGCGAAGCGGTGGACGCGCTGCAACGCGACGAGGTGGTCTGCGCCGCGCTCGGCAGCAGCTTGAGCGAGCAGTTCGCGCAACTCAAACGCGCCGAGTGGACCGAGTACGCGCGCCATGTCAGCGATTGGGAAATGGCACGTTACGCGGCCATGTTCTGATGCGGGCCGGGCCATCTTCGGCCCGCCCCGCAAACCTGCCACATGACCTCACCGCACCCCTCACACAAGCCCTGGCTCGCCTACCTTTGCCTGGCCTCCAGCATGGCCTTGGTCGGCAGTTACGTGGGGCTGTCCAAGCTGCTGGTGCTGGTGTTTCCGGTGTTCCTGTTGGCCTGGCTGCGCTTCGGCATTGCGGCCATCGCGATGGCCGGCTGGACCCGACGCGCGCCCGGCGAGGCCGGCCTCAGCCCGCACGACCGCAAGCTGCTGTTCATCGAATCGTTCTTCGGCAACTTCCTGTTCTCGATCTGCATGCTGTTCGGCGTGGCGATGACGTCGGCGCTGGCGGCCGGCGTCATCATGGCCGCCATTCCGGCGGTGGTGGCGCTGCTGTCACGCGTGTTCCTGCATGAACGCATCGCGCCACGCGTGGCCGCCGGCATTGCCTGCGCGGTCGGCGGCATCGCGTTGGTGTCGGCATCGAATCACGCCGGTGCAAATGCAAGTGCGGGCGCCAGTGGCTCGCTGCTGGGCAACCTGCTGCTGATGGGCGCGGTGACTTGCGAATCGATCTACGTCGTCGTCGGCAAGAAGCTCACCGGCAACGTCTCGCCCAAGCGCATCAGCGCGCTGATCAACCTGTGGGGCTTCGCGCTGGTCACGCCGTTCGGCGTCTGGCAGGCGCTGCGCTTCGATTTCGGCGCGGTGGCGCAATCGTCGTGGTGGCTGCTGATCGGCTACGCCGTGGCCGCCAGCACGGTCACCGTGTGGCTGTGGATGACGGGGCTGAAACAGGTGCCCGCGTCGAGCGCAGGCATCTTCACCGTGCTGCTGCCGATGAGTGCCGCTGCCGTCGGCGTGGTGTTTCTGCGCGAGCGTTTCAGCGCAGTGCAGGCCGCGGCGTTCGGCCTGGCACTGGCCGGCGTGGTGCTGGCCACCTGGCCGGGGTCCGCACGTCGCCTGGCGGCGCCGCCAGTCGGTTGACGACCCTCCTCAAGCCACCGCCACGCCCTGCGAACGCTCAGCCGCCAACCGGCTGACCTGCAGCGGCGGCAGCGCCTTCAGGCTGTGGTCCGACCACACCTGGCGCCACACCCGCGCGCCGGGCAGCCCGTTGCGCAGTCCCATCATGTGACGCGCCACGCGCGACCACGGCTCGCCCTGCTCCACCCGGCGCGCCATGTAGCTCACCATCTGAGCTTCCGCATCGTCGCGGTCCACGTCGTTCGGTGCCGCGCCGAAAAACCGCGCGTCCCAACCCGCCATCAACCACGGGTGGTGATAGGCCTCGCGCCCCAGCATCACCCCATCGACGTGCACCAGATGCTCGGCGATTTGCACATCGGTGGTCACACCACCGTTCAACACGATGGTCAGCGCCGGAAAGTCGCGCTTCAGGCGGTAGACCATCTCGTAGCGCAGCGGCGGCAGCTCGCGGTTTTCCTTGGGTGACAGTCCCTTCAGCCAGGCATTGCGCGCATGCACGATGAACACCTCGCAGCCGGCCTGCGCCACCGTGCCGACGAAATCGCGCATGAAGTCGTAGCTCTCGCCCCGGTCGATGCCGATGCGGTGCTTCACCGTCACCAGTATTCCTACCGCATCGCGCATCGCCTTCACGCCGTCGGCCACCAATTGCGGCTCGGCCATCAGGCAGGCGCCGAACGAGCCGCGCTGCACCCGCTCGCTCGGGCAGCCGCAGTTCAGATTCACCTCGTCGTAGCCCCATTGCTCGGCCAGCTTCGCGCACTGCGCCAGTTCGGGCGGCTCACTGCCACCCAGCTGCAAGGCCAGCGGATGTTCCTCGGCGTTGAAGTCCAGATGGCGAGGCACATCGCCATGCAGCAGCGCCCCGGTGGTCACCATCTCGGTGTACAGGCGGGTGCGCTTTGTGAGCGCGCGGTGGAAGTAGCGGCAATGCCGATCGGTCCAGTCCATCATCGGAGCGACGGACAGGCGCCAGGGGCTAGGTGGTTGATTCGATTGCACTGGTCTTCTCTTTGTCGATGCAGACGGATGTGGGACAAGCCAGAACACTTGTTTGATCACTGCGACGCGGTTTGTGAATGGTAAACAAAGGGTTGCGCGCGATGATCACGCGACGACGCGGGAGGCTGTGGCGCCTCTTTGCGCCACGTTGCTCAGAGTCACCGCTACGGATTTGTCATGACGCCCGCGCGTGATCGCTACATCACGGACGCAATCCGCGCTGCTGTGACGGGCAACTTCATGAAGCGCTCGGCTCCACGTCTACGCCAGCTTTCGGGCAGCTCAGTTGGAAGGTTGTGGGACGCTTGACGACCCTCTGCTGACCTTCAATGCCCGGGGTGGAGCGCCGCAGAGCAGTCACTCGCCCGCTGGAACGAGTGATGGTGCAGGAGCATGTAGATAATCTCTACTGATCATCGCGCAGACAGGATCGGCGTCAAAAGGTCGGCCTTGCCGTCGATGCGTTCGAGCGCCGGGTAGCGCAGACCCCCACGCCAGTCGATGCGAGCGATGCGGTAGTCGCTGCCGTCCTTCAACAGCAACTCGACCGGCAGTCCGCCGGGTTTCGCGGCGGCGGTGACGGCATCGCGCAGCACGTCGGCCTCGTACGAGCGCAGGTTGACGGCGAGCAGCGTCAGGTCTTTCGTCAATCCGGCGCGAAACGCCGGGCTATCCCACAGCATGAACCGCACCGGGTTTCGAGGAGGCCTGTTGGCTTGAGTCAAACCGGCTTGGTCTGACTTCTTTTGGCTGTTCAAACTTTCATTATTCCAGCCCCCGCAGGGGCCGCCGGAGGCTCCCCGGTTGGGCCATGTATTCATGGTTCAACCCTCCTGCAGCGCCGCCGTCCGGGCGGGCTTGGTTGAGATCGAGGCCCGATCTTGTTGGCGCCAGTAGTTCGCCTCGGCTTCGGC
>JANNBZ010000445.1:0-3204 GCA_031386065.1 Burkholderiales bacterium
GACCAACCCCAAGCTCAAGCTCGGCAAGAAGGCGCTCAGCAGCGACCAGAGCCTGCTCAAGACCACGGTGCTCGGCGTGCTGGACGCCGTGCGCGACGAGTCGAGCAAGGACGCTGCGGTCCGCCTGGTGTTCGAGCCGAAAACCAGCGGGATCGAACAGTCGGAACTCTTCACAATCCTGCTGGCGCACACCAGCCTGGAAACCTCGGTGTCGGTGAACCTGACGATGATCGGTGCCGACGGCCGGCCGACGCAGAAGAGCCTGCGGCAGATCCTGAGCGAGTGGATCGCGTTTCGCATGCTCACGGTGCAGCGGCGTTCGCAGCACCGGCTCGACAAGGTGCTGGCGCGCATCCATGTGCTCGAAGGCCGGGCCCTGGTGCTGCTGAACATCGACGAGGTGATCCGCATCATTCGTGCGGCCGACGAGCCCAAACCGGCGCTGATCGAACGCTTCGCGTTGAGCGACCGGCAGGCCGAGGACATTCTGGAAATTCGGCTGCGTCAGCTGGCGCGGCTCGAAGCCATCAAAATCGAGCAGGAGCTGAAGGAACTGCGCACCGATCAGGCCAAGCTCGAAGACCTGCTGGCCAACCCCGGTACGCTGAAGCGCACCGTGACGCGGGAGATCGAGGCCGACGCCAAGCAGTACGGCGACGAGCGGCGCACGCTGATCCAGGCCGAGAAGAAAGCCGTCGCCGAGCTGAAAGTGGTCGACGAGCCGGTGACCGTTGTGGTCAGCATGAAGGGCTGGGTGCGCGCGCTGAAAGGCCACGAGCTGGACGCTGCGGCCTTGCAGTTCAAATCGGGCGACGCGATGTACGGCACCTTCGCCTGCCGTTCGGTCGACACGCTGCTGGTGTTCGGCAACAACGGCCGGGTCTACTCCACGGCCGTCGGCCTGTTGCCCGGCGGTCGCGGCGACGGCCAGCCCATCACGTCGCTGATCGAGCTGGAGACGGGCAGCCAGCCGGCGCACTACGTTGCCGGTAACGTAGGCCAGACCCTGTTGCTCGCCAGCACCGGCGGATTCGGCCTGCTGGCGCGCGTGGGCGACATGGTGTCGCGGCAAAAGGGCGGCAAGGCGTTTCTCGCGCTCGAAGCCGGCGAAAAGCTGTTGCCACCCAGCCTGATGCACGACGCGACCCAGCTCGCCTGCCTGGCCATGAGCGGCCGTCTGCTGGTGTTCGGCCTCGACGAGATCAAGCTGCAACCCAAGGGCGGTCGCGGGCTCACGCTGATCGATCTGGAGCCCAGGGACGCGCTGGTCAGCGTGGCGTGTGTCGGCGCGGCCGTTCAGGTGTCGGGCAGCGGCCGCGGCGGCAAGGAGCGGGTCGAGCTGCTGAAGGCGGCCGCGCTGGCGCCGCACGTGGGCAAGCGCGCGCGCAAAGGCAAGCCGCTGGCGCTGTCGTTCAAGCCCACGCGGGTGACCGGCGGCTGAGCCGGGCCGACCGAGCGGCGGAGAGGCCGGAGAATAGGATTTCTCCTACCCGTGCCTGCGGTCGCGCCCGACCGCGGCGCTTCGAGGCCACTGCTTCAATGCGTGACGCTTTGCGGTGATCGCAAAGCTGCAGTTTCAACGCACCGGAGTACGCACCATGAGTCACGACCACACCGATTCCAGAACCAAGCTCTGGGAGCTGATCAAGGACATTCGCTTCGCGATGTTCACCACCCGACACGGCAACGGCCACCTGCATTCGCGGCCGATGACGACGCAAAACACCAGCACCGACACCGACGACAGCCTGTGGTTCTTCATGTCCCGCAAGGGCGAGCCAGTGGCCGACCTGTCGGCCGACTCCACCGTCAACGTGGTGTATGCCGATCCGGGCGACGACAGCTATGTGTCGGTGTCGGGCACCGCCAAGGTGGTCGACGACATGGCGAAGAAAGAACAGCTCTGGTCGAAGATGGTCGAGGCCTGGTTTCCGGGTGGCGTCACCGACCCTGATCTGGCACTGGTGCAAGTCAGCATCAGCCACGCCAACTACTGGGACGTGGACAAGAGCAAGGTCGTGCAATTGTTCGAAATGGCCAAGGCCGTGGTCACCGGCAAGCCGCCCACCGACATGGGCGAAAGTGGCGAGGTGCGGATGCGCTGAGTGGGTTCAGCGCAATTCGCTCGCCCGGCACTGCGCGCCACTCAACTCTTGACGCGTGCGCTCTTGGCCAGCGCTTCGACCTGCCCCGCATGGCGCGGGAAGAACGCAAGCCGAGGTGCGGAATAGTTGATCACGAAGAGTTCGCCGCTGCGCACTGCGCCGTAGCCCACGCCGCGCATGCGCACGTCGTCGAACTTGCGGATCAGCGAGTATTCAAAGCGAAAGCCACGCGACCCCACGAACTCTGCCGGCTCCAGTTTGTCGAGCGTGAATGTCGAGCCGTCGCGGGTGAGCAGGCCCTGGAACAGCGCGACCACGTCGCCTGGCTGCATTGCGGCCTTGAAGGTCAGCGGCTCGATCCCTTTGCCGTTCGCGGGCGTCGGTGCAAGCAGTTCACCGTCCTTCAGCCCGACGTAGAACTGCAACGCGTCCACCGTGATGCCGTCGACCGTCCACGTCGGCGTGTTGTCGGCCAATCCGCGCTCGAACTTGTTCCAGGGGGTGGTGACCTGCACGATCAGGCGGTTCTTGACCACGGCCTCGCCGGTCTCGACTTTGGTGACAACGGCACAGCCGCTGATCAGTGCAGCCAACAGCAGCGGGGCGAGGCGAAGGGTGGTTTTCATGTCTTGCTTTCGATCAGGTAGGTGCGGATCAGGTCGACATCGGGCGCGCTCGGCGCGAGCTCGATGTAGCGCGTGAAGGCGACGCGCGCCTCGGCCGGGCGTTCGAGCTTCTGGTGGATGTAGCCGATGGAGCGGTGCACCTGCGCCGGCTCGGATCCAAGCGACGCAGCGCGGTGCAGGTCGTTCAGCGCGGCGGGCAGGTCGCCGTCCGTGTTGCGCAGGCGACGTGTCTCGCCGCGGAAGTACAGCAGGTCGGCGCGTGCCGGCGAGCGCAGTGCCAAGCGGTCGAGCAGCAGCAGCGTCTCGCCGTATTGACCGCGCTTGACTTCGTCGTCGAGCAGGTCGAACTGGAAGCCGGCCAGCTTCGCGCTGAACTCGGCATCGCCGATGAAGCCGCCGCTGGCGGTTTCGGCCAGGCGCGCAAGCGTGGCGCTGCGCTCGTCCGACGGCGGGTGGGTGGCGAACATCACGTT
>JANNBZ010000002.1:0-3983 GCA_031386065.1 Burkholderiales bacterium
TCACCGAGTGAAAACCAGGCGCGGTAGATGCCGGTGGTGAAGGTCTGCACCGCGAAGTACGACACGGTGCCGTAGTCGGCCAGCGTCTCCATCAGCGCCAGTGCCACGCCGGCGGCAATGGCCGGCCGCGCCATCGGCAGCGACACGCGCAAAAAACTTTTCCAGGGCGACAAGCCGAGCGATCGGCCGGCCTCCATCACCCCGCCACCGCGTTCCAGAAACGCGCCGCGCGCCAGCAGGTAGACGTAGGGGTACAGCACGAAGCCGAACATCAGCACCGCGCCGCCGAGCGATCGCACATCAGGAAACCAGTAGTCGGCGCGCGTCCAGTGCATCGTTTCGCGCAGCCAGGCTTGCACCGGGCCGACGAACTGCAGCAGGTCGGTGTAGGTGTAGGCCATCACGTAGGCCGGCATCGCCAGCGGCAGCACCAGCAGCCAGTCGAAACTGCGCCGCAGTGGGAACTCGAAATGCGTGACCAGCCAGGCGCTGCCGACGCCCAAGATGGCGGTCATCAGCGCGACGCCCGCGCACAGCCACAGCGTGGTCGCGATGTATTCGGGCAGCAGGGTCGACACCAGATGCGCCCAGGTGCCCGACGTGCCGCCGCTGAACACGTTGCCGCCCACCGACGCCAGCGGCCAGGCCACTGCAACCGCGATGGCCAGCGCCAGCCAGGTCAGCCCGCCCGCGCGGCCGGCGGAGCGTGTGGGCGCGTGGGCAGGGCGGGGTGGCGAGGCGGCAAGGGTCATGAAGGCGATGCGAAGGCAGGGCGCAGGCGCGCGCACCTTCGCTGCAAATGAGATTGGTTCGTAAAGAGTGTAAGGTGCGCAGCTTCGAGTTTTTCTGCGTGCGCCCGCCGTCGAGGTTGGCCTTGCGTCGGCAAATGCCCAGCATCTCCACACCCTTGCTGAACCTGATCGACATCCACCACCACTACGGTGATCGCGCCACGGTGAACGGCATGAGCCTGTCGGTTTGCGCGGGCGACATTTGTTGCCTGCTGGGCCCGTCGGGCTGCGGCAAGACCACGGTGTTGCGCTGCATCGCTGGCTTCGAACGACTGAGCGCGGGCGAAATTCGTATCGGCGACGATGTGGTCAGTGGCCCTGACCGCCATGTGCCGGCGGAGCAGCGGCGCATCGGCATGGTGTTCCAGGACTACGCGTTGTTCCCGCACCTGACCGTGCAGCGCAACGTGGCGTTCGGCACCGCGCGCACGCCGCAGGACGACCAGCGCGTGCGCGAGCTGCTCGACACCGTCGGCCTCGCCAGCGTGGCGGATCGCTACCCGCACCAGCTGTCCGGCGGCCAACAGCAGCGCGTGGCCCTGGCGCGCGCGCTGGCCCCGCAGCCTCGCCTGTTGTTGTTGGACGAGCCGTTCTCCAATCTCGATGTCGAACTGCGCGAGCAGCTCGCCGCCGAGGTGCGCGGCATCCTGAAGGCCAGCGGCACCACGGCGGTGTTCGTCACCCACGACCAGCACGAAGCCTTCGCGATGGCCGACGAGATCGCGGTGATGAACGAGGGCCGCATCCAGCAACTAGCCAGCGCCTACAACCTGTACCACCGACCGTCGACCCGTTTCGTGGCTGACTTCATCGGGCAGGGCGTTTTCATCCAGGGCACGGTGCTGGGGCCGCAGCGCTTGAGCATCGAGATCGGCGAGGTGCATGCCGATGCGCCGATCCACTTCGCCGCCGGTGGCGCGGCCTGCGCCACCGGCAGCCGCGTCGACGTGCTGCTGCGCCCCGACGACGTGGTTCACGACGACGCCAGCGCCGTGCAGGCGACGGTGCTGCACAAGGCGTTCAAGGGGGCTGAGATTCTGTACACGCTGCAACTGGGCAGCGGCATGCGTGTGCTGTCGATGGTGCCGTCGCACCACAACCATGTGATCGGGGAAGCGATCGGCATCCGGCTGGAGATGGACCACCTGATCGCGTTTGCGCCTGCCGGCAGCGCCTGAGCCTGAGCCTGATCGTCGTCGCCCAGCGGCGAAGCAAAAGCAGCGCTGGTGTGAATCCCGGTCCTGCAATCTAGGGGGACGTGGGGACACCCTTCTAGGCACACCGCGCGCAGCGCCGGATACTGCCCGCCATGCATCGCAAGCCCGCCCCCAGACCCCCGCGTCGTCGTTGGCCGGTCGTGCTGGCGCTGGGTTTGGCTGCGCTTGCCGCCGCCGGCTGGATGATCGCCAGCGGGGCTGATTCCGCATCGGGCGATTCGCCTGTGGCGACCAGGCCGCCGGCGCCCTCCGTGCTCGCGCTGGCGGCACCGGAAACCAGGGCTGTTGAGGCCGCCAGTCCCATCAACGCCACCGCCACCGGGTCGACCGCCGCAGCATCTGTTGCAGCGGCCGAGACGCCGCCCGCCGGCGTCAGCGCCGAGCAATGGGCCACCTTGCGCGAAACCTTGAAGGACCACCCGCAGCGCGATGCCGAGATCCGCCGCGTGGCCGAGTTCATGGACTACATGAACGCGGCGCAGCGCTTCCAGGCGCTGCAAGCCTCGGCGCACGGCGGCGCCGAACTGCAGCAACTGGCGCGGCTGCTCGACGCCGGTCTGCCGACGCGGCTGCAGCGGCAGGAAGTCAGCTTCGGCGAGGCGCGCTTGCTGAAGGTCGCGATCACGCAGGCGCTGGAGCCCGATGCCTCGCGGCGCGAGGTGCAACTCGCCGAGTGGCGTGCCACCACCGCCGCCGTGCTGGCGCAGGTGGCCACGTCAACCGCGCCCGACGTGAGAGGCGCCGACTACGCGAACCAGCAGGCCGCTGTCGTGGCCGCCTGGCAGGCGCTGCCATCGAACCAGCGCGATCCGAAGCAACTCGAGTCCCAGCTCGACGCGCTGCGCGCTGCCGTGTATCCCAGTGTTCCCAACGTCCCCAACAGCCGGCCCAACACCGGCAACGCTCCCGGAGGTTCACCATGAGATTTTCGACGCTGCTTGTTCGCCGCATCGTGCCGGCGCTGCTTCTCACCGTGGCGCCACTGCTGGCGCAGGCGGGCATTTTCCAGTGGGACGTGGTCGAGCTGCCGGCGTCGTCGGGCGCCTCGTGTGGCAACGGCACGCCGTACCGTTTCTTCGTCAACCGCAACCCGTTCAACAAGGACACCGTGGTCGTCTACGAAGGCGGCGGCGCCTGCTGGGACCAGAAGGCCTGCCTCGGGCAAGGCAAGTTGTCGGCCTCCAACCCGAACGGTATTCCGGCCGACTACCTGAGCCAGTTCAACACGGCCGCCTACGGTCTGGTGACCCCCTTCAGCTCGCGGCTCAATCCGTTCCAGAGCGTTCGCACGCAAGGCTGGAACATGGTCTACCTGCCGTATTGCACCGGCGACGTTCACACCGGCAGTCTGATGCGCGTCTACACCGACGCCGACCCGGCGAACCCGCGCGTGCAGTTCCACCGTGGCCAGGCCAACGTGCGCGGCGCGGCGCAGTGGATGCGGGCCAACATGGGTCGCCCTGCGCAACTGCTGTTGACGGGCTTCTCTGCAGGCGGCGTCGGCTCCACCGCGACCTACCCGCAGATGTGCGACGACCTTCTTCCGCTGGTGGTCGAAGAGATCGAGCGGTTGCCGAGGCCGCTTGCCGCAGTGGTGGATATGCAGTGGCGATTCACGGACGAGGATAAGAAGGAGAAGGCGCGCTGGTTTGGGCTTGAGTTGATTCGTCTGATCAAGAAAGCCAAGCCCAGCCTCCCCGTGTTTGTGTGGTCGCAGATCGAAGACCGGCAAATCCTCCAACGCGCGATGCAGCTCGGTGCGGCAAGCAGCTTTAGCAAAGCGTCGGACTTGTCTTTCATGCACGACTACGGGGCTTCGCATCCCGATCCGTCTGATGAGTTGACCACAGGCCGGCTGTGGCTGCGGTTGCTGGAATGGGAGAGAACGCGCTATCAGTGCCCGCCTGTCGGCAGTGGCGAGGGCGACTTCATCTTGGCTGAGACGACCGAATCTCGAGACTGCCGCAAGAAGTTC
>JANNBZ010000017.1:0-6895 GCA_031386065.1 Burkholderiales bacterium
GCAGATCAAGCGCTTCCAGCACCGCATCGACGCGGTGGTGATGCACCCGGTGTGGGGCCTGGTGATCCTGGCCGCCGTGCTGTTCCTGATCTTCCAGGCGGTGTTCACCTGGGCCAACGTGCCGATGGACGCCATCAAGGCCGTGATGGCCTTCGCCGGCGAATGGACCACGGCCCACATGGCCGACGGCCCGCTGCGCAGCTTGCTGGTCGACGGCGTGATTGCCGGCGCCGGCAGCGTGATCGTGTTCCTGCCGCAAATCCTGATCCTGTTCTTCTTCATCCTGCTGCTCGAAGACTCGGGCTATTTGCCGCGCGCGGCGTTCCTGCTCGACACGCTGATGGGCACGGTGGGGCTGTCGGGCCGCGCCTTCATTCCGCTGCTGTCGAGTTTTGCCTGCGCCATTCCGGGCGTGATGGCCACCCGCACCATCGCCAACTGGAAAGACCGGCTGGCCACCATCATGGTGGCGCCGCTGATGACGTGCTCGGCCCGGCTGCCGGTGTACGCACTGCTGATCGGCGCCTTCGTGCCGAACCGCGACGTGGGCTGGTTCAACCTGCGCGGCCTGACGCTGTTCGGCCTTTACGTGGCGGGCGTGGTGTCGGCGATGGGCGTGGCCTGGGTGTTCAAAAAGGTCTGGATGAAAAGCCGCTACCAGCCGCTGATGCTCGAGCTGCCACCGTACCGCATGCCCGGCCTGCGCAACCTGCTGCTCGGCCTGTGGGAGCGCGGCCGCATCTTCATGCGGCGCGTCGGCACCATCATCTTTTCGCTGATGGTGGTGCTGTGGTTTCTGTCCACGTACCCATCGCCGCCCGTCGGTGCCGTCGGGCCCGCCATCCAGTACAGCCTGGCCGGCATGCTGGGCCAGGCCTTGCAACATGTGTTCGCGCCGATCGGCTTCAACTGGCAGATCTCGATCGCGCTGGTGCCGGGCCTGGCCGCGCGCGAGGTGGCGGTGGGCGCACTGGGCACGGTGTATTCGATGTCGGCGGCCGGCAATGCAGTGGCCGACAGCCTGTCGCCGGTGATCGCCCAGGGCTGGTCGCTGGCCACCGCCTACTCGTTGCTGGCGTGGTACGTGTTCGCGCCGCAGTGCATCTCTACCTTGGTGGTGGTGAAACGTGAAACCAATTCGTGGCGCTACCCGCTGATCATGGCCGGCTACCTGTTCGCGCTGGCCTATGCGGCGTCGTTCATCACCTACCGCACCACGCTGTGGTTGGGCGGCTGACCCGTGCAGGGCGCCGTCGTCACCGTCGTCGTGCTGGCCTGCTGCATCTACAGCAGCTGGACGCTGATGCCCGCCGCGCTGCGGCGCCGGCTGGCGAGCTTTCTGATGCGCACCCGCTGGCTCGCGAACCGGCCCGCGCTGCAACGCGCAGCACAGCCCGCCGGCAGCGGCTGCGCGGGGTGCGAGAAGAACACCGCGCCGGCGGCACCCGCTGCAACGCGCTCTGGCGAGTCGGTGATCCGCATCGTGCGGCAGAAACGAAACTGAACATCTGGCGGGCTGGCTGCGCAGATTCGGCACGTATAGTCGCGCCGGTTCCCCTTGATCCCGTCCTGCCGCCGACCATGCGCCTGCCCTTTGCCTCCATCGCCGCCCTGCTGTTGATGCTTCACGGCGCAGCATGGTCGGCCAGCGCCGGCCCCTTCATCGAAGACATGACCTGGGTCGAGGTGCGCGACGCGCAACGCGCCGGCAAGACCACCATCGTGATCCCGGTCGGCGGCACCGAACAGAATGGCCCGCACATGGCGCTGGGCAAGCACAACGTGCGCGTGCAAGTGCTGGCAGGGCGCATCGCCAGCACGCTGGGCACCGCGCTGGTGGCGCCAGTGCTGGCCTATGTGCCCGAGGGCAACATCTCGCCACCCACCGCCCACATGCGCTTCACCGGCACCGTCTCGATTCCCGACGACGCCTTCATGGCGGTGCTGCATGCGGCGGCGCGCAGCTTCAGACAGAACGGCTTCACCGACGTGGTGCTGATCGGTGACCACGGCGGCTACCAGGCGCAGCTGAAAGCGGTGGCGGCGCGCCTGAACCGCGAATGGGCCGGCAGCGGAGCACGCGCGCATTTCATCGACGATTACTACCGCGTCACACAAACCGGCTACGTGAAGGCGCTGCGAGCGCAGGGCCTGACCGACGCGCAGATCGGCACCCATGCGGGCAGCGCCGACACCGCGTTGCTGATGGCCGTCGCCCCCGCCGGCGTGCGCAGCAGCCTGTTCGACACGGCGGCGCGCGAAGGCGCCGCTGGCGGTACCGCTGGCGACCCGCGCGCGGCGACGGCTGCGCTGGGCCAGTTGGGTGTCGACCTGATCGTGGCGCAGACCGTTACCGCCATTCGCGCTGCAGTGACAGCGCGTCCGTGACGCCTGCCAGCTTGGTTCGATAATCGAAGGCTGCAAACCTGCCGAAAATGAAACTGCCTAAACACCTGACCCTTCGCGTGCTTCCCATCCTGCTGGCCACGGCCGGCGCCGCGCTGGCCGCCGGCTGGCTGATCGAGCAACCGGCTGCGGCGCAGACGGCGGCGCCATCGGCGGCTCCGGCGGCCAAATTGCCAGCGTCGGGGCCGGTGGTCACGGTGCCAGGCATGGCCACCGTGCCCGACCGCAACAACCTCTACAGCGAGGTCGTCGCGGGTCGCATGAGCCCCGCCGTGGCCGGCGCGCTGGAGCGCGTCTACGTGCCCAACCGTTCGGCCAACACGGTGTCGGTCATCGACCCGGCCACGCTGAAGGTGGTCGACACCTTCAAGGTCGGCATCAACCCGCAGCACGTGGTGCCGTCATGGGATTTGAAGACGCTGTGGGTCGCCAACAATGCCGAAGGCCGCACCGACGGCAGCCTGACGCCGGTCGACCCGCTGACCGGCAAGCCCGGCGCGTCGATTCCGGTCGACGACCCGTACAACATGTACTGGTCGCCCGACGGCAAGTACGCCATCGTCGTGGCCGAGGCCTACAAGCGGCTCGACTTCCGCGACCCGCGCAGCATGAAGCTGGCCTATTCCATCGCCACGCCCGCCTGCGCCGGCATCAACCACGCCGACTTTTCCATCGACGGCAGATTCGCGTTCTTCACCTGCGAGTTCAACGGCTCGCTGACCAAGATCGACCTGGTCAACCGCAGCGTGGTCGGCACGCTCAAGCTGAGCCAGTACTTCAACCGGCCCGACGTGCTGGCCACCTTGGCAACCCCGGGCAAGAAGCCGAAAAAGATTCCCGACCCGAGCCAGCTCGGCGCTGAGATCTGCACCACGCCCGGCATGCCGCAAGACGTGCGCTTTTCACCCGACGGCAAGACGCTGTACGTGGCCGACATGATGGCCGACGGCGTGCATGTGGTCGACGCCGAAACGCTGAAGCAGACCGGCTTCGTGGCCACCGGCGTCGGCGCGCACGGCCTGTACCCGAGTCGCGACGGCAAGAGCCTGTACGTGGCCAACCGCGGCGGCAACCAGATCCGCGGCAAGCCGCTGGGCAAGGGCAGCGTCTCGGTGCTCGACTTCGCCACCGGCGCGGTGACCAAGACCTGGCCGGTGCCCGGCGGTGGCAGCCCCGACATGGGCAACGTCAGCGCCGACGGCAAGCACCTGTGGTTGTCGGGCCGCTACGACGATGTGGTGTACCGCTTCGACACCGCCACCGGCGCGGTCGACAAGGTCAAGGTCGGCCGTGAACCGCACGGACTCACGGTCTGGCCACAGCCGGGCCGCTATTCGCTGGGGCACACCGGCAACTTGCGCTAAGCCTTTGCTTCAGCCGATCCCCATCGACTTGTCGCCCAGCCCCATCGGCAGCGGAAAGTTGATGGTTTCCACAACGCCTGGCACGCTGCGCACCGACACCGCGCCCAGGGCGCGCAGCCGCTCGATCACCTGCTGCACCAGGATGTCCGGCGCTGATGCGCCGGCCGTCAAGCCGACGCGGCGTTTGCCTTCGAACCATTCGGCCTTCAGGTCTTCGGGCGCGTCGACCATGTAGGCGGCGGTACCCAGGCGCTGCGCCAGTTCGCGCAGACGGTTGCTGTTCGAACTGGTCGGGCTGCCCACCACCACCAGCACGTCGACACCCGGCGCCATCACCTTCACCGCGTCCTGCCGGTTCTGCGTGGCGTAGCAGATGTCCTGCTGCTTGGGTTCGCGCACGTTGGGGAAGCGGCGCTTCACTGCGGCCAGAATTTCCGCTGCGTCGTCGACCGACAGCGTGGTCTGCGTGACCACCGCCAGCTTGTCGCTTTGCGCCACCTGCACGCGGGCCACGTCGTCGCTGTCTTCGACCAGGTAGATGCCGCTGCTGAGCTGGCCCATCGTGCCCTCGACCTCGGGGTGGCCCTTGTGGCCGATCATGATGAAGTCGAAGCCTTCCTTGTGCAGCTTGGCCACTTCCACATGCACCTTGGTGACCAGCGGACAGGTGGCGTCGAACACGCTGAAGCCGCGCTGCGCCGCCTCTTTGCGCACCGCCTGGCTGACGCCGTGGGCGCTGAACACCAGCGTGGAGCCGGGCGGCACGTCGGCCAGGTCTTCGATGAAGATCGCGCCCTTGGCCTTCAGGTCGTTCACGACATAGGTGTTGTGCACGATCTCGTGGCGCACGTAGATCGGCGCTCCGAACTTGGTCAACGCGCGCTCGACGATCTCGATCGCGCGGTCGACGCCGGCACAAAAGCCGCGCGGCTCGGCCAGCAGCACTTCTTCGAGCTGGGGGAAATTCGCTTGCGTCATCACAGCACCCCGATCAGGTGAACTTCGAAGGTCACGGGTTGGCCCGCCAGCGGGTGATTGAAGTCGAACAGCAACCAGTCGGCGTTCAGCTCGCGCACCACACCGGCGTAGCGTGACTGCCCGTCGGGCGTGGGGAACTGCACCACGTCGCCGACGACGTACTGCTCGTCGGGGTCGCCCAGCTCACGCATCAGCGTGCGCTTCACGCGCTGCACCAAGTCCCCGTTGCGCGGTCCGAAGGCCACGCCGGCCGGCAGGTCGAACGAGGTTCGCGTGCCCTCGGCCAGCCCGATCAGCCTCTGCTCGACGCCCGGCGCCAGCTCGCCGGTGCCCAGTGACAAGGTGGCCGGCTTGTCGCTGAAGGTGTTGATGATGTCCGCGCCGTCGGGCCCCGCCAGGCGGTAGTGCAAGGTCAGGAACGACCCCGGTTGAACAGGATTCAAGGCAACTTCCGGTTGGATAGACTCAGGCGAATTTTACGGGCCAGCCCGTTCCCTTCACCGCGAGCGTCCATGGTCCTGAAAGACATTCCCCCCGATGCGCGCCCGCGCGAAAAGCTGCTGGCCCACGGCCCGGCCGCGCTGGCCGACGCCGAGCTGATCGCGCTGCTGCTGCGCACCGGCTTCAAAGGCGTGTCGGTGCTGCAACTGGCCGAGAAGATGCTCGCCGATTTCGGCGGCCTGGACGGCTTGTTGAAAACCCAGCCCGCCGACCTGAAACGCGTCAAGGGCCTGGGACCGGCCAAGCGCGCCGAGATCGCTGCGGTGATGGAACTGGCGCGCCGTTCGCTGCAACGAGAGTTGACGGCGCGGCCGGTGTTCGATGCGCCGCAGCGCGTGAAAGACTACCTGCGCATGCAGATCGGCGGACGCACGCACGAGGTCTTCGTGGTGATGTTTCTCGACGCCAAGAGCCAGCTCATCTGCTTCGAGGAAATGTTCCGCGGCACCCTCACGCACACCGCCGTCTACCCGCGCGAGGTGGTGAAGCGCGCGCTCGAACTGGGCGCCGCCGGCGTGGTGCTGGCGCACAACCACCCCTCGGGCGTGGCCGAACCGTCGCACGCCGACGAGTTGCTGACGAAAACGCTGATCAATGCCCTGCAACTGGTCGACATTCGCGTGCTCGACCACATGGTGGTCGGCGAGGTCGACGTGATCTCGTTCGCCGAGCGCGGGATGCTGTGATGGCACGGGCCATGCCGTTGAAGGCGAAGCAGGCGGTCGGCCTGCATGAGTTGGGCAGCCTGAAGAAAGCGCTGCTAGACGCGGCACGCGAGGCCGCAGAGCGCGAAGCCCACTTGCGCGAAAAAGCGGCGCGCGAACAACGCGAGCGCAACCTGTTCACCTTGAGCATCGGCCCGGTCGCACCCCTGCGCAAGCCGGCGCGCGCGCCGCTGCCGCGCCCTCGCCCGCCGGCCACGCCGCGCCAGCGCGAACAAGACGAAGCCTCGGTGCTGCGCGAGACCATCTCCGACGACTTCGATGTCGAGTCGCTGCTGGAGACCGACGACACGCTGTCGTTTCGCCGCCGCGACATCGGCCCCGAAGTGACCCGCAAGCTGCGCCGCGGCGTGTGGGCGATCCAGGCGCAACTCGACCTGCACGGCCTGCGCCGCGACCAGGCCCGCGAGCACCTGGCCGAATTCCTGCGCGAGTCCGAGCGCCAGGGCCTGCGCTGCGTTCGCGTCATCCACGGCAAGGGCAACGGATCGCCAGGGCGCGAGCCGGTGCTGAAGGGCAAGGTGCGCAACTGGCTGGTTCAGAGGAACGAAGTGATCGCCTTCGTGCAAGCCCGCGCGTCGGACGGCGGGCATGGGGCGCTGGTGGTGTTGCTGCGGCCAAGTGGGGGGTGAAGCGGGCAGTTCCCGTGCCGGCTTCGCTTGCCGCCAGCGGGTTCGGTTGCCACTATCCCATCCGAGGGGAGTTGCCAACAAACGAAATGGGAACATCAATTGACGCGATGCCCATCAAAGACACTCCGTCTTGCATCTCTCGGAGATTCAAATGCGAATACTGACCGCCAGCAAAGCACGCGCGAACCTGTCCCAGCTGATTGACGAAGCGGCCCAATCCCATCGACCCATCGTCATTGCCGGCAAGCGGACGAGTGCGGTACTTGTTGCCAGTGAGGACTGGCAGGTGATC
>JANNBZ010000018.1:0-15373 GCA_031386065.1 Burkholderiales bacterium
GCCGAAGATCGTGATCGCCACGAAGGCCGAGAGGCCGAATTTGGTGAGACCGGCATAGAACGCCCCCAGACCCAGGATGCAGGCCTGTTCGTTGAAGTTCTGTACCGCGATCGACCGGCCGGCGCCCATCAGGTTGTGGCCGCGGTGCTGCAGCAGCGCGTTCATCGGCACCACCAGGTAGCCCCCGATGGCGCCCAGCACGATGAAGAACGGCGCTGCCCAGTAGACGTTGGTGATGAAGTTCAGGCCGATCATCAACACACCCATGCCGATGCCCAGCGGAATCACGTTGGTGGCCTGGTCGAGTCGCACGCGCAGCGACGCCACGATCGCCCCGGCCGCCGTGCCGATGGCCACCACGCCCACCAGCGACGAAGCCTGCGTGGTGGAGTAGCCCAGCGCTGCTGCCGCCCACGCGAACACGATGATGCGCACATTGCCGAGCACGCCCCAGAACAACGTCGTGGTGGCCAGCGAAATCTGCCCCAGCTTGTCGTTCCACAGGCGTGCATTGCAGCTGGAAAACTCGCGCACCAGGGTCGTCACGCTGAACGACAGCGGCTGCAACGGCGCTTCGGTGCGGGGAATGCGCAGGTTGAAGGCCGCTGCAATGGCGTAAAGCAGAACGATCACCGAGATTGCCGCTTCGGGGGCGGTGTTGACGCCGGTGTCCATCAGCGGAAAGTCGAACGCCAGCAGGTGCGCCGAGATCACCTTGCCCACCAGTTGCCCGCCCATCACCGTGCCCAGGATGATGGACAGGATGGTCAGTCCCTCGACCCAGCCGTTGGCCTTGACGAGTTGCGAACTCGGCAGCAGTTCGGTCAGGATGCCGTACTTGGCGGGCGAGTACGCCGCCGCGCCCAAACCCACGATGGCGTACGACAGCAAGGGATGCGCGCCGAACAGCAGCATCAGGCAGCCGACAACCTTGATCGCGTTCGAGATGAACATCACCTTGCCCTTGGGCACGGCGTCGGCCAGGGCGCCCAGGAAGGGCGCCA
Source organism: Burkholderiales bacterium (assembly GCA_031386065.1). Taxonomy (GTDB): domain Bacteria; phylum Pseudomonadota; class Gammaproteobacteria; order Burkholderiales; family Burkholderiaceae_C; genus JANYJJ01. Next base: position 1,005 of record JANNBZ010000018.1, read on the forward strand.
GGATCACGTAGAACAGCGCGAACATCGGGCCCAGCGCCGGGATGTGCCAGGCGGGCGCATGCGACATTCGGAGCAATTCGATGGCAGCGACGAGCACGGCACTGTCAGCCAGCGAGCTGACGAACTGCGCCGCCATGATGGTGTAGAAACCTTTTTTCATTCGCTAGCTGCGCTGCCTTCGGCCCGATGTTTTGCGGTCAGTCTGCGGTGACGCTCTGTGGCGCACTCGCGGCTGCATTCCAGGCCATGTCTCCCTGCGGCGCGGGTTATAGCATGGGGGTTCGGCCCGAGGACTCGACCGCTCACCCGCAGATGCGGGGTGCGGCAGAATCGGCAAGCGTCTTTACGCACCTTCACTCCATGCCGCGTCCGATAGAAGCCCTGATTCACACCGATGCCCTGGCGCACAACCTGCGCCGTGCGCGCGCCGCCGCCCCCGACGCCAAGGCCTGGGCGGTGGTCAAGGCCAACGCCTACGGCCACGGCATCGAACGGGCTTACGCGGGCTTGCAGGGTGCCGACGGTTTTGCGCTGCTCGACATCGCCGAGGCGCAGCGCCTGCGCGACCTCGGCTGGCGCGGGCCGATCCTGCTGCTCGAAGGCTGCTTCGGTGCGCGCGACCTCGAAGCCTGTTCGCGCCTGGGCCTGTGGCACACGGTTCACTGCGAGGCGCAGATCGACTGGCTCGCCGCACACAAGACGCACCAACCACAGCAGGTGTTCCTGAAGCTGAACAGCGGCATGAACCGCCTCGGCTTCAGCCCGGCCGCCTACCGCAGCGCCTGGCTGCGGTTGTCGGGCCTGACCCAGGTCGACGGCATCACGCTGATGACGCATTTCGCGAACGCCGACCGGGACGACGGCGTGACGGCGGCGCTCGGCGTGTTCGAAGCCGCCACGCGCGACCTGCCCGGCGAGCGCTCGCTGTGCAACAGCGCCGCCACGCTGCGCACCGCCCCCGGGCACGCGGCGGTGGGCGCCGACTGGATCCGCCCGGGCATCCTGCTCTACGGTTCGTCGCCCGACTTCCCGGCGCACTCGGCAAGCCACTGGGACCTGCAACCGACGATGACGCTGCGCTCGCAACTCATCGCGACGCAGGCGCTGCAGGCCGGCGACTCGGTCGGTTACGGCGGCACCTTCACGGCATCGCAGACCATGCGCATCGGCGTGGTGGCGTGCGGCTACGCCGACGGCTACCCGCGCCACGCGCCCACCGGCACGCCGGTACTGGTCGACGGCGTGCGCACGGGGCTGGTGGGCCGGGTCTCGATGGACATGGTCACCGTCGACCTCGGTGCCACACCCGAGGCCGGCGTCGGCAGCGAGGTCACGCTGTGGGGCTGCGGGCCGAACGGCAGCCGCCTGCCCATCGACGACGTCGCGCAAGCGGCCGGCACCGTGGGTTACGAGCTGATGTGCGCTCTGGCGACCCGGGTGCCGACGCGCACGGCATGAGGGAAGGCGCGTAACCGTGGCCTCTCCCGAGTGCGTCGTGTCCGAGGCCGAGGTCGAGTTCACCGCCATCCGTGCCCAGGGCGCGGGCGGGCAGAACGTCAACAAGGTGTCGAGCGCGGTGCATTTGCGCTTCGACATCCACGCCTCGTCGCTGCCCGAACCGGTGAAGCAGCGCCTGCTCGCGCTGCGTGACCAACGCATCACCGCCGAGGGCGTGGTGGTGATCAAGGCGCAGCGCACGCGCAGCCAGGACATGAACCGCGCCGACGCGCTGGCGCGGCTGCAGGAACTGGTCGACGGGGTGGCCGTGCCGCCGCGCGTCCGGCGGGTGACCAAGCCGACCTACGGCTCGAAGCAGCGCCGGCTCGAAGGCAAGAGCCAGCGCGCGCAGGTGAAGGCGTCGCGCGGCAAGGTCGGCGAGTAGGGCCGCTTCACCTCGCGCCGGGCGCGCGCATCTCGCGACAGCCGGCGCCGTTTCGTCGCACGGCGCTTTGTGGGCCGCCATGGTTTTGCAGACACTCGATCCGTCATTCACCCGATGGAGCTGCAAATGAAGCCGACCCGCATCCTTTTGTCCACCCTGGCCGCGCTGGCATTGACTGCCAGCGCAAGCGCGCAGACCTGCACCGACGTCGAGGTGCAGAACGTGAGGCCCGAGCAGGGCACGCTGATGCTGGCGGCCTACGAAAGCGCCGACGACTTCAACAAGAAATCGGTGGCGATGCTTCGGCTGCGCGCCGGCGCCGAAACCATGAAGTTCAACCTGTGTGTGCCGAGCAACGGACCGGTGGCGCTGATGCTCTACCAGGACCTGAACGACAACAACAAGCTCGACACCAACGTGATGGGCATCCCCAGCGAGCCCTGGGGTTCGTCGGGCAAGGCATCCGGCTTCGGTCCGCCCACGTGGGCCGCAGCGCAAGTGCCGCTGGACGGCAAGGCCATCGTCGTGCTGTTGTCCAAGTAACCGGGAACAGCAGCATGAACCGCCGTGATTTCGTCCGCGCCTTCGTACAGACCTCCACCGCACTTGCCGCCGCGCACGCACTGCCCGCCTTGGCCACCGCGTCGCCGGGCGAGGCGTTCGGCCCCGCCGACTTCGACGCCGCAGTGCTGAAGCACCCGTCGCTGACGCCGTTCAAGGGTGTCAGCGACGCAATGCAAGACCTGCAGTGCGAGTCGCTCGCGATCACCGGCGCCTGGCCGGCCGCGTTGCGCGGGCGCTTCTACCGCAATGGCCCGGCCCTGTTCGAGCGCGGTGGCCAGCGCTACGAACACTGGTTCGACGGCGACGGCATGGTGCAGCAGTTCAGCTTCAGCGGCAGCAGCGTGTCGCACTGCGGCAGGCTGGTGCGAACGCCGAAGTTGCTGGCCGAGCAGAAGGCTGGCAAGTTCCTGTACAGCGCGTTCGGCACCGACATCAAAAGCGACGCGCCGGCCCAAGGCCCCGACTCGTTCAACACCGCCAACACCAGCGTGATCGAACACGCGGGCCGCGTGCTGGCGATGTGGGAAGGCGGCTCGGCCTTCGAACTGAACCCGAAAGAGCTGTCGACGAAAGGCGCGGTTGCCTGGAAGGCCGGCCTGGAGCAGGTGCCGTTCTCGGCCCACCCCAAGGTCGACGCCAGCGGCCATCTGTGGAACATCGGCAGCTTCGGCAAGCGGCTGATCGTCTGGCACATCGACCCGCAAGGGCAATTGGTCGATGCGCAACTGGGCGAGTCGCCCTACCCGAACGGCATGGTGCACGACATGGCCGTCACCGCGCAGTACATCGTGGTGCCGCTGCCGCCGATCAAGTTCAACTTCGGCGCGGGCAGCGCAGACAAGTTCCAGTTCCAGCACAACGAGCCGCTGCGCATCCTGGTGATGCGCAAGGACGACATCACCCAGCGCCGGGTGTTCGAGCTGCCGGCGCAGTTCATGTTCCATGTGGGCAATGCGTACGAACGGGCCGACGGCAGCGTGGCGCTGAGCTACGTGGCCGGACCGGACGCCGGCTTCCTGACCCGCACCGCGGTGAACCTGGTGCACGGCCAGCCTTCGTCGGCCGGCAAGCCGAGCACCCAACTGGCCGAGCTGAACATGCGCACCGGCCGTGCGACGGTGACCGATCTGCAAGACGAGATCGAGTTCCCGCGCATCGACCCGCGCCGCATCGGCCAGGCCGCGCGCCACCTGCTCAGCGGCGCCAACTGGCTGCAGTACGCCGGCCGCGAAGGCACGTTCCACGGCATCCAGCTGCGCGACATGGACAGCGGCAAGCTGCAGCGCTTCGACTACGGCGAACGGATGGTGGTCGAGGAACACATCGTCGTGCCCAAGCCCGGCAGCACACAGGAGCTCGACGCCTGGCTGGTCGGCACCAGCTTCGACGTGAAGCGGCAGTTGACGGTGGTGAATGTGCTGGAGGCCCGCCGCATCGCGGACGGCCCGATCGCGCAGGCCACATTGCCGTACAAGTTGCCGCTGGGCTTCCACGGGAATTTCACCGCCGCGTAGGCAACGCACAATCGACGGATGGCCAAAGAAAAGTCCGTCTACACCTGCACCGAATGCGGTGGCACCAGCGCAAAGTGGTTGGGCAAGTGCCCGCAGTGCGAGGCCTGGAACACGCTGGTCGAGGGACCGGCTGAAACCGGCAGCGGCAAGAACCGCTACCAGTCGCTGGTGAAGGCGCAGCCGGTCGAGACGCTGAGCGAAATCAAGGCGTCGGACGTCGACCGCCAACCCACCGGCATCGACGAACTGGATCGCGTGCTGGGCGGCGGCATCGTGGCCGGCGGCGTGGTGCTGATCGGTGGCGACCCGGGCATCGGTAAGTCGACCTTGTTGCTGCAGGCGCTCGATTCGCTGTCGAAGAACATGGGCACGCTGTACGTCACCGGCGAGGAGTCGGGCGCGCAGGTGGCGCTGCGCTCGCGCCGGCTCGGCCTGGGCGCCTCGCAAGTGCGCGTGCTGGCAGAAATTCAACTCGAAAAAATCACCGCCACCATCGCCGCCGAGAACCCGTCGGTGTGCGTGATCGACTCGATTCAGACCGTCTACAGCGACCAGCTCAGCTCGGCCCCCGGCTCGGTGGCGCAGGTGCGCGAATGCGCGGCGCAGCTCACGCGCACCGCCAAGAGCAGCGGCACCAGCATCGTGCTGGTCGGCCACGTGACGAAGGACGGCGCGCTGGCCGGGCCGCGCGTGCTGGAGCACATCGTCGACACGGTGCTGTACTTCGAAGGCGACACGCACAGCAGCTTCCGGCTGGTGCGCGCGATCAAGAACCGCTTCGGCGCGGTGAACGAGATCGGCGTCTTCGCGATGACCGAAAAAGGGCTGAAGGGCGTCGCCAACCCGAGCGCTATTTTTCTGTCCACGCACGGCGACCCGGTGCCGGGCTCGTGCGTGCTGGTCACGCTGGAAGGCACGCGGCCGCTGCTGGTGGAAATCCAGGCGCTGGTCGACAGCGGCGGCCCCAGCCCGCGCCGCCTCAGCGTGGGACTGGACCGCGACCGGTTGGCGATGATGCTGGCCGTGTTGCACCGCCACGCGGGCATCGCCTGCCTGGACCAGGACGTGTTCGTCAACGCCGTCGGTGGGGTGCGCATCAGCGAGCCGGCGGCCGACCTGGCGGTGATGCTGGCGATTCAGGGCAGCCTGCGTGGCCGGCCGCTGCCGCGCGGCTTTTTCGCCTTCGGCGAGGTTGGCCTGGCGGGCGAGGTGCGGCCCGCGCCGCGCGGCCAGGAGCGCCTGAAAGAAGCCGCCAAGCTGGGCTTCAGCGTGGCCGTGGTGCCGAAGGCGAATGCGCCGAAGAAACCGATCGAAGGGCTGACGATCCACGCGGTCGAGCGGATCGAGCAGGCGATCGACGTGGTGCGCACGCTGTGAGCACATCGCCGCGATGAACTCGAAACTCGGTTGGGCCCTGGTGGCCCTGGCGTTTGCGGTGGGCTGGTGGGCCTACGGCTGGCAGGGCCTGGTGATGGCGCTGACGGTGACGGTGTTCTGGCTGCTGCTGCAGTTCAGCCGGGCGCTGCGCGTGATGAAGAACGCGGCCGACTCGCCGGTCGGGCATGTGGCCAGCGCGGTCATGTTCCAGTCGCGGCTCAAGCCCGGGCTGAACATGATGCAGGTGGTCGGCATGACCAAGAGCCTGGGCCGCAAGCAAGGCGACAGCGGCGACGTGTGGCGCTGGGCCGATGACGGCGGCAACCAGGTCGAGGTGGTGTTCGAACACGGGCGCTGCCAGCGCTGGCAACTCGTGCGCGCCGCCGAAGCGGAGCCGGGTTGCCCTGCCATCGAAGCGTGAAGAAAAAACCCCGCCGCAGCGGGGTTTTCGGATGCTTCTTCGGTGGGATCAGCCCTGCTGCTTGCGCCGACGCACCATGAACCCAATCACACCCAGACCCGCGATCATCAGCGCATAGGATTCTGGTTCCGGGACAGGCGCCATGGCGGTGTACAGACCGAAGTGCGACAGGCCCGGGCCGGGGTTGCCATTGCCCTTGGTGATGCCCAACGTGTCGAACTGAAGCGACGTGATGCCTGCTGCGCCACCGTTGAACTCGTAGTAGCTGTAGTCCGGCCCGCCCTTGATGGCCAGCACGAACAGGCCCTTGACGGCGCTGTCGAAGCTCAGCGTGCCGGAAAGCAGTCCGGATTGATTGGCGGCGAAGGGTCCGGCACCCGCGTCATCAGTCTTGCCCTGCCAGGTCCAGGTGTTGCCCCATTGCGACGTCAGGTACGCCGCCTCAGGCGCGCTTCCATTGACGTTGCCACCGATCGGGCCGCGGCAGTCCAGGTAGCCTGCGTTGCCGACCGTAGCAGACGAGTCACCACACGCCACAGTCGGCACGGGCGGCTTGGATTCGTTGCCTTTGGCCTGTGCAGAGGCCACCACCAGCCCTGCCGCAACGGCCAGGGAGAACTTGAACATGAGTTTTGCTTGATTCTTCATGGGGCCTCTTTTTTCAGATTTGCGCTGGTCACGGGAAACGGCTTCGTCATTTGTATTGACACGCCGGTTTTGCAATGGTGACCCAGTCAGCCCCTAGTGTGCTTGAGAGTGCGCGCTGGCAACATCCCCCGGTTAAGGGGACACGCGCAAAAAAACCCCGAATCGGCCGTCCATGATTGCTACCGCCGGGGCCCTTAAAATCGGCCGGCTCTGGCAACCCCATTTGAGGGAAACATGATGTCCATGGACGACCGCGACGGAAAAATCTGGATGGACGGCGAACTGGTGGAATGGCGCGACGCCAAGATCCACGTGCTGAGCCACACGCTGCACTACGGCTGCGGCGCTTTCGAAGGTGTTCGCGCCTACAACACGGTGCAGGGCACCGCGATCTTTCGCCTGCAGGAACACACCGAGCGGCTGTTCAACAGCGCCAAAATCCTGCGCATGAAGATTCCGTTCACGCCTGAGGTGGTGATGCAGGCGCAGCGCACGGTGGTGCGCGTGAACCAGCTGGAAAGCTGCTACCTGCGGCCGCTGGTCTGGATCGGCTCCGAGAAGCTGGGTGTCAGCCCGAAGGGCAACACCATTCACCTGATGGTCGCGGCCTGGCCGTGGGGCGCCTACCTGGGGGAAGACGGCATGAAGCGTGGCATCCGCGTGAAGACCAGCAGCTTCACGCGCCACCACGTGAACATCACGATGACGCAGGCCAAGGCGGTCAGCAACTACACCAACTCCATCCTCGCCAACATGGAGGCGCTGGACGACGGCTACGACGAAGCGCTGCTGCTCGACGCCTCGGGCTTCGTCAGCGAAGGCGCCGGCGAGAACCTGTTCATCGTGAAGAAGGGCGTGGTCTACACGCCCGACCTGAGCGCCGGCGCGCTGAACGGCATCACGCGCAACACCATTCTGGCGATCTGCGACGACCTGGGCCTGAAGCTGGTCGAGAAGCGCATCACGCGCGACGAGGTCTACATCTGCGACGAGGCCTTCTTCACCGGCACCGCCGCCGAGGTGACACCGATCCGCGAGTTGGACCGCATCGAACTCGGCGCCGGCTCGCGCGGGCCGATCACCGAGAAGATTCAAAGCGCGTTCTTCGACATCGTGAACGGGCGCAACCCCAAGTACGCCGAATGGCTGACGAAGGTGGCATGACCATGAACCGCGCCGAATCCGTGGTCGAAGTCACTGCGGCCGACCTGCAAGGCCCCGGCGCCGTGACCTGCCCGAACCCGAAGATGACGCTGTGGAGCACGCACCCCCGGGTCTTCATCGACGTGGCCAGCACCGGCGAGGGCAAGTGCCCGTACTGCGGTACGGTGTACCGCCTGAAGGCCGGCGAAACGCTGCATTCGCATTGAGCTTGCGCCGCCGATGAGCCGCACGCTCGTCATCGCGCCGCAGTGGATCGGCGACGCCGTGATGAGCCAGCCGCTGATGGCGCGCATGGCGGCGCGCGGCGATGCGATCAGCGTGGCCGCGCTGCCGTGGGTGGCGCCGGTGTACCGCGCGATGCCAGAGGTGCGCGAGGTCATCGAGCTGCCGTTCCAGCATGGCCGGCTCGACTGGGCCCAGCGCCGCGTGGTGGCCGCCGAACTGCGGGGCCGCTTCGACAGCGCCGTGGTGCTGCCGAACTCCATCAAGTCGGCGCTGATCCCGTTCATGGCGCGCATCCCGACCCGCGTCGGCTACCACGGCGAGGGCCGCTTCGGCTTGCTGAACCAGCGTCTGCCGAACCCGCCGGGCCGCCCGCCGATGGTGGCCTTCTACAACGCGCTCGCAGGCGACGCTGCGGGGCCCGACTTGCCGCCGCGACTGCACTTCGGCAGCGATGTGCTGCACCGCGCCACCGAATCGATCGGTGTGCAGCCGCAGTCGTACTGGGTCTTCGCGCCGGGTGCCGAATACGGGCCGGCGAAGTGCTGGCCCGCCGCGCACTATGCGGCGCTGGCGCGAGCGCTGTTCGCGGCGCACGGCGTGCCGATCCTGCTGCTGGGCTCGGCCAAGGAAGCGGCGCTGTGCCACGAGATTGCTGGCGCCGCCCCCGGCGCCTGCCGCGTGCTCGCCGGCGAAACGTCGCTGATCGACGCGATGGCGCTGATTGAGGCCTCACTCGGCATGGTCAGCAACGATTCGGGCCTGATGCACGTGGCCGCCGCGTTGGGCGTGCCGCAGGTCGCGGTGTTCGGCTCGACCAGCCCCGAGCACACACCGCCGCTGAATGCCCGCGCGCAGGTGATCTGGTTGAAGGACGAATTGGGCCTGGACTGCATGCCCTGCTTTGAGCGCGTCTGCCGTTTTGGCCACACGCGCTGCCTGACCGAAGTGACGCCGCAGCGCGTTGAAGCAGCGCTGCAATCTACGCTGGCCTGACGGCGCTGGCCTGACCGCGCTCAGCTGCCCAGCTTGCCGACGAACAGCACCGGCCCGGTTGGCGCGCCGGTGGTCGAGCCACCGGTAGGCTCCAGGCTGACCGCAAGCGCGGCAGTGCCGGGCTGCACCTTGTTCTTCTGAACCACGCTGGCGCCGCTGGCCGAAATGAGGCCCAGCGATCGCGGCGCGCCGCTGGCCGGCAAGGCCCACAGTTCGAGCACGCGATTCGGCTCCAGGCTCACGCCGCGCAGCGGCTTGGTGACCACGGCACGACCATCACCGCTGATGCTGGCAACGAACGAAGCGGTGACCGGCCCTTCGCTGGCGGGCGCGGCCGAACTGAGCACCACCACCAGCGGCGGCTGTGCCGGGTCGGGATTGGCCAGCAGCACCGACAGGCTCAGCGCCGCCACGGTGGCCAGCGCCGACAGACCGCGCCAGAAACTCAAGCGGCCCCACCACGGCAGCGCCACCGGCGCCTGCACCGCCGCCCCGTTGATGCGTGATTCGATGCGCTGCCACACATGCGGCGGCGGCGTCTGCGGTGCGATGCCCAACGTCAACGGCATCAGGCGGCCCTGCCAGTCGCGAACCGCGCGCTGCAGCGATGGATGTGCCGGCAACAGCGCCTCGAAGCGACGCTGCGCCGCACCACGCAGCGTGCCGGCGACGTAATCGGCGGCCAGTCGGTCGGCCAGTTCAGGGCGGCTGTAGTCCATCTCAGTACCGCCCGGCCGCCCGAAGGTGCTGAGGCGCCCCAAGGGCCACGAGGTGACCCTTGCCGTGCCACAGGGGCAGTGAACAAAGTGAGCGTGGGGTTTTCATCTCAGTTGCCGCTCGATGAGTCGGCCAAGCTGGCGCGTTCGAGGCAGGACTTGAGCGACATCAACGCCCGACGCACCCACGACTTCACCGTGCCCAGCGGCTGGTGCATGCGCTCGGCGACCTCGGCATGGCTGAGGCCGTCGTAGAAGGCGAGTGCGACGCTTTGCCGCTGCGGTGCGCTGAGCACCGCCATGCAATCGCCCAGGGCGCGCGCGTCCGACGCCTGGCTCAGCAGTTCGAGCGGCCCCGGTGCGTGATCGGCCTTGTCGTCGTACACGTCGGAGTCCTCGTCGTTGGAATGGCTGCGGGAGTCGAGCTGCGGCTGCGTCTGCGCCCTGCGCAGGCTGTCAATCGCGCGGTTGCGGGCGATGCTGGTCAGCCAGGTGAGGGGCTGGCTTTGCGCCGCGTCGAAACCTTGCGCCGCGCGCCAGACACTGACATAGACCTCTTGCAGGATGTCTTCCGCCTGGCCGCGGTCTCGATTGATACGCAACACCACCGCGAACAGATGCGAGCTGGTTCGCTCGTAGAGCGTGGCAAATGCCGCACGATCACCGAGTCCGGCGCGTGACAGCAACCGCGAAAGATCGCGGCTGCGTTCGGACCAGTCTTGACTCGGGGGTGGCATGGAGCGACAGATTCTAGAGGCGGTTCGTACAATCGGCCGCGAACGCTCGCCCGTGCGGCACCCACCGCCAGTGGAGGCCCGGCCAGCACAAGGAGATCGAATGGCTGGTCCGAAACCGCCGGGGATGACGCCCGGCTCTCCCGACGACACCGAAGCCCAGTTCTACGAGGCGCTGCAACAGGGCGACATCGACAAACTGATGGCGGTGTGGTCGGACGACGACGAGATCGTCTGCGTGCACCCCGGCGGCCCGCGCGAGGTCGGTGCGGCGGCGATCCGTGCGGCGTTCGAGGCGATGTTCGCGAACGGCGTCATCGACGCGCACCCTGAAAAAGTGCACCGCGTGCAAAGCCACGCCAGCGCGGTGCACAACCTGCTCGAACGCATTCAAATCTCGACCGACGCGGGGCCGCGCTGGGGCTGGGTCATCGCCACCAACGTGTACCTGAAAACCGTGCAAGGCTGGCGCCTGGTGGTGCACCACGCCAGCCCGGGAACAGCGAACGAGATGCAGGAAGCCACGGCCGCCGCCGGCGTTCTGCATTGACTGAAGAAGCCGCGATGCAGGGCTACCGTTCTCCGCGCTGGCTGTTCGGTGCGGGTGCCGTCGGCGGCAACGCGCAGACCATCTGGCCCGCGTTGTTCGGGCGCAGGTTTCACGGCGACGCGCCGCGCTTCGACCGCACGCGCTGGACCACGCCAGATGCCGATTTTGTCGACGTGGACTGGCTGCGTGGCAGTGGCTCGCCCGACTCGCCGCTGCTGGTGCTGTTCCACGGCCTGGAAGGCTCGTCGGGCAGCCACTACGCGCAGGCCTTCGCCGACTGGGCCCGGCGCCACGGCTGGCGCTTCGCGGTGCCGCACTTTCGCGGCTGCTCGGGCGAACTGAACCGGGCGCCGCGCGCCTATCACTCGGGCGACTTCGAGGAGATCGGCTGGATGCTCGGCCAATGTCGCGCGGCCCACCGCGGGCCGATGCTGGCGGTGGGCGTGTCGCTGGGCGGCAATGCGCTGTTGCGCTGGGCCGAAGAGGCCGGCGACACAGCTGCGCGCACCGTCAGCGCGGTGGCCGCCGTGTCGTCGCCGATCGACCTGGCGGCCGGCGGCCACGCCATCGGGCGCGGCTTCAACCGGCAGGTCTACACCCGCATGTTCCTGCGCAGCATGGTGCCGAAGGCGCTGCGCAAGCTCGACCAGCACCCGGGGCTGTTCAGCCGAAAACGGCTGCTGGCCGCGCGCGACCTGTACGACTTCGACAACGTGTTCACCGCACCGCTGCACGGCTTTCGCGACACCGACGATTACTGGCTGCGCGGCTCGGCCCAACCGCACCTGCACCGCATCCGCATCCCGGCGCTGGTGCTGAATGCGCGCAACGACCCGTTCGTGCCGGCCAGCAGCCTGCCGCAGGCGAATGCCGTGGGCAAGCACGTGCACTTGTGGCAGCCGGCGCACGGCGGCCACGTCGGCTTTCCCGGCGGCCGCGTGCCCGGTCACGTGCTGACCCTGCCCGAGCGGGTGATGGGCTGGCTGCAGGCGCAGACGGGAGTTCGTTGATGGACGACATCGTCAAGGCCGCGCTGAAAAAATGGCCGAACGTTCCGCATTGCCACGGCTGGCTGGCGCTCGATGCGCGCGGCGACTGGTACATGCGCGACGACCGGGTGCAGGCGGCCGGCCCGTTTCCGCAGGTCAAGGGCAGCCGCATCCTGCACGACAAGCTGCGCGAGTTCATCGAACGCAACTACCTGCACGACGACGCCGGCTGCTGGTTTTTTCAGAACGGGCCACAGCGCGTTTACGTTGAACTGGAAGCCGCACCCTGGGTGTGGCGGCTGCACGCGCAGCCAAACGGTGCACCGGCCCTGGTCAGCCACACCGGGCTGCCAGCGCGGTTCGAGTCGGCCTGGCTCGACGAGGCGGGCCGACTTTTCCTGGCGACGGAACTCGGGCTCGGACTCGTCCACACGCTGGACATGGGACTGGCGGCCGATGCGGTGGAAGCGGCTTGGTGGTCGCCCACCGAGGCCCGCTTCGAGGGCCTGTGCAGGCCTTCGGCTATTGCCTGAAGCCCACACCCGCACCCACGCCCACGCCCACCTGATCACATGCCGTAGAACACGTAGTCGGCCTGGTACGCCACCACCTTGCGCTGGCCTTTGCCGGCCGCGTCGCAGGCCAGCGTCGGGGCCACGCCGCCCCGAGTGTTGAGGCGCTGGATGTAGCTCACGCCGGTCATCGCGCCCTGACCCATCGCGGGCTCGGCCTTCACCAGCTGCAGCGGGATGTTGCCGGTGCCGGCCGGCGCCACCGCCACCTGCTTGCCGGTGACCTTCGATCCGTCGGCGGCTTCCCAGGTTGGGCCCGCGTAGTACTTGCCGACCGACTTGCGGTCAGCGCCCATCAGCGTGGCCACCGGCCCGACGAAGGCCCATTCGAACTGGCCCGCCATGTCTTTTTTCTCGCGGCATTCGTAGGTCAGTTCACCGACGCCGGTGGTGGTCATCACCACCTTCTGCCCCGCCGGCACGCGCACGGCCTCGGGCAGCGCGGCATTGTCGACCATCATCATCGGCGGGCTGCTGGCGCAGGCAGACAGCAAGGCGCCAACGGTGCAGATCGACAAGACTGATTTCATGCTGGGTTCTCCGTGAGTTGGGTGGCGTGACCGCGCTGCACTGTCCGGCCGGGCGCAGCGATCACAGCCAACACTACGCAGCGGGCGCGAGGCTGGATGCAGGCCCGATGCAGCGCGCCGCCCGGGTCAATCGGCGGGCGTGAAAAAGCCGGCTCGCGAGCCGGCTTGTCGATGCGAGCGCTGGCCCGCGTTACTTGACCGTGCTGACCATGTAGCTCACCACCGCCTTGATCTCGGCGTCGGACGCGGTCGACCCGCCGCGGGGCGGCATCGCGCCCTTGCCCTTGATCGCGCTGGCGGTCAGGCCATCGATGCCTTGCGCCAGGCGGGGTGCCCAGGCCGCCTTGTCGCCGAGCTTGGGCGCGTTCGCCACCCCCGCGACGTGGCAGGTTTGGCACAGCTGCGTGTAGAGCGCAGGCACGGCGCCGGCTGCGGCAACGGCCACCGGCTCGGCTGCGGCGATCTTGGTCGCAACGGCAGGCGCCGACGCGGCCGGCACGACCGGAGCCGCGGCGGCGGCAGGCGCTTCTGCCGCAGCAGGTGCTTCCATCGCGGCCGAGGCGGCAGCCGCCGCGGCCTTCGGCTCGTCGAACTTGGCGCCGCCCTTGTTGGCCATGTAGACCACCGCGCGGCCGATTTCCAGGTCCGTGTAGTCGCCACCGCCTTGCGCACCCATCGCGCCCTTGCCCTTCAGCGCACTCGTCAGCAGCATGTCGTAGCCCTGGCCGATGCGCGGTGCCCAGGCGGCCACGTCGCCGAACTTCGGCGCTCCGGCCAGGCCGGCACCGTGGCAGGCCACGCACTGCGCGCCGTAGACCTGCTCGCCGGTCTTAAGCGCGGCTGGGTCGGAGACATCTTTCACTTCCACTGTGCCGACCGGATGGATGCGCCGGGCCACCGCCTCGGCGCTCAGGCCGTCGCTGCCGGCGGCGGGCTTGTGGTCGGTGACCACATACATCACTAGCAGGATGATGGCGATGATCGGCACCACGAACGAGAAAAAGACCGCCAGGATCAGTTGCTTGGGGGTCTTGATCGGGCCCTCGTGCGGGCCGTCGTGGTCGTCTGTGCTGTGGGGGTCGCTCATGAATTCCTCAACTGCGATGGGCGCATCGGGCCATCCCGCGACCGTGCATCACAACCGAGAATTATAAAGCGGCGCCGGCGCAGCACGGGCGGCGTGCCCCGCCCGCGTGGCCGGGTTCGGCGTGAGGGCGCAGCTACAATCCGCGCTCTGCGTCCGTAGCTCAATGGATAGAGTACTGCCCTCCGAAGGCAGGGGTTGCTGGTTCGATCCCAGCCGGGCGCACCAAGCGGCGCACCAAGCGGCACACGCGACGCGAGACCTAACCCGGATATTTCACCAGCGTCGCACTGGATGAGTTTGCGACGCCGGTGTGTTCGACAGCTTGTTCTTCACCGCCGACGGCCGGCGGGTCGAGAGCGTCCGAAGTTCGGTCTTCGTCAAGGTCGACGGCCGCTGGGCCACG
>JANNBZ010000052.1:0-3162 GCA_031386065.1 Burkholderiales bacterium
CTCACCTTCGACGACGTGTTGTTGGTGCCAGCCTTCTCTCAGGTGTTGCCCCGCGACACGTCCCTTGCGACCCAACTGTCGCGCAACATCCGCCTCAATCTGCCGCTGGTGTCGGCCGCGATGGACACCGTGACCGAAGCGCGCCTGGCGATTGCGCTGGCGCAGGAGGGCGGCATCGGCATCGTGCACAAAAATCTCACGCCAACGCAACAGGCGGCCGAAGTGGCCCGCGTGAAGCGCTACGAATCCGGCGTGTTGCGCGACCCGATCACGGTCACGCCCGACACCCCCGTGCGCAAGGTGATGGAACTGTCGCGCCTGCACGGTGTGTCGGGCTTCCCGGTGCTGCAGGGCACGCAGGTGGTGGGCATCGTGACGAATCGCGACTTGCGCTTCGAGACGCGTTTGGACGCCGCCGTGCGCGAGATCATGACGCCGCGCGAGCGCCTCATCACCGTCAGTGACGGCGCCACGCTGGCCGAGGGCAAGGCGCTGATGCACCGCCACAAGCTGGAGCGGGTGCTGGTCGTCAATGCCGACTTCGAGCTGCGCGGCCTGATGACGGTGAAGGACATCACCAAGCAAACCAGCTTTCCGAACGCTGCGCGCGACTCGCACGGCAAGCTGCGCGTGGGCGCGGCGGTGGGTGTGGGCGACGGCACCGAAGAGCGCGTCGAACTGCTGGTGAAGGCCGGTGTCGACGTTCTGGTGGTGGACACCGCGCACGGCCACAGCGCCGGGGTGCTGGAGCGTGTGCGCTGGGTCAAGAAGCACTATCCGCAGGTCGACGTGATCGGCGGCAACATCGCCACCGGCGCGGCCGCGCTGGCGCTGGTCGAGGCCGGCGCCGATGCGGTGAAGGTCGGCATCGGCCCGGGCTCGATCTGCACCACGCGCATCGTCACCGGCGTGGGCGTGCCGCAGATGCTGGCCATCGATTCGGTCTCGAAGGCATTGCGGGGAAGCGGCGTGCCGCTGATCGCCGACGGCGGGGTTCGCTATTCCGGCGACCTGGCGAAGGCGATTGCCGCCGGTGCCGACACGGTGATGATGGGCGGCGCCTTCGCAGGCACCGAAGAGGCGCCAGGCGAAGTCATTCTGTACCAGGGCCGCACCTACAAAAGCTACCGCGGCATGGGCTCCATCGGCGCCATGCAGCAAGGCAGTGCCGACCGCTATTTTCAGGACGGCCCGGCCAACAATCCGAACACGACCAAGTTGGTGCCCGAGGGCATTGAAGGCCAGGTGCCGTACAAGGGCTCGGTGGTCGCCATCATCTTCCAGATGAGCGGCGGTTTGCGCGCTTCCATGCACTATTGCGGCTGCGCCAGCATCGAGCAGATGCAGGAGCGCGCCGAGTTCGTCGAGATCAGTTCCGCCGGCATGCGCGAGAGCCACGTGCACGATGTGCAGATCACCAAGGAAGCGCCGAACTACCGGATGGAATGAGCCGCGTGACCCCGACCGACCCCCACGTCACGCCGCTGCCTGAATCGGTCAGCGCGGCCCGCCCGGCCGCGATGCGCTTCATCCTGATCACGGTGCTGATCGACATGCTGTCGATCGGCCTGATCGTGCCGGTGCTGCCCATCCTGGTGGGCAGCTTCACCAGCGACCCCACCGAGCGCGCGCTCTGGTACGGCGTGGTGGCGTTCGCCTTCAGCATCGCCAACTTCTTCGGCTCGCCGATCCTGGGCGCGCTGTCGGACCGCTACGGCCGCCGGCCGGTGTTGCTGATCGGCTTTTGCGGGCTGGCGTTGAACTTCTTCGCCACCGCACTCGCCACCCAGTTGTGGATGCTGATCGCGGTGCGCCTGGTCGGCGGTGCGATGCAGGCGAACGCGGCGGTGGCCAACGCCTACGTGGCCGACATCACCGCGCCCGAGAACCGGTCCAAGCGCTTCGGGCAGCTCGGCGCCATGTTCGGCATCGGCTTCATCATCGGCCCGGTGATGGGCGGCCTGCTCGGCGGCATCGACCTGCACCTGCCGTTTTTCGCGGCCGGCACGCTGGCCCTGGTAAACCTGCTGTACGGCTACTTCGTGCTGCCCGAATCGCTGCCGCTGTCACAGCGCCGGCCGGTCACCTGGGCCTCGGCGAACCCGATCGCGTCGCTCAAGCAGCTCAGCCAGTTGAAGGGCGTCGGCTCGCTGGTCGCCGTCATCGCGCTGAGCAGCCTGGCGCAATTCACGATGTACACGGTGTGGGTGCTCTACACCACCTTCAAGTTCGGTTGGGGCCCGACCGAGAACGGCTGGTCGCTGTTCGCGGTGGGCATTGCCGCCGCGCTGGTGCAGGGCTTCCTGCTGTCGCGCCTGCTGAAGCGGTTCGGCGCGCCGCGGCTGGCCACCATCGGCCTGGTGTCCAGCTCGCTGGGCTACCTGATGTGGGGCCTGGCGCCTGCGGGCTGGGCGATGTACGTGGTGATCGCATTCAACCTGCTCGGCTTCACCGTCACGGCGTCGATCCAGGGCATTGTCTCCAGCGCGGCAGACGCCCGCTCGCAAGGCCAGACCATGGGTTCGGTCGCATCGCTGTCCAGCCTGATGGCGGTGCTGGGGCCGGTGCTTGGCGCGCCGCTGATGGGTGCGGTGTCGCACCTGCCACCCACCGACTGGCGCGTCGGCGCACCGTTCTACTTTTGCGCCGCGCTGCAATTCGCGGCCATGCTGGTGGCGGCCCGCCACTTCAGCCGCGAGCGTCGCCTGGCCCACGCCGCAGCCACTGGTTCCACCCCCGCCTGATTCACCGCAGCCCGCCTCCATGCACGACAAGATCCTCATCCTCGACTTCGGCTCCCAGGTCACACAACTGATTGCGCGCCGCGTGCGCGAGGCCCACGTGTACTGCGAGATCCACCCCAACGACGTGAGCGACGCCTTCATCCGCGACTTCGCGGCCAAGGGAATCATCCTGTCGGGCAGCCATGCGTCCACCTACGAAGACCACGAATTGCGCGCGCCGCAGGCCGTGTGGGACAGCGGCGTGCCGGTGCTCGGCATCTGCTACGGCATGTTTGCTATGGCGGTGCAGCAGGGCGGCACGGTCGAGGCCAGCAGCCACCGCGAGTTCGGCTACGCCGAGGTCCGCGCGCATGGACACACACGCCTGCTGCAGGGCATCGAAGACTTCAGCACCGCCGAAGGCCACGGCATGCTGAAG
>JANNBZ010000063.1:0-6242 GCA_031386065.1 Burkholderiales bacterium
CGTCGCGCGATGCGCTTCGTCGACAACACGGGCGCACCGACCGAGACTTATCCGTTCAACCCCAATGGCAGCCCCGACGGACTGACTTCGGTGACCACCGCCGATGGCCGTTTTACCGTGCTGATGCCGCACCCGGAACGCGTGTTCCGCAATGTGCTGATGAGCTGGACGAACGGCGACCGCAGTGCGTTGAGCCCGTGGATGCGGATGTTCGAGAATGCGCGCAGGTGGGTGGGCTGAGGCTGCCCGGCACCCGGTTGCTACCACCGTCCCGGCAACCGTCGTGACGTGTGGAACACGCGCAGAATTTCCACCGTTTCTCCGCGCACCCGGTACGGCACGATGAAGCGCGTTCGCAGCACGACCAGTTCACGCGTGCCATGCACGCGACCGGGGCGGCCCAACTCCGGTTGCTCCCCGAGCAGTGCAACTGCGTCGAGCACACGCTTGACGACCAGTCTCGCGGTGACTGCGTCATCGACCGCGATGTGTGCCGCTTCTTGGTCGAGGTTGCGCAACGCCGTGCGCAACCACTTAAGCCGCATTCGGCTTCCACTTCCTGGCCAGGGCGGCGACGTCCTTGTCACTGGCGAAGTCGCCGGCGTCTGCCTCGCTCAAGCCGGCCTGGATTTCAGCGACTTGCCACTCGTTGGTTTCGACGTAGAGGCGGATGGCCTCGGCGGCCAGGAACGACTTGCTGCGCTGCGTGGCGTCGGCCAGCACCTCGAGACGGTTCTTGACTTCATCTTCCAACCGGACGGTCATGGTGGTGGACATGGTGCAACTCAAGGTAGTTGAATGTACACATCGTACTTCATCGTCACCTCGAACAACACGCGGTCGGCCCGAAGTTTCGACTCACCCCAGCTTCGGCAGCAGGTACCGCTCGCAGTCGCCGTCTCCGCAGCGCTCGCAAACCCAATGCCAGCGCGGGTTGGCAGCCGTTTCATCTTCGGCCGATGGCAGCGCCATGGCGTGCCCCACCGCTTTGAGCGCAGCGTTCAACCGCGCCGGGCCACTGCCCGACACCACCGAGTAGCCGATGCCACCGCGGGCCAGCGCGGCGCGCAGCAGCGCGTCCACCGGCTCGCGCACCTGCGGGCCGTCGCGCTGCAGGCCGTCGGCCTGCCAGGGCAGGTCGAGCGCGGTGACCAGGGTCAGGTCGACGGCGCGGTGCGCTTCGAGCGCCGATGCGTACAGCGAGGTGTCACCGAACACCTTTTCGCTGTAGACGGCAATCATCAGCGCCGTGGTGTCGGCCACCACCACGTCGAACTGCCGTTGGGCCTGTGCGATGCGCTGTGTCTGCATGTCGGCGATGTGCGCTTGTTCATCAAGGCGCGGGGTTCGCCGTTGCGCGTCGCAGAACTCACGCAGGTATTCGGCGACGCCGTTCACGCTGTGTCCATCGGCGCGCAGCGCTTGCGCGATCGCTTCAGCCAGCGTCGTCTTGCCGGTGCTTTCGGCCCCCAGCAAGGCGATCACGAAACCGCGTGCCATGACCCGTTTCTAAGCCACGGCGAGCCGCCGCCAGGCGCGCCAGCCGGCGAACGACATCGCCACGAAGACGACATACAGCGCCACCGTCAGCCAGAGCCCTTTGTACGCAAACAGCGCCACGCTGACGACGTTCACGATCACCCAGGTCGGCCAGTTCTCGATGTATTTGCGGCCCAGCAGCCACTGGCCGACGATGCTGGCGGCGGTGGGGAAGGCGTCCCACCAGGGCACGTCGGTGTCGGTGTGGCGCAGCAGGAACCAGCCGATCAACGGCCAACCCACCAGCACGGCCGCCACCGCGATCAAGCGACCCTGCTGGCTCAATGCGCGAACCCGCAACGCGCTTCCGTCAGGCGCGGTGCCGCGCAGCCACTGCCACCAGCCCCAGGCTGCGACCACCACGAACAGGATTTGCAGACTGGCGTCGCCGTAGAGCCGGCTGTTCCAGAACAGCGCGAAGTAAAGCAGCGAGCTGACGATGGCCAGCGGCCAGCCGAGCGGGTTGACGCGCATGTTGCACACCACCATCGCGAACGCCAGCACGCAGGCCACGATTTCCAGCCAGGTGACGGGCGAGCCCCACAGCGTGAAGGCGCTGGCGAACAGGGGCTGCAGGGCCTGCAGCAGGGACGACGTCACCGCTTGGGTGTGGAAATTTGCACCAGGATCTCGTCAGGCTTGACCATGCCCAGTTCCCGGCGTGCCTTTTCTTCGACCATCTCCAGTCCCTCTTTCAGGTCGCTCACTTCGGCCAGCAACTGGGCGTTGCGAAGACTGGCCGCCTCGTTCGAGGTTTTCTGCACGTCGAGCCGGGCCTGCAGCTCCATCACGCGCGGCACGCCGCCCTTGCCGAACCACAGTTCGGCATGCACCAGCGCGATCAGCAGCAACAGGGCCGCAGTGACGAAACGCATGGTGTGGCGCGGCGGGCCGGTGGCTCAGCGCAGGTTGTAGAACGCCGCGCGGCCGGGGTAGCTGGCCACGTCGCCCAGGTCTTCTTCGATGCGCAGCAGCTGGTTGTATTTGGCCATGCGGTCGCTGCGGCTCATCGAGCCGGTCTTGATTTGCCCGGCATTGGTGCCCACGGCGATGTCGGCGATGGTGGAGTCTTCTGTCTCGCCCGAACGGTGGCTGATGACGGCGGTGTAGTTCGCGCGCTTGGCCATCTCGATGGCGGCGAAGGTTTCGGTCAACGTGCCGATCTGGTTGATCTTGATCAGGATGGAATTGGCAATCCGCTTCTCGATGCCTTCGCGCAAAATTTTGGTGTTGGTGACGAACAGGTCGTCGCCCACCAGCTGCACCTTCGAGCCCAGGCGTTCGGACAAATGCTTCCAGCCCTCCCAGTCGTTTTCGGCCATGCCGTCTTCGACGCTGATGATCGGATACTTGTCGCACCAGGTGGCCAGGATGTCGGTCCACTCCGGCGCGCTGAGCGTCAGGCCTTCGCCGTCCAGCACGTACTTGCCGTCCTTGTAGAACTCGCTGGCCGCGCAGTCGAGGCCGATGGCGATCTGCGTGCCCGCGGTGAAGCCCGCCTTGTCGATGGCTTCCAGGATCAGCTGGATCGCGGCTTCGTGGCTGGCCAGGCTGGGTGCGAAGCCGCCTTCGTCGCCCACTGCCGTGCTCATGCCGCGGTCGTTGATGATTTTCTTCAACGCATGGAACACCTCGGCGCCGTAGCGCACCGCTTCGCGGAAGGTGGGTGCGCCGACCGGGATGATCATCAGCTCTTGCAGGTCGAGGTTGTTGTTCGCGTGCTCGCCGCCGTTGATGACGTTCATCATCGGCACAGGCAGTTGCATGGCGCCCGAGCCGCCGAAGTAGCGGTACAGCGGCAGCCCGCTTTCTTCGGCCGCCGCGCGTGCCACCGCCATGCTGACGGCCAGCGTGGCGTTGGCGCCGAGGCGGGCCTTGTTGTCGGTGCCGTCGAGGTCGATCAGCGTCCGGTCGAGGAAGGCTTGCTCGGAGGCGTCGAGCCCCAGCACGGCTTCGCTGATCTCGGTGTTCACATGCTCGACCGCCTTCAGCACGCCCTTGCCGAGGAAGCGCGACTTGTCGCCGTCGCGAAGCTCGATGGCCTCGCGCGAGCCGGTGGACGCGCCCGACGGCACCGCCGCGCGGCCCATCACGCCCGATTCGAGCAGCACGTCGCATTCGACGGTGGGGTTGCCGCGGCTGTCCAGAATCTCGCGGCCGACGATGTCAACAATGGCACTCATTCAAAGGTCCTTGGAAGTTTCGGAATCAGACATCTGTCACCTCGACAGGGCGGCAGGATCAGCATGAAAAATCATTCTCTAGCAGTGGCTGCGCCTTGACCACGCGGTCGAGCGACATCAACTGTTCGAGCAGCGCGCGCATGTGTTTCAGCGGTACCGCGTTCGGCCCGTCGCTCATCGCGTTCATCGGGTCGGGGTGGGTTTCCATGAACACACCCGCCACGCCGACCGCGATGGCGGCGCGCGCCAGCACCGGCACGAATTCACGCTGGCCGCCCGAACTGGTGCCCTGGCCGCCGGGCAACTGCACCGAGTGCGTGGCGTCGAACACCACCGGCGCGCCGGTCTCTCGCATGATGGCGAGGCTGCGCATGTCGCTGACGAGGTTGTTGTAGCCGAAGCTGGCGCCGCGCTCGCAGGCCATGAAGCTGTCTTCCGGCAGGCCCTTGGCGCGCGCGGCGGCACGCGCCTTGTCAATCACGTTCTTCATGTCGTGCGGCGCCAGGAACTGCCCCTTCTTGATGTTCACCGGCCGTCCCGACTGCGCGACGGCCGTGATGAAGTCGGTTTGCCGGCACAGGAAGGCCGGCGTTTGCAGCACGTCGACGACGGCGGCCACGGCGGCGATCTCGGCTTCACTGTGAACGTCGGTCAGGATGGGCACCGCCAACTCGCGCTTCACTTTGGCCAGGATCTCCAGCCCGCGCTGCATGCCGGGGCCGCGAAAGGTGGTGCCGCTGGAGCGGTTCGCCTTGTCGTAGCTGCTCTTGAAAATGAACGGGATGCCCAGGCTGCGCGTCATTTCCTTCAGCGCGCCGGCCACGTCCATTTGCAGCTGTTCCGACTCGACCACGCAGGGTCCGGCGATCAGGAAAAACGGCTGGTCCAGGCCGGCCTCGAATCCGCACAGTTTCATGCCGCTGCCTTTTGCAAACGGGGCAGGTCGCGCGCGGCCCGATGCGCGAGCGCAGCCTGGATGTACGAAATGAACAGCGGGTGGCCGTCCCACGGCGTGGACTTGAATTCGGGGTGGAACTGCACGCCGATGAACCAGGGGTGCACGCTGCGCGGCAGCTCGACGATCTCGGTCAGTTTTTCGCGCTGCGTCAGGGCCGAGATCACCAGGCCGGCGGCGCCCAGTTGATCGAGGTAATGCACGTTGGCTTCGTAGCGGTGGCGGTGCCGCTCGGTCAGCACATCGCCGTAAATTTCATGCGCCAGCGTGCCGGGTTTTACATCGGAACTTTGCGCGCCCAGGCGCATGGTGCCGCCGAGGTTGGAGTTGACGTTGCGCTTCTGGATCGAGCCGTCGGCGTCTTGCCACTCCTCGATCAGCGCGATCACCGGGTGCGCCGTGGCCGGCTCGAACTCGGTGCTGTTGGCGCCGGCCATGCCGGCCTTGTGGCGGGCGTATTCGATGGTGGCCACCTGCATGCCCAGGCAAATGCCGAGGTAGGGCAGCTTGTGCTCGCGGGCGAACTGCGCGGTCAGAATTTTGCCTTCGACGCCGCGCTTGCCGAAGCCGCCCGGCACCAGGATGGCGTCGAAGCCTTCGAGCTGCGACACGTTGGCGGCGGTCAGTGTTTCGGAGTCGACGTACTCGATGTTGACCCGCGCATGGTTGTGGATGCCGGCGTGGCGCAGCGCTTCGTTGAGCGACTTGTACGAATCGGACAGGTCGGTGTACTTGCCGCTGATGGCGATGCGCACCTCGCGCTGCGGATGCTCCACCTCGTGCACCAGCGCGTCCCAGCGCTTCAGGTTCGCGGGCGGCGTGTTGATGCGCAGCTTGTCGCAGATCAGGCCGTCGAGCCCTTGCTCGTGCAGCATGCGCGGCACCTTGTAGATGGTGTCGACGTCCCACATCGAGATCACACCCCATTCGGGCACGTTGGTGAACAGCGAAATCTTCTCGCGCTCTTCGTCGGGAATGGCGCGGTCGGCGCGGCACAGCAGCACGTCGGCCTGGATGCCGATCTCGCGCAGCTTCTGTGCGGTGTGCTGCGTCGGCTTGGTTTTCAGCTCGCCGGCGGCGGCGATCCACGGCACGTAGGTCAGGTGCACGAAGGCGGTGTTGTTCTGCCCCATGCGCAGGCTCATCTGGCGCACCGCTTCCAGGAACGGCAGCGACTCGATGTCGCCCACCGTGCCGCCCACTTCGACGATGGCCACGTCGACCGGGTTGTCGCTGCCAATGCCGGCGCCGCGCTTGATGAAGTCCTGAATCTCGTTGGTGACGTGCGGGATCACCTGCACCGTCTTGCCGAGATAGTCGCCGCGGCGCTCTTTTTCCAGCACGCTCTTGTAGATCTGGCCGGTGGTGAAGTTGTTCGACTTCTTCATCCGCGTGGTGATGAAGCGCTCGTAGTGGCCGAGGTCGAGGTCGGTCTCGGCGCCGTCGTCGGTGACGAACACCTCGCCGTGCTGGAACGGCGACATCGTTCCAGGGTCGACGTTCAGGTACGGGTCGAGCTTGATGAGGGTGACCTTGAGGCCGCGCGACTCAAGAATCGCGGCGAG
>JANNBZ010000087.1:0-7455 GCA_031386065.1 Burkholderiales bacterium
CGCCAGGGCGCATCGTCGTAGTAGCTTTGCGGACGGGTCCAGAACACGTTCACGGTGACCATCGCCATGCGGCCGAAGCGGCCCTGATCGACCGCGCGCTTGACCAGTTGCAAGGTCGCGTTGAGGCGGTTCTGCTTGACGACGAACAGCTTGACGCCGGCATCGCGGCAGGCGCGCACCATCGCCACGCCTTCGTCCCATTTGGTGGCCATCGGCTTTTCGCTCAGCACGTGGCGGCCGGCCTGCGCCACCTGGATGGCTTGGCGCGGGTGCAAGCCGCTGGGCGTGGCCAGCACCACCAGGTCGGCGTTGCTGCCGGCCAGCAAGTCGTCCAGCGAGCTGAAGCCCACCGCGCCGGTGCTGGCGACCGCAGCGGCCAGCGCCTCGGGCTTCACATCGCACACCGCGACCAGCTCGACGCGCGGGTCATGCTGTCGAATCGCAGCGAAGTGATTTTGCGCAATGCGCCCGCAGCCGGCCAGCGCCAGGCGCAGTTTGCGGTCGCGAATCACGGGCGGGATCGGCATCGGAAGGCTTTCGGGAGACTGGCGCTGAGAACACGCGATTTTATGGGTGCCCCAGGCCCCGTCGCTGCGGTGCGCGCGGCCCGCCTAAAATTCGCGCTGCCACGAGACCCTTGCATGACGCCCATCACATCTCCCTCTGCCCCAAACCCGGTTGTTGGCGACGACAACCAACTGATCGCCGAACGCCGCGAAAAGCTGGCCGCCATTCGCCGCGAAGGCGTCGCCTTCCCGAACGACTTCAAGCCCGCACAGCGCGCCGCCGAGCTGCTGCGCCAGCACGGCGACCAGTCGAACGAAGAACTGGAGCCGCTGGCCATCACGGTCAGCCTGGCCGGCCGGATGATGCTCAAGCGCGTGATGGGCAAGGCCAGTTTTTGCACGCTGCAAGACGGCTCGATGGGGCCGACCGGCGGGCGCATCCAGCTGTTCGTCACCAAAGACGCGCTGGGCGACGCCGCCTACGACGCCTTCAAGCACTGGGACCTGGGCGACATCCTGGGTGCGGCGGGCACGCTGTTCAAGACCAAGACCGGCGAGCTGTCGGTGCGCGTGACCTCGCTGCGGCTGCTGACCAAGAGCCTGCGGCCGTTGCCCGACAAGTTTCACGGCATGGCCGACCAGGAGCAGAAGTACCGGCAGCGCTATGTCGACCTGATCACCGATGCCGATGCGCGGGCGCGTTTTGCGGCACGCAGCAAGGCCGTCAGCTCGATCCGCCAGTTCATGGTCGAGCACCACTTCATGGAAGTGGAAACGCCGATGCTGCACCCGATTCCGGGCGGCGCAAACGCCAAGCCCTTCGTCACCCACCACAACGCGCTCGACCAGCAGATGTTCCTGCGCATCGCGCCCGAGCTGTACCTGAAGCGGCTGATCGTCGGCGGCTTCGAGCGGGTGTTCGAGATCAACCGCAGCTTTCGCAACGAAGGCATCAGCGTTCGGCACAACCCCGAATTCACGATGATGGAGTTCTATGCCGCGTACTGGAACCACCACGACCTGATGGACTTCACCGAAGAGGTGTTGCGCCACGCCGCGCGCGTGGCCACCGGCTCGGCCGCCATCACCTACGCCGGCAAACCGGTGGCGCTGGACCAGCCGTTCGCGCGGCTGTCGGTGCGCGATTCGCTGGTGGTGCATGCGGGCTTGACGCAAGCCGAAGCCGGTGACGCCGCAGCGCTGCACGCGCGCCTGAAGTCGCTGGGAGAAGAACCTCCGGCGCACTGGACGCTGGCCGAACTGCAGTTCGGGTTGTTCGAAGCTGCGGTCGAGGAAAAGCTGTGGCAGCCGACCTTCATCATCGACTACCCGGTCGAGGTGAGCCCGCTGGCGCGTGCGTCGGACAGCGACCCGTCGGTGACCGAGCGCTTCGAGCTGTTCATCACCGGCCGCGAGTACGCCAACGGCTTCAGCGAGCTGAACGACGCCGAAGACCAGGCCGCGCGCTTCCAGGCGCAGATGAACAACAAGGAAGCCGGCGACGAAGAGGCGATGTATTACGACGCCGACTTCATCCGCGCGCTCGAAGTCGGCATGCCGCCCACCGGCGGTTGCGGCATCGGCATCGACCGGCTGGTGATGCTGATCACCGACAGCGCCAGCATCCGCGACGTGATCCTGTTCCCCTCGCTGCGCCAGGAAAGCTGATGGCTGATCGACTGACCTCACTGCCCGCCATCGAGGCCGCGCTGTGGCAGCAACTGGCTGCCGCCACGCACGACAAGCAGCACGCCTGGCGGCATCCGGTGCTGGCCACGATTGACGACGGCATGGCCGATGCGCGCACCGTGATCCTGCGCGAGGTCGATGTGCATCAGAAACAGTTGATGACCTTCAGCGACGACCGCGCGGCCAAGGTCAGGCAACTGCTGCGGCACCCGCGCGCCACGATGGTGATGTGGTCGCCGGCACTGAACTGGCAGCTGCGTTGCCGCGTGTTGCTGTCGCTGGACATGACAGGCCTGGCCGCCACCTCGCGCTGGGCGCGCATCAAGCTCACCACGGCCGCACAAGACTAT
The DNA here is from genome assembly GCA_031386065.1 of Burkholderiales bacterium. GTDB lineage: Bacteria > Pseudomonadota > Gammaproteobacteria > Burkholderiales > Burkholderiaceae_C > JANYJJ01. The sequence goes on from JANNBZ010000087.1 coordinate 2,546, forward strand.
TTGGCCCGGCTGCCGCCGGGTGCGCCGCGCACCACGCCGAACAACGACCGTGACGATGCCGACACCGTGCCGGCCGACGGCAGCTTGAAGCGCGAATACTTCAGCGTCATCAACGCCCAGGTGCTGGCCATCGACTGGCTGGAGCTGCACCGCGAAGGGCACCGGCGCGCGCTGTTCGACGACCAGGGCGCGCGCTGGCTGCAGCCCTAGACGAGCTCCCCGCCGACTCGGCCCTTCCTAGCTTGCCTTGAAACCCAATCATGCTTGGGTTATATTGCTCGATGCCAAGCGTTCTCCCTCCCTTCAAGGGTTGGCGCACGGTGATCTTTCCCAATGATCATCGTCCGCCTCATGTTCATGTGATGGGGGCAGAGGAGCACGCTCGGTTCGAGTTGCTCTGTGACCTCGGACAAATACGGTTGTTGAGCAACGTCGGGTTCGCCCAGCGCCAACTGAGACAGATTGAGGGTCGCCTGCTGAATCACTTGGCTCATCTTTGCAATGAATGGGGAAGAATTCATGGCCGTCATTAAACGCCGCGTCTCTCAGATCGATGAGGCCTCGTTCACCAAAGCCAGCGAGCAAGGCCGCAGGTTGCTGGCGCGCGGGCCACTAGCCATCGCCGCGACATACGACGCCGGGCGCATTCATGTCGAATTGGACAACGGCTGCGCCTTTGAGTTTCCGGTCGAACAGGCACAAGATTTGGCTGGCTCCAAAGCCGCTGACCTGCGAACCATTGAGGTCCAGGCCGCAGGGCTGGGGCTGCATTGGCCCAAACTGAACGCTGACTTGTACGTACCGAGTCTGGCGAAAGGCATCTTGGGCACCAAGCAATGGATGGCCAGCATTGGCGCGTCCGGAGGCAAGGCGGCTACCGCCGCGAAAGCCGCTGCGTCCCGCGCCAACGGAAAGCTCGGCGGACGACCCAGAAAAGCGAGTCCCGTCGGAGAGACATAGCGCGGCGAACGAACTACTGCTGCTTGAAGTTCGGCGCGCGCTTGTTCAGGAACGCGTCCATGCCTTCCTTCTGGTCGTGCATTGCGAACAACGAATGGAAGTTGCGGCGCTCGTACAGCACGCCTTCGGTCAGCGTGGCCTCGTAGGCGCGGTTGACGCATTCCTTGGCCATCATCACGCTCGGGCCGCTCATTTCGCAGATGGTTTTCGCGGCGGCCAGCACCACGCTCATCAGCTCGGCCAGCGGCACCACGCGCGACACCAGCCCGGCGCGCTCGGCCTCGGCGGCGTCCATCATGCGGGCGGTCAGCACCATGTCCATCGCCTTCGCCTTCGAGATCGCGCGCGGGAGGCGCTGGGTGCCGCCGGCGCCGGGGATGATGCCGAGCTTGATCTCGGGCTGACCGAACTTGGCGTTGTCGGCCGCGATGATGAAGTCGCACATCATCGCCAGCTCGCAGCCGCCGCCCAGCGCGAAGCCGGCCACCGCGCCGATGACCGGCTTGCGGATCGTTAGGATCGTTTCCCAGTTGCGGCTGATGAAGTTGCCGCGATACGCCTCGATGTGGGTCTTGGTGGCCATCGCGGCAATGTCGGCGCCGGCCGCAAAGGCCTTCTCGCTGCCGGTGACCACGATGCAGCCGATGCCGTCGTGGGCGTCGAAGGCCTTCAGCGCCGCACCCAGTTCGTCCATCAGGCCGTCGTTCAGCGCGTTGAGTTGCTTGGGGCGATTCAGCGTGATGAGGCCGGTCTTCAGCGCGCCGTCGCCGCGGGTGTCGGTGAGGATGAATTCATACGTCATGCAGAGTCTCCGGTGGGTTGTCTTGAACGCCGTCACGACGGCGAGGCCAGTTGCGGCTTGCGCTCGATCAGCAGATCGATGTAGGTGTCGGCATCTTGCCGGATGCGAATGCGCGCCGGCAGGTATTGCAGGCTGGGTGCAATCCACATCTCGGCCGTCAGCTCGTTGCTGGCGGCGCTCGGCGCGGCGCGCCGTGGCTTGAGATGGAAGGTGTCGACAGCTCCGAACGGCGTGCTCAGCGCTTCTTGCGCCGCCACGTCGTAGGTCCAGCGGTCGACCTTGCGCGCCAGTGCCAACGGCACCTCGACCGCGCCGCCCACCACCAGCAGTTCGGGCTTCACGCTGAACAGATAGCTCAGTTGCACGAACTGGCTGGCGGTGTCCTGCACGCCGGGCAAGGTCTGCTGGCGCTGGCCGTTGGCCATCACGATGGCGTCGGGCTCGAAACGCATGGTCAACCGGCGCCGGTCGCGAAACATCATCTTGGTGTCTTCGTCGTAGCGCTGTGGCGCCAGGCCGTCTGCCGTGATGTCGCCCTCGCTGCTCATGCGCCGCGTGATCAGCGGCGCGATGGGCAGGCCGACCAGCACGTCCAGGTGCACCTGGTAGCGCGAGCCGACGCGAACCCACTCGACCTGCGCATTGCCGTTGATCTCGCCGCGAAAGTTGCCGGTCAGCACATAGCTCAGCCGCGTCGAGCCGGGCCAGACGAAGCGGATGCCGGTGCCGCTGTCGGACGCGGCGGCTTCTGCCGGCGGCGGCGGTTCTGGTTCGGAAGCCACAACCATCGGTGGCGGCAGCTCGGCCTGCACGACGGGCGGGAGTTCGGCCTCGGCGGGCGGCCCTTCGATGAGCACGGCTGCCGATGCAGCCACAGTCACCGGTGCCGACGCGGCAGCCTTCGCCGAAAGTGCAGCACGTGCAGCACGTGGAGCAGGCGGCGGTGGCAGCGCCGGCCGCGCGGCCACCATCGGCGGCGCCTGCGGTTCCATGTCGCGCACGTACGCCACCTCGATGCGCGCCGGCATGTTGGCGGCCAGGCTGAAGTCGGCCATGCGGTCGGCAACCAGGCTGCCCACGCCGGCGTGCAAGGCCAGCACGCACAGCAGGGTGCCCACCGCCTGCCACACGCGTCGACGCGGCCGGCGCAGCGCGGCAGCCGCGAACGAGAGGCTCATCCCGTGAGCCATGCCTTGCGCAATGCGAGTGTGGCGCGGGCCGGCTTGGCTTCGGCTGCCAGCGTGATGGCGCCCGCACCTGCGGCCGCTTCGGCCGGCCAGGCCATCGTCAGCTCGACCACACGTTGGTCGCGCGACACCCACCAGCTGCCGCGCTGCCCGGCGGCGAGCAGGCGCTGCGCGTCGTCGAGCCGGCGCAGGCGCCAGCCGTCGAGTGCCATCAGTTCGTCGCCGGCCGCGAAGCCGGCGCGTTCGGCGGCACCGCCGCGCAGCACGTGGCTCACGCGCGCACCGGTGAGCGCGCTTTCGCTGACGCGCAGGCCCAGCCGCTGCGCCAGCGTGGCGGCTTGCGCGGTCCAGCCGACGCCGAACTGCAACAGCAACGACTGCAGCGGCAGGTCGTCGGTGCCGTGCACCCAGGCCTGCAACTCGGCGGCCATCGAACGAGCCGCCACCTGCTCGACCGCCTGCACGATGTCGGTTTCGGTGATCGGCCCGCCGCCACTGCGCTGCCACAGCAGGCGCATCACCTCGTCGAGCGAGCCGCTGCCCGCAGCGCGCAGGCTCAGGTCGAGCGCCAGCGCCACCAGCGAGCCCTTGGTGTAGTAGCTGATGGTGGCGTTGGGCGAGTTCTCGTCGCTGCGGTAGTACTTGACCCAGGCGTCGAAACTGGCCTGCGCCACGCTTTGCACGTTGCGCCCGGGCGTGCCCAGCACACCGCCGATCGCCTTGCCCAGCAGGCCGAGGTAGCGGGCTTCGTCGATCAGCCCGGAGCGCAGCAAGAGCAGGTCGTCGTAGTACGAGGTGAAGCCCTCGAAGAACCACAGCAGCTCGGTGTAGTTTTCCTGCGTGTAGTCATACCGCTCGAACTCGCTCGGCTTCAGCCGCTTGACGTTCCAGGTGTGAAAGTACTCGTGGCTGATCAAGCCCAGCAGCACCACGTAGCCGTCGCTCCGCTCGGGCTTGCCCCGCTGCGGCAGCTCGCGCCGGGCCGCGATCAAGGCCGTGCTGTCACGGTGTTCGAGCCCGCCGTAGCCGTCGTCGACCGCGTTCAACATGAACACGTAGCGCGCCTGCGGCGGCTTCTTACCGCCATGCCAGAAGCGGATTTCTGTTTCGCAGATGCGCTTCGCATCGGCCAGCAAGCGGTCGCCATCGAAGTCGGGCAGCGCACCGGCCACCACGAACTCGTGCGGCACGCCTTGCGCGTTGAACTGGCCACGCCAGAACGTGCCCAGTTCCACCGGGTGGTCGACCAGTTCGTCGTAGTCGGCGGCCTCGAACATTCGCTCACTGCGGGCCACGCCCGACACCGCGCGCATCGCGGTCGCGACCTGCCAGCCTTTCGGCAGCGCGCCGAGCTGCATGCGCTGCGGCTCGGCCTCGCGCCCTTCGACGCGCAGGAACACGCTGGTGCCGTTGAAGAAGCCGCGCTGCGCATTCAGGAAAGCCGCACGCACCGAGGTGTCGAAGGCATACACCAGGTAGCTCACCACCAGCGCCGCACGGCCGGTGCATTCGACCTGCCAGCTGGCCTTGTCGAGCTGGCGAAGCGGCAGCACGCGCGTGCCTTGCTTCGCTGTCAGCGCGGACACATGGCGGGCAAATTCGCGCACCAGGTAGCTGCCGGGAATCCACACCGGCAAGCGCAGCCGCTGCTGCGCGGCCGGCTGCGGAACGGTGAGGGTGACGCGGAACAGGTGCGCGTGCGCGTCTTCAATTTCGATGCGATGGGTGATCATGAAAATTCGAACTCAACTGCCGGCCGCGCCGACGAAGCAACTCAGGCTGGCCACGCCCGTCAAGCGAAAGCGCAGCGTGAGCCACGCCGCCGCACCGTGCTGCGGGTACACACGACGGTCGACCGCGTAGCAGCCGATCAGTGCGACACCCTGCACCACCAGGCCGGCATACGGCGGCATCACCACCGCCACCCAGGCGATCAGCGATGGCACGACGCCCCAGGTGAA
>JANNBZ010000088.1:0-3426 GCA_031386065.1 Burkholderiales bacterium
TTCGCCATGGGACTGCACCGCGTAGCTCTCGGTGCTGTATCGAACGTTGCGGCCACCCTCTTCGCTGCGCACCAGCCTGAAGCCGGGCTCGTTGGCGGGCCGGTTGACGATGAACGACATGCGCACCGACTCCACGCCTTGCGTCGACTCGAAGGCGGTGACGCGAACGTAGTGGCTGGGGAAGGTTTTGCGGCAGGCATTGATTTCGAGCAGGATGCCGGCCGGGTCTTTCAGGTCGAACATCGGGTTGCCGTACATCTCCCAGTAGGTGTTGCGCGGGTGCGGGTCGTCGGTGTACTCGACGCCGACCGCGTAGTTGTGTTTCAACGCGTATTCGATCTGCCGCGTGATCTGTTCGTCGGTCAGGTCCGGCAGGTAGGAGAACTGGCCCTGGGTGACGCGCTTGCCTTGGTTGGTCATCATGATCTCGTCTCCTTCACGCGGATGCGGTGGCGGTGGCCACGAAGTCGGCCGTGTCGGTCGACTCGTAGTTGAAGCTGATGTCGCCCCAGGTGTCGAGTGCAGCCTTCAGCGGCGAGCACCACTTGGCGGCGTCTCTCAGGATCTGCGGGCCTTCGTTCCAGATGTCGCGGCCCTCGTTGCGCGCCAGCACCATCGTCTCCAACGCGACGCGGTTCGCGGTGGCGCCGGCCTGAATGCCCTGCGGGTGGCCGATGGTGCCGCCGCCGAACTGCAGCACCACATCGTCGCCCAGGTAGGTCAGCAACTGGTGCATCTGGCCGGCGTGAATGCCGCCCGAGGCCACCGGCATCACCTTGTTCAGCGAGGCCCACGGCTGCTCGAAGAACAGACCCTTCTCCAGTTGCATCGGCGTGTGTGTGTCGAGCAAGGTGTCGTAGAAGCCGCGGATCATCTGCGGGTCGCCTTCGAGCTTGCCGACCACCGTGCCGGCGTGGATGTGGTCGACGCCGGCCATGCGCATCCACTTGCAGATCACGCGGAAGTTCATGCCGTGGTTCTTCTGCCGCGAATAGGTGCTGTTGCCCGCGCGGTGCAGGTGAAGAATCATGTCGTTCTTGCGCGCCCACAGCGCCATGCTCTGGATCGCGGTGTAGCCGATCACCAGGTCGATCATGATGATCACGCTGCCCAGGCTCTTGGCGAACTCGGCGCGCAGGTACATCTCTTCCATCGTGCCCGCAGTCACGTTCAGGTAGTGGCCCTTGACTTCACCGGTGGCCGCGCTCGCCTTGTTGACCGCCTCCATGCAGTACAGAAAGCGATCCCGCCAGTGCATGAAGGGCTGCGAGTTGATGTTCTCGTCGTCCTTCATGAAGTCCAGGCCGCCCTTCAGGCCCTCGTACACCACCCGGCCATAGTTGCGGCCCGACAGGCCGAGCTTGGGCTTGGTGGTGGCGCCCAGCAGCGGCCGGCCGAACTTGTCGAGCCGCTCACGTTCGACGACCACACCCGTGGCCGGGCCCTGAAAAGTCTTCAGGTACGCGACCGGGATTCGCATGTCTTCCAGCCGCAGCGCCTTCACTGCCTTGAAGCCGAACACGTTGCCGATGATCGATGCCGTGAGGTTGGCGATCGAGCCGCCCTCGAACAGGTCGATGTCGTAGGCGATGTAGGCGAAGAACTGTGCATCGGTCTTGGTGCCGGGGCCGGTGTTCGGCACCGCGTCGACGCGGTAGGCCTTGGCGCGGTACAAATCGCACGCGGTCAGGCGGTCGGTCCATACCACCGTCCAGGTGGCGGTGGACGACTCACCCGCCACCGCCGCCGCGGCCTCTTCCTCGTCCACACCTTCTTGCGGCGTGATGCGGAACATCGCGATCACGTCGGTCTCTTTCGGCACGTAGTCGGGCTGCCAGTAGCCCATCTGTTTGTACTTCAGCACGCCGGCGCTGTAGCGCTTCTTGCTGTCGGTGATCTGCTTTGCTTCGTCCATGTTGCCCAAGATGGTCTCCTGTTGAATCGATGCCGGAAAGTGGCAGAGCTGCATTTCCTTGAGACCAATGTAGGCAAGCAATGAGATTTAGATAAGTTAATTATTTTGACATTGACATCAGTGATTATTAATATCGTCGCATGCCGCTGACCCGCAGTGCCTCGTTCCGCCAGCTCGCCACCTTTCATGCGGTGGCGCGGCTGGGCAGCGTGTCGGCGGCAGCCGAGGAAATGCACCTCACGCAGCCGGCGGTGTCGATCCAGATCGGCGTGCTCGAAGCCTCGGCGCAAACCGCGCTGCTGCAGCGCACCGGCCGCGGCGTGCGGCTGACCGAAGCGGGCGAATTGCTGGCGGGCTACGCCGGCCGCATTCTGGAACTGTGGCGCGAGGCCGGTGAGGAAATGGCCACGCTGCAAGGCGTGTTCGCCGGCACCTTGCGGGTCGGCGCCGTCACCACCGCCGAGTACCTGCTGCCGCCGTTGCTGGTCACCTTCGCCAACCTGAACCCGAAGGTGAAAGTGAAGCTGCAGGTCGGCAACCGCGACGAGATCGTGCGCCTGCTCGCGGGCCAGGAAATCGACGTGGCCATCATGGGCCGGCCGCCGGCCGAACTGAAAACCATCGCCAGCACTTTCGCCAAGCACCCGATGGCATTCCTGGCCTCGCCGCAGCACCCGGCCATGCACGACCCGGCGCTCAGCATCGCCACCCTGGCCGCTGCCCACCTGCTGGTGCGCGAGCGCGGCTCGGGCACGCGCACCACGGTCGAGCGGCTGTTCAAGGACGCCCGCGTGCCGCTGCGCGTGGGCTCCGAAATGTCGAGCAACGAAGCCATCAAGCAGATGTGCGCGGCCGGCTTCGGCGTGGCCTTTCTGTCGCTGCACACCTGCGTGCTCGAACTCGATGCGGGCGTGCTGAAGCTGCTGCCGCTGCCCGACAACCCGATCGAGCGCGACTGGTTCGTGATGCACCTGGCCTCGCGCCAACTGCCGCAGGTGGCCACTGCGTTCGAGCAGTTCCTGGTCGAGCAGGCGCAGGCGCAGATTCAGCGGCAGCTCGGCGCGATGGGTGGCATGGCGGCGGCGCCGGCAGTCGTGCCGCGCCGCAAGCGCACGGCGGCTGCGGGGCGAACCCGGGGCTGAACCTCGGGCCTTTCCGGTAGCATGCCGCTGTCATAAATTTCTGACACTGACGGTGTGGCTGCCTACCCGACGACGCAGCTTCGACGCCCGTTGCAATCCACTGGAGCTGTCTTTGGTTTTCCCCTTTTCCGCCATCGTTGGCCAGGACGAAATGAAGTTGGCGATCCTGATCGCGGCCATCGACCCGCGCATCGGCGGCGTGCTGGTGTTCGGTGACCGGGGCACCGGCAAATCGACCGCCGTGCGCGCGCTGGCGGCCTTGTTGCCGCCGATGCAGGCGGTGGTCGGCTGCCGCTACCGCTGCGATCCGGCGCTGCCGGTGGGCTGCGAAGAATGCGAAGCGCGCAAGGCGCGCGGCCCGCTCAAAAG
>JANNBZ010000115.1:0-23092 GCA_031386065.1 Burkholderiales bacterium
GTGCGCGCCGAGCGCGACGTGCTGGGCGCGAGCAGCGGCAAGTCTCAGCACGCAACCAACTGGTGGTGGCGCGGCGACAGCGGCGGCGACACCGACGTGGTGTCGTGGTGGTCGCGCTACGACAAATTCAAGCAGGGCTTCGGCAGCCTGAGTGGCGGCGACGTGACGGTGAGCGCCGGCCGTGATGCGCGCGACGTGCAGTTGGCGGCCGGATCGAGCGGCTACATCGTTCCAGGCACGGGCGGCGCGTTGCCGACGGTCGTCTCGTTGGGTGCCGGCAGCGCCACGCTGGCCGCCGACCGCGACGTCGCCGGTGGGTTCGTTTTCGCCACCGGCCCGCGCATCGACATCCATGCAGGCCGCGACGTGACGATGGGTACGCGGATTTCGAAGGAAGAAACGTCCTTGCAGGTGCTTCACGGCAACACCGCCGTGGATGTGGATGCGCGCCGAAGCACCGCCATCGGTCGCGTGACCAACTCTGGTTTTGTGCCGGCGATGACGAATCAATACACGGGCATGCCGGCGACGTTTTCGTTCGCGCTGGGTGGGCTCGCCGCAGATGCGCGGCTGCGCGCCGTTGCCACATCGGGCGCGTTGAACTATCGGGCGGAGCCGCTGGACGGTAACGATGTCGAGGGCGTCACGCCGGACGGTCCGGCGATGCAGGTCATTCCTGCCCAGACCCTGTTCGCCGCACCCGAAGGCGCAGTGCGGGTTTCGGCGGGTGTCGGTGCAGGCATCGTCCAACTGCCGGCAACGCGGGCCGAGCTGGTCATTGTGTCGCGCGAGGCTCTCACGGTCGGCATGGTGCGCATCAACGGCGTCACGGCGTCGGCCGCAACGCCGGGACGCTACTCGACCAACGACGTCAATACCGATGCAGGCTCGGTGTTCGGTCCGAAGTTGACGCCGTTGCAAGCCGACGGCGCGAGCCCGGTGCGCATCGTGTCGTTGGAGTCCGACGTGACGCTGCAAAACGAAATGGAGCTGGCCACGCCGCTGCGCATCGTCGCCGGTCGCGACATCGTGACCGATGGGGGCCGCTTGCAGATGCAGCACCAAGCCAAAACGGAGCTGTCACTGTTCCAGGCCGGACGCGACATCACACTGGCTTCTGGCAGCGCCGGCGTCACGCTGCACGGCCCCGGCGACCTGGTGGCGCTGGCCGGCCGCGACATCAACTTCACCACCTCGTCCGGCTTCCAGGCGCAGGGCAACCGCGACAACCCGGCGTTGCCGGCGGCGAGTTCCCGGCTCACGCTTGCGGTGGGCGTGGCGGCGGGTGACTGGCGTCAAGCGCACGCCGCCTACTTCCATGTGCTGGGCGGCACCGGCGTCGCCGCGCAGCCGGGCGAACTGGTCGCGCAGATGGATGCGGCGCTGGCTGGCCAAAACCTGCCTTCGCTCGGCAGCGCCAGCGCGAAGGCGTTCGACGCGCTGCCAGTGGCGCAGCAAGTCGACGCGGCGCGCCTGCGCGTGGGCGCTGCGGCGTTCGACGCGGCGCTGCTCGCGCTGATGCGCCGCCAACCCGATGGCGCGAACCTGTTGCTGGGCGAGGCGCGCGTCAAGTTCGATGCGCAGTCCGATGCCTTCAAACGTGCGCTGATCGGCAGCAGCCTGACGGCCGCGTGGTCGGCGGGCGTGCCTCTGTCCGGCCAGATCGAACTCGCCGCCGCACTGGCCGACACGGCGCACGGCGCAGCGCTGCAAGGCTTCGTGAAACAACGCATCGGTCGCGAAACGTCGAGCCTGACCGACGCGATTCGAAGCTTCGCCGCCTTCGCGCCCGAGGCGCAACTGATCTTCACCGACCAGGTGTTGACGGCCGAGGTGCGCACTGCGGGCCGGGCCGCAGCGGCGCTGACAGGCGAGGACCGCGACCGCGCCTACGCGAAGGCCTACGCGGCCATCGAATTGGTATTCCCGTTCATCGACGACGCGGGCCGCAGCGGCAACCTGCGCATGGGTGCCAGTCAGCTGAAAACCCTGCAGGGCAGCGACATCGTGATGCTCGCGCCACGCGGCGGCGTCAACGTCGGCGAGCTGACGGGTGGTGGCGCCAGCGCGGCTGAACTCGGCATCGTCACCACCGCCGGCGGCAGTGTTTCGATGGTCGTGCGCGACAACGTCGATGTGAACCAGTCGCGCGTTTTCACCGTCGGCAAGGGCGACCTGCTGATCTGGGCCGGCCAGGGCAACATCGACGCCGGCCGCGGTGCCAAGACCGTGACCGGCGCGCCGCCGCCGATCTATACCCTCAAGCTTGGAAAAGTCGAGGTCGACACCTCGGGCAGCTTTTCGGGCAGCGGCATCGCGGTGCTGAACGCCGAAAGTACGCTCGACCTGTACGCGCCGAAAGGCGAGATCAATGCCGGCGACGCGGGCATCAAGTCGCTGGGCAATGCCTTCCTCGGCGCGTCGCGTTTCGTCGGTGCCGACAACCTGGCCATCAGCGGCGCGGCGGTGGGTGCGCCGCCACCCGCGCCGGCCGGTGGTGCCACCGCCGCGCTGTCGACGCTCAGCCAGTCGGGCGCGCTCGCTGCGACCAACGTGAATGCTGACGACAGCGAAGAAGAGAAGCAGCGCAAGCGACGCAAGCGTCTGTCGCTGATCCTCGATTTCCTCGGCTTCGGCGACGCCCCGGTCAAGCCTTGATTCGCCGCCCGCTTTCTATGTTGTACGTCCCTCATTTCAGCCTCACACCATGCGTAAGATTTTGAGTTCCCTCGTCCCGTTGATCGCGGCCGGCCTGCTGGCCGGGCTGCCCACGACAGGCCATGCCTGGTGGGACAAGGACTGGACGCAGCGCACCCGCATCACGCTGAACACCTCGGCGCAGGGCCTGGAAACAAAGGAGGCGGCCAATGCGGTGGCGGTGGCGGTGCGGCTGCATTCCGGCAACTTCGATTTCGTGTCGGCGAAAGAAGACGGCGCGGACTTGCGCGTGGTGGCCGGCGACGACAAGACGCCGCTGAAGTTCAGCGTCGAGCGCTTCGACAGCATCAACGAGCTGGCGGTGTTGTGGGTTCAGCTGCCCACGCTGGCGCCGGGCAGCGAGAAGAACAACGTCTATGTCTATGCCGGCAATACCAAGGCCCCGGCCGACGCTGCCAACAACAACGCCGCCAGCGGCTTCGACGCCGCCACGCTGGCAGCCATTCACTTCAGCGACAAAGAGGCATTGGCCGTCGACCACCTCGGCGTGCTGAAAACTGCCGCGCCCATCGCCATCGAGGCGAACGGCCTGCTGGCCGGCAGCGCCGCGCTGAACGGCAAGGCCATCACCTGGCCGGCCAACGACAAGCTCAAGGTCGAGGCCGGTGGCGCGCTCACGCTGTCGGTCTGGATCAAGCCCGACGCGGTCGCCGCCGGCACGCTGGTGAAGTGGGGCGCGCTGACGCTGGGCCTGCAAGGCGGAAAGCTGATTGCGCGCATCGACAAGACGACGCTCAGCGGCGGCGACGTCAAGCCGCTGACTTGGACCCAGGCGGCGCTGACGGTCGGCGCCGGCAAGGCGGTGCTCTACCTCAACGGCAGGGAAGTGGCGCGTGCCGACGCGCAACTGCCAGCGCTGGCAGGGGCGTTGCAGGTGGGCGAGGGCATCGAAGGTCTGGCCGACGAACTGCAGATCGCCACCACCGTTCGCAGCCCGGAATGGTTGCAGGTTTCGGCTGGTGCGCAGGGCGCCGAGAGCCGGCTGGTGGCGTCGCTGAAAGAGAAGGGCGACACGGCGGCCGGCGAGGGCGAAAGCCCCGGCTACATGGGCATCCTGGTGAAGAACCTGACCACCGACGCGTGGGCCGTGATCATCATCCTCGGCGTGATGTTTGTGGTTGCCTGCTGGGTGATGGTGACGAAGACGGTGTTCGTGGTGCGGGCCGACAAGGACAACCGCAAATTCCTGCGCCGCTTTCGTGGCGCGTCGCTCGACATGCTTCACCTGGAGCGCGGCAGCGCGCACCCGAACTCGTCGCTGTTTCGCCTGTACCTGGCCGGTGTGCGCGAGCTGAAGAAACGCGACATCGGGCACGACGAACAAACGCCCACCAAGCCGCTGTCGGGTGCCTCGCTGGACGCGGTGAAGGCCTCGGTCGATGCCGACCTGGTGCGTGAATCGCACCAGCTCAATTCGCAGATGGTGTTCCTGACCATTGCCATTTCGGGCGGCCCGTTCCTCGGGCTGCTGGGCACGGTGGTGGGCGTGATGATCACCTTCGCGGCCATCGCGGCGGCGGGCGACGTGAACGTGAACGCCATTGCGCCGGGCATCGCTGCGGCGCTGCTGGCCACGGTGGCCGGGCTGGCGGTCGCGATCCCGGCGCTGTTCGGCTACAACTACCTGGCCTCGCGTATCAAGAACATTTCGTCCGACATGCAGATCTTCGTCGACGAGTTCGTGACCCGCGTGGCCGAGACCTACGGCGCGCGTTGATGGACTGCCCGGCATGAGCGCAGACATCAAGGTCGAGAACCAGCCGTACGACGAAATCAACGTCACGCCGATGCTCGACCTGGCCTACGTGCTGCTGGTGGTGTTCATCATTTTGACCACTGCGTCGGTGCAGGGCGTGAAGGTGAATTCGCCGACCACCGAGGCGGGTAACAACCTGGCGCGTCCGCAAACACGCGCCATCACCATCACCGCCGACGGCGCGATGTTCCTCGACGCCTACCCGGTCACGCTGGACCAGCTGCGCACCTCGCTGGCGCAGTACAAGGCCGCGAATCCGGCGCTGCCGGTGGTGCTGAAGGCCGACAGCGCGGCCCAGTACGACAAGGTGATGCAGGTGCTCGAAGTGGCCAAGCGGCTCGACATCAACGAGATCGGCCTGGTCACCAAGCGCCAGTCGCAATAGCGGTATCAGCAGCAGAACGCACCATGCAGATCAACAACGAAGCCAAGCCCTACGACAGCATCAACGTCACGCCGATGCTCGACCTGGCCTACGTGCTTCTGGTGGTGTTCATCCTGATGACGACCGCCTCGGTGCAGGGCTTGAGCATCACGATGCCGAAACCGTCGAACAAGCCCAGCACGGAGAAGCACGACCTGAAAATCGTGCAGGTGACTCCCGAGGGCTCGCTGCTGATCAACGGCGTCGGCGTCAGCCTGGCCGAGCTCGAATCGCAGTTGACCAGCGCCAAGGCGAAGGACGCGCAGATGTCGGTCGCCATCAAGGGCGACGCGCGCGCCAAGTACGCCGGGGTGGTGGCCGTGATCGACCTGTGCAACAAGCTGCAGGTGAACATGGGCCTGGTCACGTCGAAGATCGGCACCTGAGGCACCGCCATGTCTGCGCTGGCCGAGTCGTCCCTGGAGCCCGTGTCTGCACGGCAGTGGCTGCTGCGCGGCGTGCTGGTGGTGCTGGCCTGTGCCGTGCTGCTGGGCCTGGCGCTGTGGCTGAAGAGCCTGCTCGGCGGGCCGGCGACAGCCAAGCGCCAGACCGCCAAGATCAGCATCGTGTTGCCCGACACACCGCCGCCCCCGCCGCCGCCGAAAGAAGAAAAAAAGCCCGAGCCGCCGAAGGACGAACCCAAGCAGGTGGTGCGCGACGAGCAACCCAAGCCTGACCAGCCGAAGCCGGTCGACGCGCCGATCAAGATGGACGGCCCGGCCGGCGACGGACCCAGCGCGTTCGCGGCCGGCACGGTCAACAACGAATACAAGGGCGGGCCACCGCTGGTCGGCGCCGCGCCGGGTGCCACCGGCAACGCAGGCGACCGCGCGCAGGAGCGCTTCTATGCCAACACCGTGCGCCAGTTGCTGCACGACGAGATTGAAAAACACCTGCGCGCCGATGCCGGTGAACTGACGGCCACCTTCTCGGTGTGGATCGAGCCCGACGGCGGCATTCGCCGCTTCGAGCTGGTGCCCACCGGCGATGCCGCACGCGATGCCGACCTGCGAAGCGCTTTCGACCAGACCACGCGCCGCCTGCGCCTGCCCGGCCACGCCGGACTCACGCAGCCGATGCGCTTCCGTTTGAGCATGCGGCCCGCGTGACGGCGCACTCCCCATTCAACACCTGACCCGCCCACCATGAAGCACATCCTGAATGCAGTATCCAAACCACGCGGCAAAGTGAAGCGACTGTGGCCACTGGTCATCGCGATGGCCGCCGGCATCGCACCGCCGGCGCGCGCCGACGAGCGGGCCGAGCTGGACCAGTTGCGCGCCACCACGCTGGCCTTGATCCAGGCGCTGGTCGACCAGGGCCTGATGAGCGCCGACAAGGCCCAGGGCCTGGTGCGTCAGGCCGGCGCGCGCTCGCCGGCGGCGCCGCCTTCAGCCGCTGCCGCCGCATCGGCCAACGGTTGGGGCCGCCCGGCAGTGGCCGGGGCGGCGACCGGCACGGTGCGTGTGCCCTACCTCAGCGAAACGCAGCGCGCGCAGATCCGCGAAGACATCAAGCTCGACGTGCTGGCCACCGCACGCGACGAAGGCTGGGCCGACGCGCGCAAGCTGCCCACGTGGCTGAACACCTTCAGCTTCGACGGCGACCTGAGGGTGCGCTTCGAGTCCGCCTTGCTCGGCGACAGCAATACGCCGGCGGCACTGTACCGGTCGCAGGTCGATTCACCGGCGTGGTCGCCCGACCTGACCAACACGCAGGCCAATCGCAACCGGTTGACGCTGCGTGCGCGGCTGGGCGTGAACGCGAAGCTGAGCGACGACGTGTCGGCCGCGTTGCGACTGAGCACCGGTACCAGCCCGACCTCGGCCTCGCAGACGCTGGGCAGCACACCGGGCTTCTTCAGCCGCTACAGCATGGGCCTGGACCGCGCGTGGCTGCGCTGGGAGCCGCGACAAGACCTGCAGTTCACGGCCGGCCGCATGGCCGCACCCTTCTTCGGCACCGACCTGATCTGGCCCGACGACCTGTCGGTCGACGGCCTGGCCGTGCATGCCGAGCGCACGCTGGGCAGCGGCGTGTTCGCGTTCGCCAACCTCGGCGCGTTTGCATTGCAAGAGCTGGAGTTGAGCGGCAGCGACAAGTGGTTGCTAGGTGCGCAACTCGGCGTCGACTGGGCGCTGAGCGACCGTACCCAATTGCGCTTGGGTGCCGCGATCTACGATTTCCGCAACGTCGAGGGCATGCGTGAAACCAGCCCTCAGCCCACCGGTGCGCTGGCTGGCACCGTGCCGTACTACACCACCGAATACCGCAGCGGCGCCCGCCTGCGCGGCAACACCCTGATCAACCTGAACGACCCGACCAACACCGGTGCGCCGGTGTGGGGCCTGGCGTCGAAATTCAGGCCGGTCAATCTGACCGCCGCACTGACGCTCAGCCAGTTCGACCCGGTGCAGCTCGGCTTGACGCTCGATTACGTGAAGAACAGCGCCTTCGATCTGGCCGACATTCAGCGCCGCGCCGGCTCGACCGCGCTGGCCGATCTGGCGAACAAGACCACGGGTCTGCAGGCGCGCTTCCAGGTCGGATCGAAAAACCTCGGTGAGCGCGGCAGTTGGAACAGCTTCTTCGCGCTGCGCTCGTTCGAGCGCGACGCCTGGGTCGACGCGCTGACCGACACCACCTGGAACTTGGGCGGCACCAGCTACAAGGGCTACAGCGTCGGCGGCGCCTATGCCTTCGACCGCCGCTCGACCATCGGCCTGCGATTCACCAGCACGCGCAACCTGGACGACGGGCGCCGCTTCCTGTCGAATCCGAACGACCCGACGTCGGTGACCGGCAACCTGAGCAGCGCGCCGTTGAAGGTCGACGTGCTTCAGGTCGAAGTGAACGCGAGGTTCTGACGCCATGAAATCCACCTGGCACGCCTTGGCGGCGACCGCGCTGATGTTGATGCTGGCGTTGCCGGCCGCGGCCCAGGACGATGCTGGCCGCGCTGCGCGCGAGCGCGAGGCGCTGCGCCGCACGCAGGCCGCACTCAAGCAGTCGCAGGAACAGCAAGCCGCGCTGGCACGCGAGAAGGCCGATCTGTCGAGCCAGCTTGCCAGCCAGCGCGACAGCCTGGGCGCCAGCTCGCGACGCACCCAGTCGCAACTGGCCACGTCGCAGTCGGAGGTCGCGAAGACGCGCGCCGAATTGGCCCGCGTGAGCGCCGAGCTGGCGGCGCTGCGCGGCCAGGCCGAGGCGGATGCGCAAGCATTGCAGGCAAGGACGCAGGAGCTGGTCAAGCGCGTCGACGACGCCACGCGCCTGGCGGCAGAGCGCGCGCGCACCGCCGCCAGCCTGACGGCCCTGCTGGAGCGCGCCACCCAGCTGCTTGCCGCCGCCGAGAAATCGAACCGCGAGATGCACGCCTACGGTCTGCAACTGATCGACGAAGTTCGCGGCCGGGCGAGCAGCGACGCATCGGCCGCAGTCGACCCGGTGCTGGGCCTGCGCCAAGTGCGCATCGAGAACCGGGCCGAGGAACTGCGCGACGGGCTGGACGCCCTGAAGCTGCCCGCTCAGGCCAGGCCGTAGTCCGGTCGGACCACGGCGCACATGCGTCTGCGTAGTCTGTTCGATGGCGGCAGACGACGGGCGTGACACAGACGCGTCACGCCACCACCGCACACTGACTGCAACAACTTTTTTCCAAGGAGAAGAACATGAGATTCGCTTTGCGCCGCTCGGCGCTGTCGGTTGCGGCGATGTCCGTCCTTACCGCCTTCGCGGTGCCGGCCAGTGCCGCCAATTTGATCGTCAACGGCGGCTTCGAAGCCGACGCGGCGGTGATCCAGTCACCCGACTCGGTCAGCGGCTGGACGGCCAGCGAGGTCGGCCTTCTGGGCGGTGTGGTGGTCAACAGCGGCAGCGTGTCGCCGGTGTCGGGGTCGGCCACACCGGGCGCGAACTCAGGCAACTACTACGGCCTACTCGACCTTGCGGCGCCCTCGCACATGGCGTTCTCGCAGACTTTCGCGGTCGGCGCGCAGCCGCTGAAGTCGGCGTCGCTCAGCTACTCGTGGTTCGCCTCGTACGCCGGCGACCCGGCCGTCGGCGGCAACCGCACGGGCCTTGACTCGACCTCGAACGACGATGTGTTCACCATCCGCATGGACATTCTGAAATCCGGTGCGGGCGCCTTCAGCACCGACGCGGCGGACCTGGTGTTCAGCAACTACTACACGGCACCGATCGCCCAGTTGTCCTCGGCATGGACGGTCTACTCCTCGGCGATCCCGACCGATGCGCTGATGGCAGGCCAGATCTACACCTTGCGCTTTGCCGCTGCCAGCAACCGCGGTCCGCTGATCGGCGGCATCGACGATGTGGCGTTGAACGTGTCTGCGGTTCCCGAACCGGAAGCCTGGGTCATGTTCCTGGCCGGCCTGGGCATCGTTGCAGGCGTCTCACGCCACCGTCACCCACAGTTTCGTTAAACCAACAAGGAGCATCGACATGATGAAAATGACATTGATCGCGGCAGCGGCAGCGCTGACCAGCATCGGCGCACTGACGCCCAGCTTCGCCGCCGACCCGGTGGTGCAGGGGCCCGAGTCGACCGCCGACTGGTACAACGCCGGCACCGACTTCATCACCCAGGGCAAGGCGCTGTACCCGAACACGCGGCGTGCCAAGAACGTGATCCTGTTCGTCGGCGACGGCATGGGTTTGTCGACGCAAACGGCCGCGCGCATCTATGAAGGCCAGACCAAGGGCAAGCCCGGTGAAGAGAACCGGCTCGCCTTCGAAACGCTGCCGTACAGCGCCTTGTCCAAGACCTATTCGTGGGACCAGCAAACCTCCGATTCGGCCCCCACGATGACGGCGATGGTCACCGGCTACAAGGCGCGCGAGGGCATGTTGTCGGTCAACCAGACGTCGGCCCGAGGCGATTGCAGCGCGAGCAACACCACGGCCAAGTCGCTGAAGACCATCCTGGAATACGCGGCCGACAGCGGTCGCGCCACCGGCATCGTGTCGACGGCCCGCCTGACCCATGCCACGCCGGCCGCCACCTATGCGCACACGCCGGTGCGCGACTGGGAAGCCGACTCCAACCAGCCCGCTGGCTGCGGCGTGAAAGACATCGCACGCCAGTTGATCGAAGTGTCGCCATCGGTGCGCAGCAGCCTGAAGGTCGCGATGGGTGGCGGGCGCACCTACTTCCTGCCGAAGAAGGTCGGCGCGAACGACTTCTTCGACCCGGAATACGGCACCGTCAAGGGCCGCCGCAACGATGGCCGCGACCTGACCGCCGAATGGCTGAGCACGCGCGGGCCCGGCGCGGCGTATGTCTGGAGCAAGGCGCAGTTCGACGCCATCAACCCGGCTACCACCGAACACCTGCTGGGTCTGTACGAACCGAGTCACATGCAGTTCGAATCCGACCGCGCCACCGACACCGGCGGCGAGCCATCGCTGACCGAAATGACCGAGAAATCGATCCGCATGCTGCAGAAGAGCCCCACTGGTTTCTTCCTGCACGTCGAGGCCGGCCGCATCGACCACGCGCACCACGGCGGCAACGCCAAGCGCGCGCTGGTCGACACGGTGGAACTGTCGAACGCGGTGCGCAAGGCGATGGAGATGACCAGCGACCAGGACACGCTCATCATCGTCACCGCCGACCACAGCCATGTGTTCACGCTGGCCGGTTATCCGCACCGCGGCAACGACATCCTCGGCCTGGTGCGCGACGTTCCGGCCATCGACGGCAACCCCACGGCCTTGAGCAAGGACGCAAACGGCCTGCCCTACACCACGCTGGGCTACCAGAACGGTCCCGGCTACCGTGGCCCCTTGGGTCGGCCTGACCTGACCAATGTCGACACCGCTGCACTCGGGTTCCTGCAGGAAGCTGCGGTGCCGCTGGGCTCCGAGACGCACGCCGGTGAAGACGTGGCGGTGTTCGCACGCGGACCCAAGGCCTACCTGGTGCGCGGCAGCATGGAGCAGAACTGGATCTTCCATGTGATGCGCGAGGCGTTCGGCTTTTGAAGGTCGCGCACTCAACCCAGTGCGGCGCGCTGAGTCAGCGTGCCGCCGGCCGCCGGCGGTTGGTGATGAGCGTCATCGCCGCGGCCTGCTGCTGTGCAGTGCCCGGGGTGTGGGCGCATGTCGACACCCCGCTGGCCGCTGCGGCGCCGCCTGTCTCGCACACCGCAGTGCACACCGCAGTACACACCGCAGTACCCACCGCGTCGCTGGCACCCGTGGCGGCTCGCTACCAGGTGACGATCAGCCGGCGTGACCCGTCGTCGAAGCAGATGCGAAGCATCGGCGAGACCTGGTATTTCCAGCGCGGCCCGCAGCGAATCACGCTGATCCGGGGTGACATCGAAGAGCACTGGACGCGCGACGAGCGCGGCACGGTTCGCTTCGAGCGGGTGTTCCACGCCGACCAACGGGTCGTCGACTACACCGCCGGCGAACTGGCCACGCTGGGCATCGACGTGAGCTGGGACGCGCTGGCCACCTTCATCGACGCGCGCGAACTGGCCCTGCTGAAGCCGGCTGGCGCAGCGCGTGCGATGCAGCGCTTCAACGGCAAGTCGGCAGGCCGATCGGTCGACGTGGAATGGTCATCGCAAGCCGGCTTGCCGGCTCGCCTGACGCGCGTCGCGCCCACCGGCCGGGTGCAGTTCGAGTTGCAGGAGTGGCATGCCAGCGCGCCTGCAACTTGGCCGGTGGCGGGGCTGCAGTCGGCGGACTACCTGCATGTCGACTCAGCCGATTTCGGCGACATGGAGTACGACGCTTTCGTTCGCAAGGCCGAGACCTTCGACGTGCTGGCCGGCTGGCGCAAGCCGCACGGCCACGATTGATTGACAGCAATGGGTTGCAGCGGCCCCACGGCCGCTGCAGCTCTGCACGTCTTCAGCGCTTGGCGCGGCGGGTTGCGAAGCCCAGCAAGCCGAGTCCGACCAAGGCCAGTGCAAAGGCCGACGGCTCGGGCACCGCAGCGACGTTCAGCACGCCGCCGTAGCTGCCACCGAATTGCCCGGTGACGCGGCCGCGAACTTGCACCGTGTAGTCGCCGGCACCCAAGGTCATTGGGCTGATCACCTGCGCACCGCCGGAGCTCCAGCTGGACGCGAGGATGCTGCCATTGCGGCTGGTGATCTGTGCGGCATTCAGCGCGCTGGGCACGGCGCCGGCCCAGGGTGTGCCGGACAGCAGGTTGACCGACAGGTCCGACAAGCCCAGGATCGTGCCCAAGTTGAAGGTGACCACGGCGCTGCTGAACGAGCCCAGCGAGCTAATGCTGAACCCGTAGTCACTCAGAAAGTAGTCCGCCGTGCTGTACGGCGACTGCAAAGGTGACAGCGTCTGGTTGAAGCCGTTGGTGTACGGAAGGCTCAGCGCACCGAAGGAGTTCGACGCGGTGACGACTTCGCCCGGCGCGGCGGTGGCCACTGCGGTGGACAGCGCCAGCACCGCAGCAGTGGCGATGGAGGTGCGAAAGAACTTGCGCATGGGGGCATCCATTTTTGAGTTGCGTAGATGAAGGCGCGGTCAATCACGCCCGATACAAATTCACACGTACACGATACGGTGCGAGCGCCGCTTTCTCTGTGTCCGGCGGCTTGTTTCTGCCTAGGCCATTTGGCGCAATCTGCAACGACTCGGCATCGATCACATGCCGATGCGATGCGTGGCTTCAGCGCCCGACCGTGCCGTCCTCGCCCGTCGGGCGCAGCAGCAGGTTCATGCTCATGGCGCGCGCCACCGCTTGCGCGCGGTTGGTGGCGCCGAGCTTGCGCAGGATCTTCTGCACATGGTTCTTCACGGTGAGCGGGCTGATTCCGAGCTGAACGCCGATCTCCTGGTTGCTCATGCCTTCGCGCACCCAGCCCAGCACCTGCTCCTCGCGCTCGCTGATGCTGGCGCTGGAATAGCCGCTGCGTGCGGCCACCGGCTGCGACCGCGCGTCGGTGTTCTCGCGCTCGATGGATTGCACTCGCAGGTAGGTGCTGTGCAAATGCGGCAGCAGCAGTTCGATGGAGCCGAGCTGCAATGCCGAGATGCCGCTGCCCGGTGACGCGAAGACGAACAGGCTCTCGATCTCGCTGGCCCGCTGCGGGCGCGACACGCCGTGCACCAGCAACTGTGAATAGCCGGCCGCCTGCAGGCTTTCCGACGCCGCCGCCACGCCGCGTCCCGCCAGCGCCTCCAGCTTCACCACCAGCGGACGACCGCGGTTGTTGATCCAGGCGTTGACGACATGCTGCATCAGCGGTGACTGCCCATCGGTCAACAACGTCAGCAAATTTGCGGGAACCACGATGCTGTTGACCAGCTCCAAACGAACTTGCTTTCGGCTGCGGTCGTACAAACCGCAGATAACCACCTTGTGCGGCAGCAGCAACTGAAAACTGCTTTGCGTCCAGACGAAGAACTGGTACTTGCGACGAACGTCGACAGACGCCTCGATCACCTGCACGATCGCTTGGGCGCGCCGATCTTCCGACGCCCCCATGGCGCCCACTGCTTCAATCGACATTTCCATCGCACTCCAGCCAAAACAACAGCGTACAAACCTTCAGTGACTTTTCTAACCGGCCCGTCTGCCGGCATGCGCTGTTCGGACTACGGCGGCGCCTGCGCTGCAGGTTTGCCTTGGGCCACCACAGCCGGTGCCATCCCGTCGGCCATGAACAGCCGGTCCGACACCCGCACGCGCTGGCCCGGCTCGGGGATCGGAAGGTCGATCACGCGCAGCGCCGGCGCATCGCTGCGGCTGCGCACACCGGCGATTCGACCCTCTTCAGTCGTCACCAGAACCCAGTCGGGTTGGCCGCTGAACGGGTCGGCATAGAGCTGGCGCAGGTGGTGCAGCGGGCGCGGGCTGCGCCGGTCGTCCAGCAGCTGTTTCAGCTCCACCGGGAGCTGTGGGACGGGGCCGACGGTTGCTGCACGGTAGGCGGCAATCGCACTGGCGATCTGCTGCCCTCGGAACATCAGCTCGGCCTCGCGCTCGCGCTGAACGGCCATGCTGGCCCGCTCGCCCAATGCTGCCAGGCCGGCCGCACCCACGGCCAGCACAAGCAGCAGCCACAGGTAGGTGAAGCCGCGCCGAGGCGCACCGCGCGAATGGTCGTGGCGTTTGTGCATAGCAGTCACCAGTCGGCGTGCAGCCGGCCGTCGCTGGCGCGGCCTGCCATGCCGCTGCGCACGTCGTAGACCTTGCCTTGGGCGGCTGGGTCGTCGGGCGTCACGACGACCCAGGTCGACACGCTGCCGGTCCAGGGATCGCTGGGCACGGCGCGCAGGTAGCGTGCGTCGACCAGTTCGTTCAGCGAATCCGGGTAGCGCCCCTTGTCGGCCGCGAACTTGTCGATCGCGTCTCGCATCACGTTCAGCGAGGTGCGCAGCGTGTTGTCCTTGGCGCGGTCCACGCTTTGAAAGTAGCGCGGTGCCGCAATCGACACCAGCAAGGCGACGATGGCCATCACCACGATCAACTCGATCAGCGTGAAGCCGTTGCGCGGCGCGCGAATCGACGCCGTCATGCCTACCACTCCCGGTACGGCGTGCCGTCGAGCCCGTTGCCGTCGGCGCGCGAGTGCACATCGAACACATCGCGTCCGGGCTGGGGTGCGTCTGGCGGACTGTCGTGGCTGCGCAAGGCCCACGTTTGCGCAGCCGGCAAGGCAGCGTCGGCGAACGGTTCGCGCGGCATGCGGCGCAGGAAGTAGATGTTTCGCGGCTTCGGTGCGCGCGCGTCGGGCACGCCGTCGACCAACCGCTGCAGGTCGGGCGGGTAGCCGCTGGCGTCGGGGTCGACCGTGTCGTTGAGACCGATCCTGCCTTCGATGGACGCCTGTTTGTAGGCGTCGATGGCTGTGCGCAGGGTGCGCAATCCCTGGCGCAGATCGAACTCCTTTTGTCGACGCATCTGAAGATTCAGCAGCGGTGTCGCGGCCGCCGCCAGGATGCCGACGATGGCCACCACGACGATCATCTCGATCAACGTGACGCCGCGTCGCTGGCGGCCGGCGTGTGATGGTTTGAGCGCAGTCATGGCGGTGCTCAACGGGCGACGAAGCTGACGCCGCCGTCGCCATCGACGCGCACCGGCATCGCCGCGCCGGTGACCGACACCGCGCTCAGCCCTTCGAGCTGGACCTGGCTGCTCTTGCCCGCCGTGCCGGCCAGTGCGCGCAGCACGAACACCTGCTGGCCTGACGGCTCCAGCACCACGTCCAACCGGTCGCCCTTGTCGACGCCAGCCGATTGCAGCATGGTGGTGTCGAACGCCAGTTGCCCGCGCACCGCCGCGTTCGACCGGTTCTGCAGCGTGACCGACAGCGTGCCGCCCACCGCCACCTGGCCGCTGGTCGAGACTTCGATCACCGCCATCGCACTGTCCTGCGCTGCGACCGTGGCCGATGAAGGCACGGCCGCGCCGCCCGCAGCGTTCGCCATCGCCACGCCGGCCTTTGCGCTCGGCCGCAGCCGGGTCGACGCCGCCCCCGGGCTGGCGTAGTTGCCGGCCGGCCCGCTCAGCGTGTCGGCGTCCGGCAGGCCCAGGTTGCGCACCACGCGCGGCGTGATCAGCAGCACCACTTCGCTCTTGTTGCGGGTGTCGCTGTGCACGCCGAACAGGCGGCCCACCACCGGCAGCTCCGAGACCCCGGGCACGCCCTGCACCGCCTTGCGGTCCTCGTCGTTGATGAGGCCGGCGAGGATCTGTGTTTCGCCGTCGCGCAGGCGCAGCGAGGTGGTCGCGTTGCGCGTGCCCACGCGGTAGGCGATGGCACCTTGCGGCCCCGCCACCTGACCGATCAGGTTGCTGACTTCGAGGCTGACTTTCATGATCACGTCGTTGTCCAACTGCACGCTGGGTTCGACCTCGAGCTTCAGGCCGGTTTCGATGTAGCTGACCGAGGTGGCCACACCGGCGTTGGCGACGGCGGTCGACGTGAAGATCGGCAACCGCTCGCCGATCTGCACCTTGGCTTTCTCGCGGTTGCGCGCGCGCAGCTTCGGGTTGGCGATCAGGTTGGTGGTGCCGCTGTTGCCGCGCAACGTGGCAATCACCGCCGGGTTCGCCACCGAGGCGCGCAAGGTGTCGCCGCGCGTAATCTGGCCGCTGAAACCGGGCACGCCGTACTGCACCGTGTCGGGCCACTGCAGGCCGAGTTCGTTCAGCCGGTTGCTGCCGATCTCCATCACCTCGACTTCCAGCATCACCTCGGGTTCGGGCAGGTCGATGGAGGCAATCAGCCGCTCGGTCAGGCGCACCACTTCGGGCGTGTCGCGCACGATGATCAGGTTCAGGCGTTCGTCGATGAAGACATCGCGCGTCTTCGCCATCGTCTTCACCAGCACCTGCGCCTGCTTCACGTCGGCGTTCGACAGGTAGAAGCTGCGCGTCACGAGTTCCTGGTGTTCCTGTTGCTTGGTGGGCGTGTTCGGGTAGACGAAGAGCGAGCTTTCGTTGAGCAGCTTGCGGTCGAGTTGCTGCGACGACAGGATCACGCGCAGCGCTTCGTCGAGCGTCACATCGCGCAGGAAGATGCTGATCTTCGAGTCGGCGCGCACCTCCTTGTCGAACACGAAGTTCACACCCGAGGTGCGGCTGACCGACTCGAACACGCTGCGCAGCGGGGCATCGCGAAACTCAAGGGTCAGGCGCTTTTGAAAGGCGGCGGTCATCGCGGCAGGCAGCGCCGGCTCGGCGCTGCGTTCAGCCATGCGCTGCTGCAAGGCGCGCGCGGCGGGCAGGCCCGGTGCCTCGGTCAACAGTTCGCGCAGTTTGCTGGTGGCCTCGGCGCTGCGGCCGGCGTCGACGTCGCGCGTGGCTTCCAGCAGCAGCTGCTGATGGCGCGTGGCGCGCGCCAGTTCCAGCCGCAGGCCCTGCGTGCGTGGATGGTTCGTGTCCAGCGCCTCCAGCCGCGCGAGCATCTCGCGCGCGGGGCCCCACTGCCCATTGGCGCGGGCCGCATCGGCCTGGTTCGCCAGCGTGGCCATCGTCAGCTCGCGCTGCCGGCGCTGTGCGGTGCGCAGCGCGCTGTCGCCGGGGTCGCGCTGGCGTGCTGCGTCGAGCACCGTCAAGGCCTGTTCGTGCTGGCCGTCGAGCGCCAATTGGTCGGCTTCGCGCAGTGCCGGCGCGGCGCAGCCGAACAGCAACGCCACCGCCATCAGCAACGGCATCGAGCGCAGGCGCGGGTTGAATTTCAAGTCACAGAGTCGTCGGGTCATGAAGGTGCCAGGGCCAGTGTTTTCTTGATGCCGCCGGGCAGCCAGGTCAGCGCGAGGCCACGTGGCGGCACCGCATCGACACGCCATTGACCGTCGATCACGTCGGACGCCTTGACGCCGAAGCTGCGCGTCGGCCCCGCGAGCAGGGCGCGCGCTTCGCCGTCGTCGAGGCGGCCGATCAGGGTGTACGGGAAGGCGGGCGCTTCGACCGGTTTGTCGGCGGCCGATGCGATCGCGCTGGGTCGGGGGGCCAACGCGGCGGGTGCTGCGGCCATGGGGGTCCACGCAGCCACCGCGTGCGCCGGCGCTGCGGGCCAGTCGCTGCGCGGTGGGCTCGGTTCGGGCCACGCAGGTGCCGATGCGGCGGGCTTCAACGGCGTGGCGCCGGGTGACGAGATGCGCGCGCTGGTGGCAGCCGAAGCGCGGTCTCGAAGCTCGGGTGCCGGTACCGGCACTTCGGGCTGAAGGGCCGCCCACAGCGTGGCCGCTGCGGTGACGGCCACCGCCAGGGCCAGTCGCTTGCGGCGCATTGAAGTGCGTGGATCGTCGGCGGCCGGGCTCATGGCGCGCGCAGCTCGGCTTCGGTTTTCATGTAGAGCGACCAGGTCAGGTCGGCGTCGACGGTGGTGGCGCTGGCCGATGCGCGCCGCAAACGCAGCCGGTCGACACTCAGCGCCGGGTCGCGGCGCTGCGCGTCTTCAACGAAGGCCCGCAGCGCCGCGTAGGAACCCGACAGCGGCATGTTCACGCTGTAGCGCAGCAGGCCCAGTCCGCGCTGCGGGCTGAGGCGAAGTTCGCTTCGCTTCGCGTCGAGCCCGTGTTCGGCCGCCAGCGACCACAACGCACCCAGCCGTGCCTGTCGCGTTGCAGCGGGCGGAAACGGGTCGACAAACTTCTGCGGCGCAGGCGTTTGCAATGCGGCGCTGCGACGCGTCGAACTCATCCGCGCGGCCGTCAGTTCTGCCGCGTCGGCCTTCGCGCTCGATGAATCCGCTGCCTCGCGCAAGGCCGGCAACCAGAGCAACCACAACGCGGCTGCCGCCACCAGCAACAGCAGCCCGAGGGCACCCGGCCAGCCCCAACGGCGAGCCTGTCGACCGCTCTGGCGGATCGTCCGCCACGCTGTCACCGCGCTCACGTCAGCGCCCCGTTCCACTGGATGCAGCGTCGATCTGTTTTGCGTCGACCCCGGCGCTGAGTTCGAACCGCCAGCGCGGTCCTGACGCCGCGAGTTCACGCGCGTCGGGCGCCTGCAACCGGCTGGCCACCACGTTCGACCAGCCGACGCGGGCCGACAGCGCGTCGACCAGGCCCATCACGCTGGCCACATCGGGGGCCAGGCCTTCGAGGCGCAGGTCGGGGCTGTCGACGCCGTGGTCCAGCAGCAGCCATTGCAGGCCGGCCGGCGTTTCCGATTCGACGCTGGCCAGGATGGCCCCCCACGGATGAGTGAGGTCGTGCGCCACCTGCTGGGCTGTGCGCACCGCTTGCGCCGAATCGGCGGTGCTGCTGACCGACACCGGCACGACGCTGCGCGGGGGTGCGCTGCGCGTCAGCCGCAGGTTCTGCTGCGTCGCCTTCGACTGCCGCGAGCCTTGCTCGTCGATCTGCTGCTGCAGACCCGTCGCTTCGACCACGGTGACCGCCAGCACCAGGGCGCCAGTGGCGGCCCAGACCCAGGCCAGCGCCGGCGGCCGCGCAGGCAGGGCCAGGAACTCCGGCCGAGGCCAGCGCGCGGTCATGCGCCGTGGCCCATTGCGTCGAGCAGCCAGGCGGCGCAGGCGGTGGGCTGGCCCAGCGGCGTCAGCACCTGGGCGGGCAATGACGGTGCCGACTGCGCGTCGTCCAGCCCCCACCCGACCACCAGCGGCGGCTCGGCGAACGGCCCGGTTTCAATGACCAGCCGATCCAGCAGATCGGCCAGCGCATCGATGCGCGGCGTGTCGATGAAGCGCTGCTGCAGCGCGACGACGCTGCCGGCTTGCGCCACCAACCATGTGACGCGTCGGCCTTCGACCAACGCCAACGCCAGCGCCTGCGGCTGCGCGCCGCCGAACGCAGGCTTCAGGCGCGACAGCGAGTCCAGCCCGGCCGACCACACCGGCGCGATGCTGCGCACCCGCACGTCGTGCGCGGCGGCCTGCGCCATCAGCGTGGGCAGGTCGACCGAATGCATTGCGCACGCACCGGAGTTGGAGGGCTGCGCCCACACGGCGATCGGCCATTGCCGCGCCTGAGGCCCGTGGTAGTGGCTGAACTGCTGAATGGCGTACTCACGCACGGCGGGCTCGTCGAACAAGCGCAACGCCGGGTCGACCACCAGGCTGTGCAGCAGGTGACCGCTGACGAACAGCCGCGCCTCGCAGCCGCTGTGTGCCTGGCACCACGCGTTGAAGTCGGCGTGCTCGTCGGTGGCTGCGGCGGCGCCCGCGTGGCTGCTGTCGGTGGGCGCCTGCCAGGCAGACACGCCGGCTGCGCCGAGGTACACCACCTGCTGCGCCACCCGCCCGCGTGCCCGCTGAAGCGTGCGCTCCAGCGTTCGCGCCAAGTCCTGCGACCAGGTGCGCGCCGGCAACGGCGTGTCCGCAGTTGCGGGCCAGGGCGACGCGTCAATCGGCGAGCGTGACACGGTCCAGTTCCTCGAACGTGCTGATGCCGCTGCACACGGCTTGCAGTGCGATGTCGCGCAGCGCCACCATGCCGCCCGCGCGCGCGGTTTTCTTGATCTGGCTCATCGGCGCACACGCGACGATCAGGTCGCGCAACTCGTCGTCGAAGTGGAGCATCTCGATCATCGCGGTGCGCCCTTTGTAGCCCGTCATACGGCAGTGCGTGCAGCCGTGGCCACGCGCGAATGCGTGGCCGTCGGCGGCCGTCACGCCAAGCCGCTGCAGCACGTCGTGCGGCGGGATGAACGGGCGCGTGCACTGACTGCAGTTGGTACGCATCAGCCGCTGCGCGAGCACACCGTTCAGGGCTGAGACCACGCTGTACGGATCGAGGCCCATGTGCATGAAGCGGCCGATCACGTCGAAGGCGCTGTTCGCATGCACGGTGCTGAACACCATGTGGCCGGTCAGCGCGGCCTGCACCGCGATCTGCGCGGTTTCAGGGTCGCGGATCTCGCCCACCATCACGCGGTCGGGGTCGTGCCGCAACACCGAGCGCAGACCGCGCGCGAAGGTCAGGCCCTTCTTTTCGTTGACGGGGATCTGCACCGTTCCCGGCAACTCGTATTCCACCGGGTCTTCGATGGTGATGATCTTGTCGAGGCCCAGGTTGGTCTCGTTGATGGCGGCGTACAGCGTGGTGGTCTTGCCGCTGCCGGTGGGGCCGCACACCAGCAGCATGCCGTGCGGCTGGCGGGCCAGGTGGCGCACCGCGTTGCAGGTCTCAGGCGACAGCCCCAGGGCTTGCAGTGTGAGGCGCCCGTTCTGCGAAATCTGCGCCCGGTCGAGCACGCGAACCACAGCGTCCTCGCCGAATGCTGTGGGCATCACCGACAGGCGGAAGTCGATGTCGCGGCCCTGCATGCGCAGCTTGAAGCGGCCGTCCTGCGGCAGGCGGCGCTCACCGATGTCGAGTTCGGCCATCACTTTCAACCGCGAGACGATCTGCTCGGCCACCGCGCTGCCGTCGACCTCGCGCAGGTCGAGCATCACGCCGTCGATGCGCAGCCGGATGCGCAGGCCGCGCAGCGTCGATTCCAGGTGCACGTCGCTGGCGCCGTCTTGCAGCGCGTCGTACAGCGTCGAGTCGAGCAAGCGCAGCACCGGGCTGGCCTGTTCGCTGAGCTTGAGCGCCGACAGTTCCACCGCCGCGCCTGCGTCGGCCGTCTGCGCGAAGCTGTCGCCCAGCGCGGCCAACGCCCGAAAGCCGGCGGCTCCCGCGCCGAGCCAGGTGTCGATGGCATCTGCGTCGCAAGGCACCCACAGCACGCTGCGCTGCAGCCGGTGCTCGATGCGTTCGCGCAGCATGGCGTCTAGCGGCTGGTCGCCAAGCAGGGCCATGGCACCGGTGGCTGATGCCGCCACCACCACGCGCCAACGCTGCGCCTCGGCCTGCGTCCACGCGTCGAAGCTCAGGCACCACGGCGCCCCGTCGGCAGGCAGCCAGCGCGATGGGTCGGCAGGTGCAGGGCCGTGGTCGGCTTCGACCTGTGCCTTCAACACCGCACTCATGGGTGCACCCCTATTGCCGCGTACAGCAATCGACCCGCCGGGCGGGTCGTGCCTTGCTTGGGGCGGCCCGGCGCGGCGGCCCGTTCCGAACAGGTTGACACGGGATCTCTCATTGCACCTGCTCCACCAGCTGAAAGATCGGCAGGTACATCAGCACCACGATGCTGCCGATGACGACGCCCATCACCAGCATCAGCACCGGGTTGACCAGCCGCGTGACGAGTTCAGTCAGGCGCGACAGTTCCTCGTCGTAGAACTCGGCCGCGTTGCGCAGCATCGGCGCCAGGCCGCCGCTGCGTTCGCCGACCCGGATCATGCGCAGCGACACCGGCGTCGTCAGGCCCGACTGCTGCAAGGCCACCGACAACCGCTCACCTTGATCGACACGCTCGGTGGCCGCGTCGAGCGATGCGCGCAGGCGCGGCGCGATGACCTGGCGCGCACTGCGCAAAGCGCTGACCACCGGCACGCCGGCACCGAGCAGCATGCTGGCGGTGCGATAGAACTGCGCCAGCGCGAGCAGGTGCAGCTTGGGGCCGAGCAGGGGCAATTGCCACAGGCGCGCCGCGACCCACTGGCGCAGCGCACCGTGGCGCCACGCCAGCACGGGCAGCGTCAGCACGGCCAGCGCAGCGATGGCGGTGGCCCAGGGATGCTCGCCGCTGGCACGGCCGACGGCGATCAACGCGCGCGACGCCGCTGGCATGTCGCCGCCCACACCTTCCAGAATGCTGGCGAAGCGCGGCACCACGAACAGCAGCAGGAACACGATCACCCCGAAGCCGGCTACCACCAGCGTCAGCGGGTAGATGCTGGCGCCCACAAGCTTGCTGCGCAAGGCGTCGACCCAGGCCAGGTAGGCCGCGTGTTCACGCAGCGCCTGCTCGGTCTGGCCGGTGCGCTCGCTGGCCTGCACCACGGCGATGAAGAGCGAGTCGAAGGCGGCGGGCTGGGACTTGAGCGCGGTCGACAGCGGCTGTCCGCTTTGCACCTGCTCGATGACGGCGTCTAGCGCGTGGGTCACCGAGCTGGCGGTTTCTTTCTCGCGCAGCGTGACCAGCCCTTCGAGCAGCGGGATGCCGGCCGCCAGCAGCACCGCCAACTCCTGGCTGAACAGGCGCAGCGGAAAGGCGCGGCTGCGGGATGACGTTGGCGACGCAGCCGATGAAGGCTCGGCGGCCTTCACCGACAACACCCGACGCGGGTCGATGCGCAGCGCCGACACGGCGGCCTGCGCATCGGCAGCGCTGACGCTGCGCCAGGACGCGCCGCGCTGCGGATCGATCAGGTGAACCACGAATTCGGGCATCGCGTGCTTGGGCCGCTGGCTACCAATTCGCCACGTCGGCGTCTTCGCCTTCGCCGCCGGGGCGACCGTCGCGGCCGTACGAGACCAGGTCGTAGTCGCCGTGCTCGCCTGGCGAGACGTAGTGATAGTCGCTGCCCCACGGGTCTTTCGGGACCGCCTTCGCCAGGTAAGGTCCAGCCCACTTCGGCTCACCCGCCGGAGCGCGCAGCAGAGCGCCCAGCCCTTGCTCGGAGTTCGGGAAGTGGCCGGTGTCGATGCGGTACTGGTCCAGCGACTTCGCCAGCCCGTCGATCTGCGCCCGTGTCGCCTTGACCTGCGACTTGCCGATTTGGCCGAACAGCTTGGGTCCGACATAGCCCGCCAGCAGGCCGATGATGACCATCACCACCAGCAACTCCAGCAAGGTGAAGCCTGCGCTGCGCCGGTGCGGTGTCGCGCCGTGCCTGACTCGATGCGATGCCATGAATGACTCGAAATGCATAGGAGCG
>JANNBZ010000125.1:0-5261 GCA_031386065.1 Burkholderiales bacterium
GTCGGTCGCGCGCGTCCCACGACGCCAGCGCTGCCGAAGATGCCCTTCATCCCCGCTCCGGAGACTCGTATGCGCAGTGCCCTGTTGGCTTCCTGGAGACGCTTCGCCGTCCTCGTCATGATGGCGATGGGCCTGTCCCTGCTGACCGCCTGCGGCGGTGGCAGCACCCAGCTCGATCCGCCCGACACCAGCCTCGACGCCGGCAACGCGTCCGACATCAAGGCCGTGCTGTCGGCGGTGCCGGCCAGCGGCGGCGGTGGTGGCGCCGACCCGGTGCGCATCACCTACATCCGGCCGGCGGGCGACTACACCGGCTGGACGATGTACGTTTTCAACGCGCCCGGCGAAGCCTTCGGTGGCTGGCCCGGCAAGGCCGGTACCAAGGACGGCGCCAACGTCTACTGGGAGATCCCGGCCGGTGGTGAGAGCTTCAACTTCATCATAGTGAAAAATGGCGGCGGCAAGGACGATCGTGAGCCGTCGTCGTGGTCGCAAGCCAACGACGACCGGCAGCAATTCTGGAAGGTCGCCGACGGCACCCAGGTGTGGAAGAAGCAGGGCGACAGCACCAACTACACCAGCGATCCTGCCAACGCGAAAACGCCCGACCTGACCACCGTGCGGGTGCACTACAAGCGCGCCGACACCGCCTACGCCAACTGGGGTGTGCACATCTGGCCCAGCAGCGGCCTCGACGTGAACGGCCTGAAGCCAGGCGTGCAGATCGACAACTGGGACAACGCCGTCGCGTTCACCGACTTCAACAACTACAGCATCGGCGACGGCGGCATCGTGTTCGACATTCCGGTGCTGAACCCGACCGCCGACGTGACCCGCACCGGTCTCGCGTTCATCATTCACGGCAAGCCACCGGGTGGCAACAAGGACGACAAGGACGGCCGCGAAAAGAACATCGAGGTCAACTACGCCGCGCTGAAAATCACCGGCCAGGTCGGCGAGATCTGGCTGCTGCAGGGCGACCCGACCACTTACTACAAGTTTCCCGACACCCGCGACGCGAAGAGCACCGACGCACGCGCCTACTGGCTCGACAAGCAGCTGATCCAGTTCCCGAAGATCGACAGCGCGGGCGTGTTCAAGCTGTACCACTCGGCCAAGGGCCAGATCGTCGTCGCGAAGGACGCTGCAGTCACCGGCGCCGACGGTGCCATCACGCTCGACGTCTACACCGGTACGGTGCCGCCGGCCGCCGCCCAGCGTTTCAAGTACATCGGCGCCGGTGTGGTGCTGGCGGTAAAGGCCGCCGACCTGGCGCAACTGCCCGACCTGCACAAGAAGCAGTTGGTGGTGGTGCAGGAAAACGCCGCCGGCCTGACGCAGAACGCGAGCACCGCGCAAGTGGCCGGTGCGTTGGACGACCTGTACGGCACGGCTGCGACCGTGCCCGACCTCGGCGTTTCCATCCAGGGCGGCAACACCCAGTTCAAGCTGTGGGCGCCGACCGCGCAGAAGGTGTCGGTCTTCACCTACGCGAGCGGCATCGCCCGTGCCGCCGCAGGCGTTGCGATGACGTTCGACGCCGCCACCGGCGTCTGGACAGGCAGCCTGTCGGGCGACCAGTCCGGCGCCTACTACGCCTATTCGGTGGAGGTGTTCGTGCGCGGCGTGGGCCTGGTGCGCAACCTCGTCACCGACCCGTACTCGGTCAGCCTGACGACCGACTCCAAACGCAGCTACCTCGCCGACCTCAACGCGCCCGCGCTCAAGCCTGCCGGCTGGGACGCCAGCAGCGCACCGGCCAAGGTCGCCGCACAGACCGACATGACGATCTACGAACTGCATGTGCGTGACTTCTCGGCCAACGACCAGAGCGTGTCCAGGGCCAATCGCGGCAAGTACCTGGCCTTCACCGAGACCGGCTCGAACGGCATGAAGCACCTGAAGGCGCTGTCCGACGCCGGCCTGACCGACGTGCACCTGCTGCCGGTGTTCGACATCGCCACCGTGCCCGAAGGCGGCTGCACGCCGCTGGCCACCGGCGGCGCAGCCGACAGTGAAGATCAGCAATCAGCGGTGGCGGCGGTGAAGGACAGCGACTGCTTCAACTGGGGCTACGACCCGTTCCACTTCAACGCGCCGGAAGGCAGCTACTCGTCCAGCGCCGCCGATGGCGCCAAGCGTGTCGTCGAACTTCGGGCCATGGTGATGGCGTTGCACCAGGCCGGCCTGCGCGTGGGCATGGACGTGGTCTACAACCACACCACCGCGTCGGGCCAGAACGACAAGTCGGTGCTCGACCGCGTGGTGCCGGGCTACTACCACCGCCTGAGTGACAAGGGCGGCGTGGAACGCTCGACCTGCTGCGACAACACCGCCACCGAGAACCTGATGATGGGCAAGCTCATGATCGATTCGACGGTGCTGTGGGCGAAGCAATACAAGATCGACTCGTTCCGCTTCGACCTGATGGCGCACCAGCCGCGCAGCGTGATGGAAGCACTGCAGACCGCCGTGAACACCGCCACCGGCCGCAGCATCAACCTGGTCGGCGAAGGCTGGAACTTCGGCGAGGTGCAGAACAACGCGCGCTTCCGTCAGGCCTCGCAGCTGGAACTGAACGGTTCGGGCATCGGCACCTTCAGCGACCGCGCGCGCGACTTCGTGCGCGGCGGCGGGCCATTCGACAGCGGCGACGGCCTGGTCGCGAATCAGGGCTACATCAGCGGTCTGTTCTTTGATGCCAACGACAAGGGCGGCGGCAAGACGCGCGGTGACCTGCTGTGGGCTACCGACATGATCAAGGTCGGCCTGGCCGGCTCGATCCGCAGTTACGTGATGACGACCAGCTGGGACGCCACCATTCCGCTGCAGGAGGTCAACTACAACGGCCAGCCCGCCGGCTACGTGCTGAACCCGGGCGAGGTGGTGAACTACGTCGAGAACCACGACAACCAGACGCTGTTCGACATCAACGCCTACAAGCTGCCCACCTCGACTTCGAAAGAAGACCGGGCGCGGGTGCAGATTCTGGGCGCTGCCATCAATGCCTTCAGCCAGGGTGTGAGCTACTTCCACGCCGGCATCGACACGCTGCGCAGCAAGTCGATGGACCGCAACAGCTACAACTCCGGCGACTGGTTCAACCGCCTCGACTGGACCTACACCGACAACTACTTCGGCACCGGCGCGCCGCCCAAGGACGACAACAGTTCGAACTGGTCGCTGATCAAGCCCTTGCTGGCGAACGCGGCGATCAAGCCGACCGCCACCGAGATCGGCTGGACCCGCGACGCCTTCCGCGACCTGCTGAAGATCCGCTCCAGCTCGACCCTGCTGCGCCTGCGCAGCGGCGACGACATCAGGGCGCGTCTGAGCTTCCACAACAGCGGCTCGACGCAGGTGCCGACGGTGCTGGTCGGCCACCTGAACGGTGCCGGTTATGCCGGTGCGGGCTTCCAGGAGCTGGCCTACTTCGTCAACGTCGACAAGGTGGCGCAAACGCTCACCATCGACGCGTTGAAGGGCAAGGCCTTCGTGCTGCACCCGGTGCACACGGCGGCCACTGCGGCCGACAAGCGGCCGGCCACGGCGGCGGCCTATGTGTCGGCCACCGGCGCCTTCACCATCCCGCCGCGCACCGCGCTGGTGTACGTGGTGAACTCTTAAGAAACACCCCTCAAGTGGTTGATGGGCAAGGTATTTTTCAGGCGGTTTGGGGCGCTGCGACGAGTTGCATGCCGAGCTTGCTGGCGCGCTGGGACAGTTGGCGCAGTACGCGCTCGCGGTATCGCTCTTCGTAGTAGGCCTGGCCTTGGTCGGTGTATTCCTCGCCCTTGATCAGCATCGTGTAGATGAGCCGCGCGAGCTTGTGGGCGGCAGCCGCGACGGCCTTGGGTTTGTCCATGCGCGCGCACATGCGCCGGAAGTACGCTCCCAGCGCCGACTGGCTGGTGCGCAGTGCGGCCGCCGCCAGTCTCAGCGCCTGCGCTGCGCGGTTGGCGCAGCGTTTGGTCTTGCCGCTCATCACCTTGCCGCCCGTGATCTTGGTGCCCGGACACAGGCCCATCCAGCTCGCGAAGTGCTTGTCACTGGGGAACCGCGACATGTCCGCACCGGTCTCGCTGATCACGGCCAACGCTGTGGTCACGTCGATGCCATCGATGCGCGTCAGGTCCACGCCGCACATCTTGAAGAGTTGCGTGCGCAGATCGAACTTGGGCGCGTTGCGAGCGCGGCCGCGCTTCTTGCCCTTGGCGGGCTCGCCGTCGTGGACCTGCAGGGTCTGCATCTGCTGCTCGATCTGCGTGTCGCATTCGGCCAGCTGCGTGCCGATGAAGTCGAAGGCGTCCAGCGCCTGCTTCAACGCGAACAAGTGCTCTGCCCGCCAGTTGCCCTGCAGGCTCTTGGCGATCTGCTCGACGCTGGCCTTCACCCGCACGTTCTTCATCGCACCCAGCACTTGGCCGTCGCGCTCGCCGGCGACGATGGCGCGCAGGATTTTCTGGCCCGTTTCGCCAACCACGTCGGCAATCACGTTGGCGAGTTGCACGTTCATCTGCGTCAGCGCCTTTTGCATGTGCTGGACGTAGCGGCCCTGGCTCCTGAGCAGCATGGCGCGCTGGCGCCACAGCGAGCGCAGCACGCAGACCTGCTCGGTCGGGCGGAACGCGCCGCTGAGCAGGCCATAGGTCATGAGCTGCTGAAGCCACTGGCAGTCGAGCACGTCGGACTTGCGACCCGACACGTTCTTGACGTGCCGCGCGTTCACCAGCAGCACCGTGAAGCCTCGCGACTCCAGCAGCTCGAACAGCGGGATCCAGTAGACGCCGGTGGATTCCATCGCCACCGTGTCGACGCGGCACGCCGCCAGCCAGTCTGCGATGGCGTTGAGGTCGACCGTGAAGCTGGGGAACTCACGCACCGGCTCGTCGTCGCGGTCCGGCGGTACGGCCACGAAGTGGGCTGCGCTGCCGATGTCGACGCCCGCGGCGTTCGGGTGGGTGATCGTCAGCGCCGCCCGCGACTTGCCGGGCTTGAGGCTGACACCTCGATTGCGTTGCACCATGGCTTGCTCCATCATCCGTTGTGGAATGTGGTGCCGCCTCGGGTACGTCGTCTTGCTCACTCTCTTAAACGGGATATCGCCACGCCAGCTATGAACTGCCGCGACGATTCACCAATGTCGATGACGTCACCCAGGACCACGCTAACCCGCGGGCAGTGCGCACCATTGCTACATCGGTCTTCCGCGGCACCGCATTCCACCTTGCCACAACGAAGGCACGCAGTGTTTCTTCGGC